>JAITEZ010000255.1 GCA_031281735.1 Deltaproteobacteria bacterium | reverse complement strand
CGCACGCGGGACGTGCCCGGCGGCATGAAGAGCATGTCGCCCTTGCCCAGGAGCTGCTCGGCCCCTGTCTGGTCCAGGATGGTGCGCGAGTCGAACCGCGTCGCCACCTGGAAGGAGATCCGGGTGGGCAGGTTCGCCTTGATGACGCCAGTCAGCACGTCCACCGAGGGGCGCTGGGTGGCGAGGATGAGATGGATGCCCGAGGCCCTGGCCTTGGCGCAGAGGCGCATGATGGAGACCTCCACCTCCTTGGGGGAGGTGAGCATGAGGTCGCTCAGCTCGTCGATGATGATGACCAGGTAGGGCAGCGTGCCGGGCGGGCCGCCCGCGGGGTCGCCCGCCCCCCCGCGGGCCGCCAGGTCGTTGTAGCCCTGTATGTTCCTCACCCCCCTCTCGGCCATCAGCCGGTAGCGGGCGTCCATCTCGCAGACCGCCCACTTGAGGGCCGTGGTGGCCTCGGCGGGGTCGGTCAGCACGGGATGGATGAGGTGCGGCAGGTCGCGGTAGAGCGCGAGCTCCACGCACTTGGGGTCGATCATGAGGAAGCGCACCCGGTCGGGGCCGGCCTTGTAGAGGATGCTCATGATCATGCAGTCGAGGCCCACCGACTTCCCGCTCCCCGTGGCCCCGGCGATCAGCAGGTGCGGCATCCGCCCCAGATCGGTAACGACCGGCCCGCCCGTGATGTCGACGCCGAGGACCAGCGAGAGCGGCGACTCGAGCTCCCGGAACTCCCGGCTCTCCACCAGCTCGCGCAGGCTCACCACGGACCGGCGGGCGTTGGGCAGCTCGATGCCGATGGCGTTCTTGCCGGGGATGGGGGCCACCACCCGGATGGACTCGGCCCGCATGGCCATGGTGAGATCGTTCGAGAGCCCCTCCACCTTGGAGATCTTTATCCCCGGGGCCGGCGTGTACTCGTACATGGTGATGACGGGGCCGCCCGCCACCTCCAGAACCTTCCCCTCCACCCCGAACTCCAGGAGCTTGGTCTCCAGCTTCGCCGCGTTGGCCATGAGCTCCTCGCGGCTCAGGAGGATCCCGCCCTCCGGCGCCTCGGGGGGCGGATCCAGGAGATCCGTCGAGGGGAGCCGGTAGGGGCCCCTGGCGGCGGAGCCGTCGCCCCCCGCGGGCCTGGGCCTCTGCCGGATCTTCAGCTCTTCGCGCGGCGCGGGACGGCCCCGGCCGCCGCCGGGGGCGGCCCCCGGGCCGTCCGGATCCGCCTCCAGGCCGGCCGCGAGGGCGTCCTGGCCGCCCGCCGCGGCCTGCCTGGCCCCGCGGTCGAGCCTCTCCGCCTCCCGCCTCTCCTCCTGCCGGCCGGCCGCCTCGCGGCCGTCCGGATCCCGGCCCCCCTCCCCCTCCGGGAGGCCCTCGCCGGCACCCGCCCCGCCGCGGCCAGGGACGTCCCCGGCCCCCTCCGGGCGGCCCGCCCTGCCGCGCAGGACCAGCCGCGGCGGCTCCCCCCGGGCGTCCCCGGACGCCTCCTCGCCCGCCCCTCCACCGGGGCGCACGAGCAGCCGCCCCAGGGCGCCGGGGGGGATGCCGGTGAAGAGCATGAAGCCGGACAGGAGAAGCGCGGGGAGGACGGCGAGGGTCCCCACCCTGCCCGCCAGCCGCGTCATGCCGCCGGCCAGGAGGCTCCCCAGGGCCCCGCCCCCGGCGGCGCCGGAGGCGGGCCAGGGGAAGGGCATGCGGTCGGGGAAGAGCGTGGAGCCCAGCGCCAGGAGCGAGAACACGAAGAGCACGATCCCGCTCGCCGCGGCGGGGAGGGTGACCTCGCGGCCGCGGGCGGTGAGCCGGTAGAAGGGGTAGAGCAGGAGCGCCGGGACCGGCCAGAAGGCGGCCATCCCGAAAAGGCGCACCAGGAGCGCCGAGACGTGCGCCCCCAGGAGGCCCAGGTGGTTGCGGATGCCCTCGGGGCCGGCGGCCGCGGACTCCTCGCCTGGGGTGTGGGACACCAGGGCCAGGAGCGTCAGCACCGCGAGGAAGACGGCGGCCAGGGCGGGGAGCTCCGGGGGCAGGACGGGCACCTGCCGCTCCGGGGCGCGGGTGGCCCTGCGCCCGCCCGCGCCCCTGCCGCCCCGCGGCCCGGCGGCCGCCCTCCCTTTACCGGAGGCCCTGGCGCCCCTGCGGGCCCCAGGCCTTCCGGCCCCCCCGGCCCCGCCGGGGGCCGCCTGGCCGCGCGGGGGGCGGCCCGGGCCGCCGGCGGCCTCGCTGAGGCAGGCGTCCCGGCCGGGAGTCGTCTCGTCGGTCTCAGGATCTCTGGTTCTCTGGCTCATGGCTGGCTGGAAGGGTACGGCTGGCGCCGGCGGTGGTGGGTTGAGCCGCGGGGCGGGCGGGGGTCACAGGAACCTCCCGCGCAGCTCCTCCTGCACCCGCGGGAAGAGCCCCACAGCCTCCGCCGCGTGGGCCTCGGAGAGGCTCCCCAGGCCGCAGGAGGTCGTGAGGAGGGAGCGGGAGGCTAGGAGGGCGGGATCCACCCCGCGCCGCGCGAGGAGGCCCAGCCCCTCGGCGAGACGCGCCGCCAGGCAGCCGGGGCTGGTGCCGGCCTCGAAGCCCTGGGCGGGCACGAGGCCCCAGGCGACGCGCCCCCCCCTCTCGAGGAAGGCCTGGAGCTCCCTGGGGTAGAGGGACACGGACTCCAGGTAGCCGTAGGAGTCGCAGTTCAGGACATCGATGTCGGCGCGGGTCATGAGGCCCCAGTCCGTGTTGCCGCAGACGTGGAGGCCCACGAGCACCGGGCCCAGGGACCGGGCGGCCGCGGCGGCGGCGTTCAGGGATCCCAGCACGGTCTCGGCGGACAGGGTGGAGAAGGCCGACCCGTAGCCAGAGAGCCCCGGCTCGTCCAGGAAGGCCACGGCCGCGCGCCCGAGGCCCCGGATGGCCGCGGCCTCCCAGGCGATCTTGGCGCCGAGGGCGGCGGAGGCCGCCTCCAGGAGCCCGGGGTCGTCCACCAGGCTGAAGCCGCCCTCCACCTTGACCGACTGCCCGAAGGTCAGGGGTCCCACCACCTGGGTCTTGAGGTGGGTCCTGCCGAAGGCGGGGCTTTCCCGGGCCCTCCCGAGGAAGGCGTCCCACCCGCCCGAGGCCCGCGGCGATCTGGCCAGGAAGGAGTAGTCGCCGGAGTAGTAGGCCTCGTAGAAGCGGGCGAGGCTCTCCTCGCGGCCCGCGGCGGGGACGGACAGGGTCCGGGCCTCCCCGTCGGCCTCAACGAAGAAGATGCCGTCCGCGGCCCCGAGCAGCATGTCCTCCCAGGGGGAGAGGCGCACCAGCTGGGGGGCGGCGGGGATGTCCACCCTCCCCTCCATGAGGTCCAGCGCCCCCGGCGGCTCGGGGAAAGGGAAGGAACCGATGGCGAGTGTCGAGAACGGTGCTGGGTCCTGGGTCATCGCGGCTTCCTGTGCGGCGTGGCGCCGGGGGCGCGGGCGGCGCGCGGGCCGGCGGGGGGTGTCGGTGGTTGCGGGTCTCGCGCGGGCCCCGCGGGGGGAAGGGCGGGAGGGCGCCCCGCAGCCCGGCCGGAACCCCGGGCTAGCAGGTGCCGGTGCCTGCGGCGGCGGCGGATCTGGCGAGCGCCTCCCGCTCGCGCAGGAGTTCCTCCGCGCTCCGGGCGGCGGCGGCGTAGACGGGGGCTATCTCGTCCAGATCGCAGATGTGCCGCGAGGAGGGATCCCAGGAGCGGGTCGAGCGCGAGACCAGGCCCGCCACGGCCAGGGCCCCCGCATAGACCTGGACGGTGGAGGGCCAGAGGCCGCCCCGCGTCCAGTCGGTGCAGGCGGCGGAACTCAGGAAGGTGAGGGGGATGCGGAAGATCCGGGAGGCGTGGTAGAGATCCGAGGCGAGCCTGCGGGCCTGGGCCGGGGAGGGGCCGCTTCCCGGGCAGCCCCGGGCGGCGTTCCACGCCGCGCGCAGGTGGGGGGCCAGGAACTCCACGAGCCTGCGGTGTGGCATGGCCTCCACCTCCCGGACGGGCGACATCACCCCCACGAATTCCACCACCGGGACGGCCAGCCGGTCCCGGCGGGAGAGGTGGAAGACCGTGCCCATGGCCGCCTCGGCGGGGGCGCCGGTCTGCCGCAGGAAGTCCCCGAAGAGCCTCTCCCAGAACTGCCCCTCGCCGGGCTTCAGGGCGGCCGCGCCCTGGACGGCCAGGGGCCATGCCCAGTCCGGCGTCTCTCCGCCGGCCTTCCCGAGCGCCTCGGCCACCCGCGGGAGCCGGGGCCGCAGGAGCCTCAGGGCCCCGGCGGGGCCCTCCAGATCGGGGAGGTACACGGTCCACCCTTCGGGCACGGCCTCCCGGGCCAGCCCCACCCAGCCCTCCAGATCGAGCCCCATGCCCCCGGCCTGGCGGCGGAGCACCTCGCGGGCCAGCTCCTCGGCCTCCCGCTCGGTGACGTCCCGCTCCATGGGCGGCAGGAACCCCAGATCGAGCGTGCGCCCCAGGGTGGCGGAGCGCATCTTGGTGGCGATGACCGGGATGCTCCGGGCCGGCTCGGGCCGGAGGACGGGCGGGGGGCCCTGGATCCCCCCCCGGACGCCGTGGAAGGGCGAGAAGCCCTGCCTCCGCAGGGCATCGGGCCCCGCGGGGGAATCGGAGGGGGGGAGCTTCCAGTCGTCCGCGCCCGCCTGAGCGGCGGCGCCCACCGCGATGCCCCCCGAGACCACCAGCGAGAAGAGGCTGCGCTTGGCCGCGTCCCGCAGGGACTTCAGGAAGACGCGCGAGAGGATGCCGCCGTGGGTCGCGGTCTCGGGCGAGGGAACACGGGAGCGGGACGGCGCGGCCGCCGCCTCACCGGACAGGGCGCCCGCGAGGCCGGGGGCCCCGCCGCCCAGGACGCCTCCCGCGCCGGGGGCCCCGCCGCCCGGGACGCCCTCCGCGCCGGGCTCCCCGCCGTCCGGGGAGCCTCCCGCGCCGGGATCCGCTCCGCCGGAGCCGCCGCCCTCGCCGGAATCCCCGCCGCCGGGGCCGTCCCCTCCCCGCCCCTCCGGCGTCCCGCCGGGGAGGCCCAGGGTGAGGCCCCGCGAGGCCAGTGTGATCATTATCCAGTACATGAGGGAAAGCCGGTCCTGGCGGCGCTCGAGCTCCTTGATGCGCTCGCCCCGGCGCTGGAGCTCGGCGAAGGTCTCCTCGATCTCCCGGGCACGGGCAGCTAGCTGGCTCTCCAGGCGGGAGACGGCGTCCCCGGCCCGGGCGCCCAGGTAGTTGAGGGCCGCCCAGGCGGTCTCCACCCGGCCGTCGGACGGCGGAACCTCCCGGTACTCGGCGAGCTCCCGCGAGGCCTGCTCGGCCCTGGCCTCCTGGATCGCGATCTCGCCCGAGAGCCTCTCCATCTCCCTCTCCAGCCGGGCCCTCTCCTCGGCGAGCCCGGCCCTCTCCTCGGCGAGCCCGGCCATCTCGCCCGCGAGCCTGGCCGCCTCGATCCTGAGCGTGGCGAGCTCCTCGCGCTGGCGCTCGGCCGTGGAGGAGAGTTGCTCGTTTTCCCGGGCCAGGCGCGCCCCCTCGGTGCGGAGCCGGCTGAGCTCGCCCGCCGCCGCCTCCCCCATGCCCTCCGGGAAGGGGGGCGTCTGCGCCGCTTCCGCCTCCATCCTGCGGGCCTCGCCCTGCTCGCGGAGCCGGGATGCCTCCCGGGCCAGCCCGTCCCGGTGCGCGTAGGCCCTGGCGAGGGCGAGCGTGTTCTCCTGGAAGGCGGAGGCCAGGAACTCCAGCAGGGGCCTCAGGGTGGCCAGCCGCTCCTTCATGGACTCGGTGAGCGCGGTCAGCGCCCGGCGGGAGGCGGCGGCCTCCTGGCGCTCGGCGGAGAGCTCCTCCACCTCGGCGGCCAGGCGGCGGTTCTCCTCCAGGAGGAAGTAGACGAGGGCCTCGCGGCCGTCCCTCGCCACGCCCTGGCCGCACCAGAGGACCCTCCCCTCCTCCAGGAAGAACTCCACCAGGGGGACCAGCTGCGCGACCCGGGCCTTGTGCTCCTCGAGCGCCCTGTCCTTCTCCTCCATGAGGCCCTTGAGCTCCGCCCGGGCGGACTCGTCCCCCGCGCGGCGCTCGGCCTCGCGGCGGCGGAACTCGGCGAACCTCTCCTTGAGCCTCGCCCGGCGGAACTCCGCCGTGAGGAAGGCCGCCGCGAGCTCGCGGGCCAGCCAGAGCCTGTCCCCGTAGTCCCCGGCGTGGGGGCCGTCGCCCTCCCCCCAGCCGGCGTCCCCCCCCGCCTCGCCGGGGATGGCTATCTCCAGCGGCTCGAGGGGCACCTCGGCCGCGGCTGCGGCCCCGGGCCCCGGGCGCGGCAGGGCGGCGATCTCGGCCGCGAGCCGGGCGTTCTCGGCCCGCATCTCCTCCATCTCGCGAACCTGCCGCTCCGTCTCCTCCATGTGCCCGAGCTCGCGGGAGGCCATCTCCACCCGTAGCCCGGCCTCGCGCGCGCCGGAGGCCAGGCGCTGATCCTCGAGGGCGGCTAGCGTCCTTTCCCTGCCCTTCTGGATCTCCAGCCCGCTCCGCCAGAGGGCGATGCCCAGGATCTCCACAAGGGGCGCGAGATCCCCCTCCCCGCCCAGGGCGGCGGAGGCCTTGAGCGCCTCCAGCTCGCGGGCGAGCCGGTCCTCGTTCTCCGCGGAGGACTGGGCCGCGAGCCGGGCCTCCTCGATGGCGGCGAGAAGCCCGTCGCGCTCGCGCTCCAGCTCCGCGCGGCGGGCGGCGGCCTCGCCCAGCTCGGCCTTGGCCTCCTGGAGCCTCTGCGCCCCCTCCACGAGCTCGCCGCTGCGGCGGTCGAGCCGGAGCCGCAGATCGTCCCGCTCGAGACCGGCCTGCGCGAGCTGGGCCCCGCGGCGGCGCCAGGAGTTCCGGAGCGCGTTGTGGGCGCGGGAGACCCGGTCCAGGTGGAGCTGGGCCTGGGAGATGAGCTCGCCGAGCTGCATCCGGGTGCGGCTCGCCTCCTTGAGCTCCTCCTCCTTGCCCGCGAGCTTAAGGGCCAGCGCCGCCTCCCGGGCCTTGAGCTCCTCCAGGTGCGCCGAGAGCTCCCTCTGGCGCTGGGAGAGCTGGTCGCGCTCGGCCTCGGCCCGGGCGATGTCCGCCGAGAGCCCCTGGAGCCGGTCGAGGTACCCCGCCCGCTCGGCCTCCAGACGCCCGAGCTCCGCCTCCTGGCGCCGGTACTCCTCCTCGCGGAGCCTGAACTCGGCCTCGCGGCGGGAGCCGGCCTCCGCGAGCCCGGCGAGCTCGGCGCGGGCGGCCTCCGCCTCCGCCGTCCTCTCCCGGAGCTCGGCCTCGACGGCCTTGAGCCTCCGGCGGCCCTCCCCGAAGAGCTCGGAGAGCCTGCGGTGCTTGCGGCGCAAGGGATCGAGCGTCCTCTTGAGGTCGGCCAGCTCCTCCTGGACGGCCCGGCGCTCCCCCGCCTGGCTCCTCAGGGCCTCGCGGGCCCGGGAGACAAGCTTCACCAGCTGGGCCTTCACCTCCCCGGACTCGGAGAGATTGCGCTGGGCGTCAGCGAGCTCCGCCGAGAGCCGCTCCCGCTCCGCAGCCACGGCCGCGAGCCGGGCCTCGGCCTCCCGCAGGCCCGCCTCCCGCTCCTGCCTGGCCTCTCGCTCGCTGGCCAGCTCCCGCTCGCCAGCCTCGCGGTCCCGCCTCCACTCCTCCTGGGCCTGGCGGGCCTCCCGCCGCCCGCTCTCGGCCTCACGCTCGGCGCGCTCCCGGCCGTCCTCGGCGCGGGCGAGCTCCTCCCTGGCCTGGCGGGTCTCCTCCTCCAGCCGGACGCGCTCGCCCTCCAGGCGCACCCGCTCCTCCTCGAAGCGCGCCCGCTCCTCCTCGATCCGGGCTCGCTCCTCCCCGGAGCGGGCGATCTCCCCCTCGAAACGCAGGCGCTCCAGCTCCAGCCGGGAGCGCTCCTCCCGGGCCCGGACCCTCTCCTCCTCAGAGCGGGCGAGCTCCTCCTCGGCCCGAACCCGCTCCCCCTCGGAGCGCAGGAGCTCCTCCTCGACGCGGAGCCTATCCCGCTCGGCGCGGCCCAGGCCGTCCTCGGCCTCGGCCAGGCGGGCCTTGAGCCTCCGGCCCTCGGCCTTGAGGCGCGCCCCCTCGGCCCGGAGGCGCTCAGACTCCAGGAGCCCCCGCACGGAGGCCTTGAGGACGTTCAGGGCCCGGTCGGCCTGCCAGAGCCGCTCCCTGGCCTCGCGGCTGGCGCCCCGCGCGGCCAGGAACTCCTCGGCCTCGCGGCGGATCTTGCGGGTGGCGGACAGCCTCCGCGTGGCGGAGTCGAGCCGGTGCCTGGTCTCCTCGAGTATCCCCTGGGCGAGGCCCAGGTTCACGGCGGCCGAAAGGTAGATCTTCTCCAGGAACGCGGGCCGCCCCACCAGGGCGGGGGACGCCCTCCAGAAGGAGGCAAGCTGCCCGCGGCTCCGGAGCACCGCGGCCAGGAGCGACTCCACCGAGGCCCCCAGGGCCTCCGCCCCGTCCCGGAAGGCGATGCTCCTCTCCCCCGAGAAGCGCCGCTCGGCCGCCGTGAGTATGTTCAGCGCCCCCTTGAGCTTGCGCTCGGCCGCGATGCCCCCCCTGGCCAGCTCCTCGTGCCTCCTCTCGAAGGACGCCGCCCGCGCGGAAAGCGACCGCATCGCCGCCGCCCAGCGGGAGACCCCGGAGGGCACGTAGGCGCCGGGGGCGCCGAAGGGCTCCCCGGCGGGGCCGGGATCTCCCTCCCAGTCCGGGTCGTCCAGGTCGGCGAGACCGGCCGTCCCTTCCCGCCGCCCGCCACCGCCGGGCGGGACGCGGCCGTCGCGCCCGGCGGACCCGCCGGGGCCGACCCCGGCGCCCCGCCCGTGATCCGTCCCCGCCTCCGGTGCCGCCGCGCGCTCGCGCCCCAGGGCGGCGGTGCAGTTCTCGATCTCCAGTAGATGATCCTCCACCTCCCGGAGCCAGCGCTCCCGCGCCTCGCGGACGGACCGGGCCTCGGCCAGGGCCTCCCGGAGCGAGGCGGTGTAGGCGGTGAGCGCGGGCGCGTCCGGGCCCCCGGGGAGGCCGGGCGCATCCTCCATGTCATCGGCGTCGGGGCCTTCCGCCCCCTCCTCCGCCCCGGCGCCCTCGCCCACGGGATCCCCGCCCTCCTCGTCCAGGCCGTCCCCGAAATCCTCCGGGCCGACCCGGCGGCCGTCCCGGCGGGGGCGCCCCGGCCCGTCCGTGCCCCCCCCATCCCCGGCGCGGCAGGGCCGCAGGATCTCCTCCACCCGGTCCCGGCAGTTCAGGGCGGCGAGGTACTTGGCGTGGGCCTCCTGGCTGAAGCCCGCGCACATCTCCCGGAAGGCCGGCAGGAGCTTCCGGGCCTTCAGGAGCGCCGCCTCCATGGCCATGAGGGCGTTCCTCACCCGCGCGTAGCGGCCCGGGGCCCCCTCCTCGGCCGCCCGCCAGCCTTCCATGGTCTCGCGGACGGCGGCGAGCGCCGAGTCGGCGGACTCGGGGCCGCAGGGGAGCGTCCCCCGCGGCTCGGAGCGGGCGGGGGGGAGGCCCTGGGACTTGAGCGCCGCCCCGAACCACTCGGAGAG
>JAITEZ010000216.1 GCA_031281735.1 Deltaproteobacteria bacterium | reverse complement strand
CCGCCGGGGCGGGGGGGCGGGGGCCCCGTCCCCCTCCCGAGGAGGGGCCCCGGCGGCGGGCCCAGGCGGGCCTGCCGCCGGGGCCTGCGGGGCGGTGCCCGGCGGCCGGGGCAACGCTGACTGCCGGCTTTGCCTTTTGCAGCCAGCCGCGCGGTGATTTGCCGCCTTTCAGCGCTGATGCCTGGCAATAGCAAGACTTGGGATTCCGGGCCCTTGCGGTTTCCCCGGATCCTCCGCGGTTTCCCGTAGTGAGCGGTTCGGCAGCGGGCGCCCCGGAGGCAGGCTGGGGGGCCCTACGAGGGCGCGGCGACGGCCCGCCTGCCGGGTTCCCGTTCCCGGGCCGCATGATGATTTGCTAATTTTAGCATTTTTGTTTATGGTGTTCGTTATTGAGGATTTCCGAGCTTCCGCGACTGCCGCTGGCGGACCCGTAAGCCGTGGGCGCCCCGGGCCGAGAGGATGGTTGCCCGGCATGCGGAGGGCCGCCCGTGACCCGCCGGAAGCCGACGGCTCACGGGAGACGGACATGTCCGGCGGCGGGAGGGCCTCCATGCCGTTCCCCGGCGGATCCCCGCGGGGTTCAGGCGGGGGGAGCGTGAAGATTGGGAAAAGCCGGGAGAGCCGGGAGCAAAGGGCACGGGACGGGGGGACCGGTGAGGGAAGCCATGCGAGACGACCCGCGGGGGGTGCCGGCGGCGGGATGCGGGGACGGCCGGGCGGGGCGCTGCGCCGGGGCCGACGCACCCGCGCGGCCGCCGCGCGTCCTGGCCGCCCTCTCCGTCTCCCTGATCGCGCTCTCGGCGCAGGCCCTGCACGCGGAGGACGTAACGCTCATCGTCGCCGACACCGACAGCCTCATCGTCCACAGGGGCATAGACGGGGTGGAGTTCGCCCCGGGGGTGACGGTCAGGGCCTTCTGCCTCTCGGAGCTGGAGGGCAGCGCCGAGAACGCCGCCTTCGCCGAGGGGAGCTCCGTGATAGCCGTGGACGTCATGGACGACAGGAACTCAGCCTGGGTGCGCGACCGGTCGCTCCTCGCCGGGAGGGAGGTCTACGCCCTCAGGGGATCCGCGGACGACGAGAGGCTCAGGGCGGAGGGGTTCGTGTTCGACGGGGTAGCCTACGACTACTTCTACCAGCTCACGCCCGCGAACGTGGCCAACGCCGTGCGCAGGCTCCTGAGCCTGCGAGCCGTGCCGGGCCTCGCCTACGGCCCCAGGGAGGAGCTCCCCGCCCTGGGCGTGTATCACCCCGGCGCGCCGGGCGACGGCACCTTCCCGACGGCCGAGGGGTACGTGGAGTGGTACCGGACGACCCCCTCCTTCTCCGAAGGCGCGCCGTGGGTGGCCCTCATGTTCTTCGAGGCGTTCCTGGCCGAGCAGCAGCGGGACGCGGTGGGCGGGATCGTCCGCGCCATGGAGGGGGAGGGCCTGAACGTCATGCCCGCCTTCGGGTCGGATCTGCCGGTGCTGGAGCGGATCCTCATGGACGGGAACCGGAAGGCCAGGGTGGACGCGGTCGCGAGCTTCTCCCTGAAGTTCTACCTCTCCTACGCCGAGGGGATGCGGGAGGCGCTGGACGATCTGGGCGTGCCGGTCTTCAACGCGATCAACCTCTACACCCAGACCATCGAGGAGTGGCGGGAGAGCCCGCGGGGGATCCCGGCCCTCGACGTCGTCTGGAACCTCGACAACCCCGAGACCTCGGGCGTCGCGGAGCCCAACGTCGTGATGGGCAAGGTCGAGGAGGCCACCCCCGGGGGCTCCCTGGTCTTCCGCTACGGCGCCCTGGAGGCCGAGGCCAGGCACATGGCCAGGCGCATCAGGAGGCATCTGGAGCTCGGCCGGAAGCCCCCGGCCGAAAGGCGCGTGGCCCTCCTCTACTACAACAACTCCCGCGGCAAGCAGAGCATCGGGGCGGCGTTCCTGAACGTCTTCCGGAGCATCGCGGGGATAGCCGGGAGGCTAGCCGCCGAGGGCTACTCTGTGGAGCTCGATCCCCCCCTGGACGAGGAGCGGGTGAAGTCCCTGGTGCTGCGCGGCGGGCGCAACATCGGGGCATGGGCCCCGGGGGAGCTGGACGCCATGATAGGGCAGGGCGACGTCGTGCTCTGGCCCGTCCAGGAGTACAGGCGGCTCTTCGACGGGCTGCCGGAGGAGTACAGGGAGAAGGTCCTGGCCCAGTGGGGGCCCCCGGAGGGGGGAGGGATCATGGTCAGGGACGGGAAGCTCGTGCTACCGGTAATCCTGCTGGGGAACCTCGCCATCATGCCGCAGGGGGCGCGGGGGGCCGAGGACGATCCCGTGAAGCTCTACCATGACCCCCTGATCTACCCCCACCACCAGTACCTGGCGCTGTACCTGTGGCTCGAGCACGTCTGGAAGGCGGACGCGGTGATACACCTGGGGACCCACGGCACCCTGGAGTGGATGCCCGGCAAGCAGTCGGGGCTCTCGCTCTCCGATCCCGGCGAGATCCTGATGGGCACGCTGCCGGATCTCTACCCCTACAACATGGACGTGGTGGCCGAGGGGCTCCAGGCCAAGCGGCGCGGCAGGGCCATAGTCGTGGATCACCTCATCCCCCCCCTCGTGACGGCCGGCGCCTACCAGGAGTACGAGAGGCTCGGGGAGCTCATCGCCTCCTACGAGGGGGCGGTCAGAAACGACGCCGACACCGCGGAAGGATACCTCGCCCAGATTGCCGAGCTCGTCGGGGAGCTGGCCCTCGACAAGGATCTCCACCTGCCTGCCGGGGACGGCGGGGGCGACGCGGCCGGAGGCGGCGGGGCCGGGGACGGCGGCACCGGGGACGGCGGCGCCGCCGCGGGCGCCCGCTGGCGGGCGGACGGCCCGGAGGCCGTGAGGAGGCTTTCCGAGTATCTCGAGTATCTGGAGACGGCGGACGTGCCCTACGGCCTCCACACCTTCGGCGTCCCGCCCTCCGGAGAGGCGGCGGACTCGCTTCTCGGGGTCATGTCAAGGGAGAACCCGGGGCTCGACGTCGGCGACTCCCGCGAGAGGCTCGCCGTCTCAGGCAGGCGGGAGATGGACGCGCTGGTGAAGGGCCTCGCCGGGGGACGCGTCCTGCCGGGGGAGGGCAACGATCCGGCCCGCAACCCGGAGGCGCTTCCCACCGGGCGCAACTTCTACGGCATCTCCCCGGGAAGGCTCCCCACCAGGGAGGCCTGGCGGCTGGGGCAGCTGGCCGCGGACGGCATAATCCGCGACTACCTGGCAGGGCACGGCGAGTACCCCGACAAGGTGGCGGTGGTGGTATGGGCCGTCGAGGCCCTCCGCAACGAGGGCGTGAACGAGTCGACGGTCCTGGCGCTCGTAGGCGTCGAGCCGGTCTGGGCCCCGTCGGGGCTGGTCACGGGGACGCGGCCGATACCCGGGCGGATCCTCGGGAGGCCCAGGATTGACGTGACCATAGACGCCTCCGGTCTCTACCGAGACCTCTTCCCGGATCGCGCGGTATTCCTGGACAACGCCATCCGCCAGGCGGCCCTCCAGGACGACGTGGAGAACTTCATCGCGCGGGGCGACGCGAGGAACCTCGAGGCGCTCATGGCCAGGGGCTTCCCCGAGGGGGAGGCGCGGAGGTTCTCCCGGGCCAGGATCTTCTCCGAGCGGCTCGGGGCCTACGGGAACCGCGTGCCGGAGACGGTCTCGGCCTCCGGGCTCTGGGAGGATCCGAACGACGTGGCCCTCGCCTTCAGGGAGCACACCGGCTACGCCTACGGGGCGGAGCTCTGGGGCGAGCCCGCCCGGGACGCCCTGGAGCTGAACCTCGCCGGCTCCAAGGTCGCCTGGCACTCGCTGAGCTCGCACCTGTTCGGCATCATGGACGACGACGACTTCAACGGGTACCTGGGCGGGCTCGCCATGGCCATCACCTCGCTTTCCGAGGGGCGGGCACCGGACACCGTTGTGACCGACCAGCGGGCGGCGGGCAGGGTCGCCATGACGCCCCTCGACACCCTCATCGGCCAGGAGACCAGGACGCGGTACCTCAACCCCACGTGGATCGAGGGCATGAAGGCCGAGGGCTACGCCGGGGCGGGCGAGATGGCGAAGTTCGTGGAGTACCTCTTCGCCTTCCAGGTGACGGTCCCCCAGGACGTGGACCCCAGGCTCTGGGACCAGACCTACGCGGTCTACGTAGAGGACAAGTACGGCGAGGATCTCCCCGGGTTCCTGGACCGCGAGAACCCCTGGGCCTTCCAGTCCATCACGGGCAGGCTCCTGGAGACCGCCCGCAAGGGCTACTGGAGCCCCTCCGAGGAGGCGAGGCGCAGGCTCGCGGTGGACTACGCCACGAGCGTGATAGAGCGCGGCATCGCCTGCTGCGACCACACCTGCAACAACCCCCTCTTCCACCAGATGGTCATGGGCATCGTCTCTCTTCCGGGCGTCATGGCTCCCGAGCTCGTGGAACGCTTCCGGGTCGCCGTGGAGGAGGCCGGCCGCAAGCCCCTGGAGGAGCAGGTGGCCGAGCGCCTGGATCTCATCAGGGATCTCGGGCTCCGGAGGGCCGAGCTCGACTCCAACCCGGCCAGGACCGGCCCTGCCCCCGAGGCGGCGGCGGAGGCGGGGGAGGCCCGGCCCGCGGACGGGCCGGAGGATCGGGAGTCCGATGCCGAGAGCGTCAAGGGTCTCAGGATGGAGAGGATGGACAACCCCGCCGAGGACACCTCGCTCAGCTCGTCCGGCGTGGAGTGGACGCTCTCCGCTTTCGTGCTCGCCATGCTCGCGGTGTTCTTCCTCGGCTTCCGCAGGAGGGCGAGGCGGGCCGGCCGCGGAGGGGGCCGGGGCGGCCCCGTTCCGGGGGGCGGCGCCGGAGGGGCCGGGGAACCCGGGGCAGGCTACGGTGAACCCGGGGGAGGCCCCGGATCCGGGGAAGAAGCCGGGGGATCCGGGGGAGGCGGTGGATAGACCCGCGCCCGGCTCCCGCCGGGATCCGCGTGGCGACGGTTTTTCAGGATTCGGCCCGTTCTGGGCCAGGAATGCGGGCGGGGCGCCTGCCGGAATACCACGGGGCACAGATGCCGGGGGACTCGTGGTGGTTTGTGCCCTTCGGGAACAAGGCAGGTGCCCCGCCCGCGCTATAACAAGGCTCCCCTTGATTGCCAGTCTGATTCAAGACCGCAGCTATGGTACCTGTCGCCAGGGGGGGGCGATATGGGTCGCACAGACCCAATAACCCCGAAAACGTGTCGTTAGCGCAGGCACAGGATATCCTCGATGGACCCGGATCAGCTGGAGAGTATCGAAGGGGTTGTGGGCTCTTCGCGGAAGAGCGATCGTCAGGGACGCCTGGGGGGTCTACTCAGCGATTCCGAATTGACATATGTTTATGGATAGCATATATATAAACTGAAATATTTATAGCTTATATCTAGCCATGACAACGAGCGAGCTCTGACATAAACAGGGCAGAGTAAGCTTCACGCCAAACGGGATGGTGCGGCATGTGGGAAATCAGGTGCACTGCCGGATCGCGCCTCAGGCCAAACTCATCCGTCGCCCATGTTGCGGGTCTAAAAAGCCGGAACCCGCGGCCCGGTGGAAAGACAGCCGCCCGGCGGGCCCGTCGTAACCAGGAAGTCCGTCCTGCCCTCAATGCGGATGCCCCCCGTGTGTATTGCAGGAAATGCAATACACAAGGGCAGATCGGCACGCGTATCCCGGAGCCGGGGAAGAGACACGCGGGACAGTCCGCGGAGGCCGCCTTGAGGCTTCTGCGCGGGCGGGGCATCGGGCATGCGGCTCCATCACGGATGCGGGCCGGCACGCGATCAACGGTATCCTTCAAGGGCACCTGGAAAGAAACACTCCGGATCAGTACCGAAAAGTTGCGCAGGACAGGCATGGACGAGACTTGCATTGGCAGGAGAGGGAAA
>JAITEZ010000176.1 GCA_031281735.1 Deltaproteobacteria bacterium | reverse complement strand
TTCCCCTCTCCCTGTCTTCCTTCCCGTCCAGCCAAGGGACGACTGGCAACCACCAGCGCCGCCCGCCGAGGTTGCGGCCCGCCGTCCGCCTGGCTGGCTGCCGAGATCCCGCCGGGTCATCCCGGTGATCAGACGTTCCATGGCTGGTGCCGACGCGGGGGTTAACGCGCGGAGTAAGGTTTGAGAGGCCATGCGGAGGAAACTCACATTATTGTGGGAATGGGCTTCGGCGGAAAGCACCGCTTTGTCAGAAAACGGGGCCGCGCCATGCCCCGCCAGGGTTTTCCGGAGGGTCCGGGAGGCGGCGGGCCCCGTCCGGGGGCGGGGGGCGGGGCGGTTTCCGGCAAGCCCGGGGCGCCCCCCGTACTCTCCCGGAAGAGCGTCCGGGGGGCCCGCCCCTCCCGCGGCGGGGCGGGGAGTCCGCATTCAGGCGGGTTTGCGCCTGATTCGAGGGAAAGGGCAAGGCCGTGGCCGTGGATGACGGGGGACGGTTCCGCACTCCCGCCTGCCCTCCGGGACATCGGGCGGGTTAGGGAAATGGCCCGGGAAAAGCGTCATCCCGGCGGGAAGGGAGATGTATGTTTGGATAAAGAAACGTGTTTTAGAAAATAATATTAAATCTAAATATAATTAGATAGATATAATAACAACTTTGATAAGGGCACGGAATTTGCTTGTCAATCGTCATACTTCACACGGCGCCGGCCGCCGCCAGTCGAGCGGCCGGGGCCTCCGCGTCCCGCGAGGCGCCGGAGGGAGCGCCCGGGGCGGCGGAACCGCCCCGGGCGGAAGGGCGCGGAGAACGGGGTTCCAGACAATCCCGAGGAGGCATCAGTCAACCATGAAGAGACGCGAGTTCATAAAGAAGGCCGGCCTCGGAGGCGCGGCGGTGGCGGCGGGCGCCGCGGTGAACGCCCCGTTCGTGCACGCGCAGCCCAAGACCGCGATAAGGTGGCGGCTCCAGACTTACGCCGGGGCGGCGCTGGCCGAATACGTCATCAAGCCCCAGATAGAGGCCTTCAACAAGGCGGCCAACGGCGAGATGGTCATCGAGCTCTACAGCGCCGACCAGCTGGTGCAGGCAGGGGAGCTCTTCCGGAGCGTCCAGAACGGCACCATCGACGCCTGCCAGTCCGACGAGGACTCGATCTCGTCCCCGGCGGACGTGGCCATCTTCGGGGCCTACTTCCCCCTGGCCACCCGCTACTCCCTGGACGTGCCCGCCCTCTTCGAGCACTGGGGCCTGAACGAGATCTGGAAGGAGGCCTACGACGAGATCGGGGGCGTGACCTGGCTCAACGCCGGCTCCTGGGACCCCTGCAACATCGCGACCACCACCCCCATCAACTCGCTCGCCGACCTCAAGGGCAAGAAGCTCTACGCCTTCCCCAGCGGGGGGCGCTTCATGACCCGCTTCGGCATCGTGCCGGTCATGCTCCCCTACGAGGACGTGCAGATGGCCCTCTCCACGGGCGACCTCGACGGGGTCTGCTGGTGCGCCATCACCGAGATGTACACCGTGGGCTGGGCCGACGCCCTCAAGTACTACCTAACCAACAACGTCTGCGGCGCCTGGATAGGCTCCTACTTCGTGAACACCGACAAGTGGAACCAGGTCCCCGAGCACCTGCAGCTCCTCTTCCGGCTCACGTGCGACAGCTCGCACTACTTCCGGCAGCACTGGTACTGGTGGGGCGAGGCGCACTACCGCGTGAACGAGAAGAAGCTCCAGCTCACGACCATCCCCGACGCGGAGTGGAAGACGGTGGAGGATGAGGCCCAGAAGTTCTGGGACGAGACCGCCGCGATCTCCCCCCGGTGCGCGCGGGTGGTCCAGATCCTCAAGGACTACACCTCCCAGATGGAGAAGGCCGGGCGGCCCTACCGCTATTAGCCCGGCCCGCCGCCCCGCCCGAGCGAAACACAGCCGCCGGGCGCCGCCAGGCGCCCGGCGCAGGCCGAGGACCCAGCCATGCCCGGATTCATCAAGACATACGTTCGCGTCGTCGACAAGGTCAGCACCTGGACGGGGCGCTTCACGCTCTACCTCCTCTTCGTCCTCATGGGCATACTCATCGTCTCCTCCCTCTCCCGCTTCGTCCTCGACAAGCCGATCGTCTGGGGGGTCGAGATGGCGCAGTTCACGATGGTCATCTACTTCACGCTGGGCGGGGCCTTCGCCCTCCTCATGAACTCCCACGTGCGGATGGACATCCTCTACTCGCGCTGGACCCGGAGGCGGAAGGCGGGCATGGACACCTTCAACTTCTTCTTCCTGATCGTCTACCTCGGGCTCCTCCTCTACGGCTGCGTGTCCTCGACGGCGTACTCCATCCACTACAACCAGCACAACAACACGGCCTGGGGGCCGCCGATGGCCCCGGTGAAGATCATCATCGGCATCGGCCTCCTCCTCACCATCCTGCAGGCCTTCTCCGAGTTCTTCAAGGACGTGGCCCGCACCCGCGGAATCGAGCTCGAGGCCGCGATTCCCGAGAAGCTCCTCCTGGAGCAGGCCTCCGAGGAGAAGGGCGGCATCGAGGTTCCCGCCGCCGCCCCCGGGGAGATCCCCGTCCCCGCCCCCGCGGTCACACCGGCCTGACCCGCGGGGGGGCCCGGCCCCGCGCGGGGCCGCCGTGCCGGGCCCGGGCCCCCCAGGATCCCAGGGCTCCCGCCGGGGACGGCGCCCCCCCGCCCGGGGCGGGCCGCCCCCGGGGCACGGAAGCAGGCCGCGCCTTCCCGGCGCCCCCCCGCTCGGGCCCGGGATCCGTCCCCTCCACATCCCTTCCCGCACGCCCGTCCTCCAGTCCCCGCCTTGAGCCGTCCCCTTCAGGCGCTCTCCTCTGAAGGGGACCGGGCGCGGCCTGTGCAGGCGACACGTCCCCCGGCAGGCGGCATCCCCTCGCCCGGGGTGCCGCCTGCGGGGCGGCGGGGCGGCCCGCGAAGCCTCGGAGCCCCGGGAAGGGAATCCCCGCGCCCCTGGCCGGGCGCGTGACAGCCCTGGCCGGGCGCCAGTCGCGCGGCGGCCCGCCGTCGGCCGGCGGGAGAAGCGGTCCCCCCCCATGGAAGATTTCTCGATAAACCTCTCCTACGAGGCCATCGCCGTAATACTCTTCGCCTCCATGGCCCTGCTGATGCTCACGGGCCAGAGGGTCTTCGGGGCCATCGGCTTCGTGGGGGCAGTGGCGGCCGTCCTCATCTGGGGCGTCGGCGGCAAGGAGATGGCCTTCAACGCCACCATCATCGTGATGAGGTGGTACCCCATCGTCACGCTGCCGCTCTTCGTCTACATGGGCTACATCCTCTCCGAGTCGGGGATAGCCGGGGATCTCTACAAGATGTTCCACGTGTGGATGGGGGGGCTGCGCGGCGGCCTCGCCCTGGGCACCGTGATCCTCATGGTGGCGATATCGGCCATGAACGGGCTCTCCGTGGCGGGCATGGCGGTGGGGGCCACCATCGCCATGCCGGAGATGCTCAAGCGCGGCTACGACAAGAGGATGGTCTCGGGGGTCATCCAGGCCGGGAGCTCGCTCGGCATCATGATGCCGCCGAGCGTGGTGATGATCCTCTACGGCATGATCGCGCGCCAGCCGATCAACAGCCTCTGGCTCGCCGGCATCGGCCCCGCCCTCATGTACTCGGTCATGCTCGCGGCCTACATCATCGTCCGCTGCCGGCTGCAGCCGGAGCTGGGCCCCGCCCTGCCCGCCGCGGAGCGGGAGATCTCCCCTTCCGAGAAGAGGAAGCTCGTCCTCTCGGGCCTCATCCCCCTGGTCATAATCTTCTCCGTCACCGGGTGCTTCATGCTGGGGGTCACCAGCCTGGTCGAGAGCTCGGCCGCGGGGGCGCTGGTGGCCACCGCCGCGGCGCTCGCCAAGCGCCGCCTCACCCGCAAGGTCCTGAAGGTGGCCCTGGTCCAGACCCTGTCCATCTCCTGCATGTTCATGTGGATCCTCATGTCGGCCCTGTGCTTCTCGGCCGTCTTCGACGGCCTGGGGGCCGTCCACGCGGTCGAGAACCTGTTCCTGAGGGAGTGGGGGCTGGGGCCCTGGGGCGTGCTCATCCTCATGCAGGTCACCTTCCTGCTGATGGGCATGGTCCTGGACGACACGGCCATGCTGGTCATCGTGGCGCCGCTCTACATACCGCTCGTGCGCGCCATGGGCTTCGACCTGGTCTGGTACGGGGTCCTCTACACCGTCACCTGCCAGGTGGCCTACATGTCGCCCCCCTTCGGCTACAACCTCTTCCTCATGAAGGCGCTCGCCCCCAAGGGCGTGACGCTCTCGGACATCTACGCATCCATCTTCCCCTTCGTGCTGATAATGATCCTCGGGCTCGTCCTCATCCTGCTCTTCCCGGGCATAGCCATGTGGATCCCGGAGACCTTCAAGTGACGGCGCGCCGGAACCGCGCGCCCGGCGCGGGGCGGCGCCGGGCCCTTCCGCCGGGAGGGGGGCGGGGCGGCCGCCCCGGAAAGGAACATCATGGCGCACAGGCCTCTCAAGGAGCTCATGGCCCTGGCCTCGCCCCCCCGGGCGGGCGACTTCCTGGCGGGGGTGGCCGCCCGCGGCGGCGGGGAGCGGGCGCTGGCCCAGATGGAGCTCGCGGACGTGCCGCTCGCCCGCTTCCTGGAGGAGCCCCTCATCCCCTACGAGCGGGACGAGGTGACCCGGCTCATCATCGACTCCCACGACCGGGCGGCCTTCGCGGAGATAAGCGGCATGACGGTGGGCGGCTACCGGGACTACATCCTCTCGGAGGCGGCGGACGCGGCCTTCTTCGCGAGGACCGCGGCGGGCGTCACTCCCGAGATGGCGGCGGCCTGCTCCAAGCTCATGCGGGCGGCGGATCTGGCGGCGGCCTCGGCCAAGGTGAGCGTGGTCACGACCTTCCGGGACACCCTGGGGCTTCCCGGGAGGTTCTCGTCGCGGATCCAGCCCAACCACCCCACGGACGACCCCAGGGGCATAGCGGCCGCCGCCGTGGACGGCCTCCTCTACGGGTCGGGGGACGCCGTGATCGGCGTCAACCCAGTCTCGGCCTCGCTCCCCGACCTCTCCCGGATCCTCCACCTGCTCTCCGAGCTCATCGAGAGGCATTCCATCCCCACGCAGAGCTGCGTGCTCACCCACGTGACGGACACCCTGGAGCTCATCCGCCGGGGGGCACCGGTGGATCTCTGCTTCCAGTCGGTGGCGGGCTCCGAGAAGGCCAACCGGGGCTTCGGCCTCGACCTGGCCCTCCTGGCCGAGGCCAGGGAGGCCACGCTGTCCCTGGGCCGCGCCGCCCTGGGCGGCGGGAACGTCATGTACTTTGAGACCGGCCAGGGCTCGGCCCTCTCCTCGGACGCCGCCTTCGGGGTGGATCAGCAGACCATGGAGGCCAGGGCCTACGCGGTGTGCCGGGCCTTCTCCCCCTTCATCGTGAACACCGTCCTGGGCTTCATGGGCCCCGAGTACCTCGCCAACGGCAAGGAGATAGTCCGCGCGGGGCTGGAGGATCACTTCTGCGGGAAGATCCTGGGCCTCCCCATGGGCGCGGACGTCTGCTACACCTGCCACATCAGCGCGGACCAGGACGACATGGACGTGCTCCTGTGCATGCTTGCCGCGGGCGGCGTCACCTACGTGATGGGGCTCCCCGGGGCGGACGACGTGATGCTCAACTACCAGTCCACCTCCTACCACGACGTCTGCTGGGTCAGGAGGATGTTCGGCAGGCGCCCGGCGCCCGAGTTCGAGAGCTGGCTGGAGTCCTTCGGCATCGTGCCCCCGGACCGCGCCCTGCTCCCCGGGGCGGGGGGGGACAGGCCCGCGGGGCTCCTCCTGGCAGGCCTCTGAGGCGGGGGCGGCGGGAGGGCCCCGGGGGGGCGCGGCGCGGGGGCCGGGTGTCCCGCGGCAGGCCGCGCCCGTGTTGCATGTTGGTATCGGACGCGGCAAGGCCGCGGATTGGCGGTGGTGTGCGGACATGTCTGAGAAGAGAACCGGTGCGGCAAGGGCGGGCGGGGCCCCCCCCGCTGTCCCGGCGCCTGCGGGTGGCGGGGGAGCGGCCGGGGGCCTGCGCGGCGAGCTCAGGAGGCACACCCCCGCCAGGGTGGGCCTGGACAGGGCCGGGGTGAGCCTTTCCACCCGAGACTGGCTGGCCTTCAAGCTGGATCACGCCAGGGCCGCGGACGCGGTGCGCGCCCCCTTCGACCCGGAAAGGGTCCGGGAGGAGCTCGCGCGGGGCGGCGTCCCCTCCGTGCTCTTGGAGAGCCGCGCCAGGGACAAGGACGAGTACCTGACGCGCCCCGATCTGGGGCGCAGGCTGTCGGACGCCTCCCTGGCCCTCCTCGCCGGGGAGGCGGGGAGGTTCCGGGGCGCCGGGTCGGATCTCCTGTTCGTCGTCTGCGACGGCCACTCGGCCCGGGCGGTCCCCGAGACCGCGGCGGGCCTGATTCTCAGGTTCTTCGAGCGGGCCGCCTGGAAGCCCGGCGATCTCCCCCCCTGCTGCATCGTCACGCGCGGGAGGGTGGCCGCGGCGGACGAGGCGGCGCACGCCTTCAAGGCGAGGCTCGTCGTCAACCTCATCGGCGAGCGGCCGGGGCTGAGCTCCCCCAACTCCCTGGGCGCCTACATCACCTACGGGGCCTACCCCGGGATCCAGGAGGGGGAGCGCAACTGCATCTCCAACATCCGTCCCGGGGGCCTCTCCCCGGAGGAGGCCGTCCGCAGGCTCTCCTATCTGGTCGAGAGCGCCCTCGCGAGACGCCTCACCGGCACGGGACTCAAGGACGACATGCCCGAGGGCTACCTGCCCTTCGCGGAGGGGAGGCTCTTCATAGACTGACGTCCCCCCCGGCCTGAAGGACGGGGATTCCCTCCGGATGCAAGGGTCCAGCGCCCTGACGCCCGGCGGCGGGTCCCTGCCACGCTGCCCCCGGAGACGTGCTCCGGAGGTTCCTGCGGGGGGGCCGTGCGCCTCCCCCGCAGGCGGTGACGGCCCGCCGGGACGCCGGGGTATCCCGCCGCTTCCTGCGGCGGCGCCCCGGTATCCGCCGCCGGGAGACGTATCGGGAACCAGGGACGTCCGGGGAGATGATGCCGGAAGATCGCGCTGTCCCACCCCGCCAGAAGGACGGGGCATCCCGCCCGTCCCGGTGAGGCGGCGGAACCGGCCTGGGCGCGGTGCCTGTAATCCCCTTCTGCGTGCCGCGAGAGCGCAGGCCGCGGCGCGGGCGACCGTCGGGAGGACGCGAGGCGGCAATCGCGGAGCAGAACCGCCCTGGAATGGGGAATGCGTATGCCGGCCGCCGGCGGCAGACAGGTTCCCGGCGGTCGACGGCGGGACGGGGTGGCTTGCAGGGCGGACGGGAAAGGATCCTGCCTGTCCCGCCTGGGTTATGGCGGCGGCATGTGCGGGAATTGAAGGCGTCGCGCCGCGGGAAGCCTCGAACGGCCGGCCCCTGGATGGCAACCGAAGCGCATTGACCGATGTGCGGCCACTGACAGAATCAGTCCTGGAGGGCGGCAGGACGACGGGCGGCCGGCGGGCCTGCCGCCGCGGGGCCGCGGACGGGCCCGCGGCGATGAAAGCGGGCGCCGACGGCCAGGGACGATGACGACTGGGCGGGGGACTCGGATCAGGGTACGGGACCCAGGTCATGGCGCGCCTGCAGGAGAGGCGGGACGGGCGTTGCGCGGGCGCAACGGCAATCGCCGTGCAGGCCTGGCGGGATTGACTGGCTTCCGCGGGAAGCGGAGGGAGTCCGGTCATCAGCCCAGACTCGCCCTCGAGGAAGGAGATGCGGGATTTTGACGTGCCCCCACTGCTGGAACCGTGGGATTCCGGGATCAGCAGGGCTTGCCGGTTGAAACCGGCCTTATGGCTCCTGCCCCGCGGGCCACGCCCCGGCTCGGTGGATGCCGCTGGCCGCGCACCCGCCCCTGTCGCGGACGACGCCGCTTTTCGGGCGTCTCCATTCCCGGACTGACAAGGGAAGCTCGGGAAGCCCGGAGAGACAATAGGGAAAAGCCTTGCCGCTAGGAAAAACCTGTCGATCTTCCCGAGCCGGGAATTGCCTTCCAAGCGCCCCCATTCCGGGATTCTCAAGAAATCGCCGTGTCCCAGATCCATGGTTTTCCGGCCCCAAAGCCTCCGCATGCCCTTCTAGTCCAGGTCATCGACGGAGACGGCGGCGGATTACCGCGCCTGCCCGAAAGCCGTTCCGAACTCGAATCTTCGATCCGCCATGAAAGGCAGGCGAAAATCCCCCAAAGCGTCCCGTTTCCCCGTGGGATTTCCACCTTCCCCTCGGTTTCACGGGACCTGAAACGCTGGTATTCCCCTTTCATGATGACCAGGCGGTTGGCCGGCGAAGGTTTCCAACCGCAGTCGGGCAAGGTGAACTACTTGCGCTATTTGACTTTTTTTGAAGACGGGGGGAGCGGTCCTCACGTCGCGTTCCAAGCTTCTGGAAAGCGGCCAGTATGCCCGATCGGCGCGGAGCGCTGTGTCATGTATGGCGTCTGCATCAGGCTGATTCCGAAGCTCGCGTTTCTTCGGCCTTTCCGGCTTCGTCCCGCGGCGTTAGAGATGGCGGAAATCCACGCTTATCCCGAACCTTATCCCGAACAATGGGTAGTGCCTCCTGTGCAGGGAGGTGCGATGATTACTGATGATTACAGCGATGCTGCACAGGTGATGAAACCGCCCGTTACATCTCGATGCGCGAAGCTTGCATTGGGCGTCCTCGCTTCCTCTTTTGATCCTCTACGCATCTCCCGACGGCTATTTCAGACATGTGAGCTATCCGTCCGCAGTTACACGGTCGTGTCCACAATGCAGGCGGTCTGAGGAAATGAGGAAATCCTTCGCGGAGCGCTTTGTGACTCCCGCCTTTCAAAAAAACGCGATGTGTGCCGGCGGCTGTCCAGGATCCGGTTTCACGAGAACGTGAACGCGATCAGGAATGACTTCCTATAGTTCGGCATTGGCGCCGGTTTCAGCCGCCACGACCTTCAACTATTCCTTCAACAGATTTTCCACGCCTCCTCTCAAAGCGTTTCGTCTGTGCTCCGGACGCCAAATGAAACTGCACCCTATGTCGTGGAAGCCGTTCCTGACGCCGCCCATCGAGTAATTTCCGTCATTTTCGAATTATCACATGATTTGGCGAAATCGGACAGCCCCTGGTGCCCAGGCCATGTCCGCAACGTCGCTCCCCCCGCGGCTGAAGCCGCGGGGCCCCCGGCGGGTTTTCCCCGGTGGGTGGCTTTTCGGTTGCGGGGGGGCGGCGGCGGGGGAAGGCCGTAGATGGTCCCGTGGTGATGAAGAGGCCACATCTGATCAGGGCTCATCATGTCGTCCTTGCCAGACTGTTGGCGCCTCCCCCGGCTCCCGCCGGCCGTTCCGGCTCACCGGCAAAATTCCCAGCTCGCATTACCGCCCGCCTCCCGCCCCGCCTGCCGACGGCCCTTCCCGCTCCCGGGCTCCCGCCCCGTCCCGGCCCTTCCCGCCGCCTGCCTG
>JAITEZ010000075.1 GCA_031281735.1 Deltaproteobacteria bacterium | reverse complement strand
CAAAACGGAGTGGGTGGTTCAGTCCCCCATGATAGGAAGGCCGATAAACCCGTGTCTTTTGCGTCGGCTAAGACCGGCATACGTTTTGGGAGGTTCACAAAGACGAACGCATCCGATTCTTGCATACCTCAGGGGATTAATACCTGCGGAAGCCAGTATGGGATGAATCATAATCATCCCCAGCAGTGCCCCTGAGATGATTCCGGCATAGCCTGTGACCGGATTCGAAATGTCCAGTGATCGGCTCTGCGGCGACTCATGGGCCAATGAGTTCCCTGATCCACTTCTCTGTTTTTTGCGCCCGTCTCTTTCACATGATCGCAAGGGGTCGACATTTTTACACCGGCTACTTCGCGGCGCCCCTTGCGCCCGCGATCGCCAGCAGCATGCCCAGGTCCTTAACCGTCGAAGGCCGTGCTCGTCTGGTTTATCGCTGGCCCGGCGGCACCGCCGTCGTGACGGTTGTTCCTGAGGTTGACTGCCGCCGTGATCATCCCCTTGGCCAGGGAAGGCGCAAATGATGCCTCAGTTCCGGCCCCGTGTTTCCTATGAGCCCTTGGTTTGCGGTGCTCTGGGTCCGGGGCTCACGGATGCCGCACCCTGCCGCGGCCGCCGCGTACCCGTTTGCCGGCTTTTCTGGAGGTTTCAAGGGTTCTGGATCTCACCTGATGCCAGAGACGGCACGGGTGCCCCACTGCAGGTTCCTGGAGGATGGTTTTCGCGACAGCCCTGAGCCCGCCCACGGCAGAGTGACGGGCAGCGGGAGACATGGCTTTCCCGTCAAGATAAATCTCCGCCTCCGCCGACTTGCTTTCCGCGCCGAACTTTTTCCTGAAGCGGATACCGGGGAAGCTGGCAATTCCTGGCATGTGTCCCACGGCTGCCAGAACCGGCTCCGTGTCTGCGGGACAGGTTATGCCCTTCTCCTGCAAAGTCTTGCCTGCCATGACAGTTTCCCCTTGCCGGCCTCTCAGCTGATCCTCTCCGCCTCCCTGAGGATGATTTCACATCCTCCCTTTCCGAATCCTCTTCCTGGAAAGCGTCATCATGGGCTGGCGACATGGTTGCGACAGGGGGAAGCGGGGGCTTCCTGTGAACGCCTGGAAACGCAAGTTTCCCTCCCGTGATTGACCGTCTTCCCACCGTTGGTGCATGCGCCGGGGCAATAATCATCCGGCCATCGGCCGTACAGGCAACGCTGGACGCCCGATCCTGGCGTTGGGGAACCGGGACAACCGCCGTTCCAGCCGATCCCAGCCCATTGCCCTGGAAATCGCGATCAACGGATTCTGCCGGTCAGGCACTTCACCCAACGTGGAACTGGCAGAGCGGCTTCATGCCTGGGATCTGTGGAGAATGATTTATCGTTCCTCGACCTTTTTAGATGCGGCATAAATCCCTTGACGGACACATCATATCATCCAGGGCGCCTAATGTCAATGTTTTTTTATCACTATTGCATATTGTTTATTATTTTCAATGGCTGATTTACGAGAGCGCATCAATCCGCGGCATCGACGGCCTCCAGGATAAAATGCCATAGCCACTTGCCCTGATTCCAATTTACCGATGAAAATGCAGAGGTTATGGGATTTTTCAGGGGCGGCTAACTGCAAGAGCAGGCACAGGGGCCGGCCGAGCCATGCCACGGACCTCATCGGGACAAACATGGCGTTCCCGGGCGAAAGGCATCTGGAACTCCCCGGGCCGGGCGCCGCGCGCATCGTACGGCAACGGGAGATCCCCGAGGGATGGCGTCTGAAGCCGGTCTCCGTGGTATGCGACCCGGAAGGGCGGTTTCTCGCCCCGATCCTGTCCGGGTTCCCTGAGGCGCCCCGGGAGGAGCCGATCGATACCGGGACCGTGCCCGGCCCGGATTACCCCGTGCCCGGGCCTTGCGCGGACTCGGACGGGAACCGGGCCGGATCGCCCAGGGCGTGCCGGAAGGCTCAGAAGAGGCTCGCCCGGGAGCAGAGGAGGCTCCCGCCCTGCGGGAAGGGGCGGGAACAGGGAGAGGCAGCGCAGGAGGGTCGCGCGGGCGCGCGGCCGGATCGCCCGGCAGGTGAAGGACTTCCTGCACAGGCCGTCGCGGCCGGCGGCCAAGGCCCGCGGCGCGGCGGCGATCGGGGATCTGTACATGCAGGGCCTCGCCAGGGCGCTCAACTCCGGCAGGAGCGCGGGCGGCGGGGCCGGGGCATGCCCGTCCGGATGCCCGGTTACAGGCTGAGGGAACAGGGGAAGAGGCCGGTCGTGAACGCCAGATCCCCCCGCCGGGCAAGACCCGCTCCCGGCGCGGCCACGCGAGGGATTCCCCCGGCCCGTCCGAACGGGAATTTGCCTGCGTGGACTGCGGCAGATCCTGGACGGGGACTGGGACGCCGCCTTGAATGTCAGGAGGGAGGGGCCCCGTCTGCCGGGCCTCCCCGGGGGACGGGGCCGCAGGATACGCGGGGACGTGGATCCGGCGGGCCCGAGACGCCTTGAACGGGAAGCCCCTCCTCTAACGCGTAGCGTCGGTTGGGGGGAGCTTATCACTCCTGAAGCTCCTGGCCGCATGCCGCCGACCCGCAGCTCCTCCTTGGCAGGGCCGGGCCGCGCCTGGCCTGCCGCGCCCCATTTCCAGCGATGGACCGGGATCACTCACTTGTGCCTGCCCCGCTGCGGCCCCCGGCCAGATCTCCGGCGCCGGAACGTGTCACTTCCGGGACAGCCGCGGCGTTGGCTGTCCGCGCTCCCGAGGGCATCGGGCGGCCGCGGCCGATGCCGACCTTGCACCGCGGGCGCCGACGTCGTGCCGCGCGGCCCGAGTGGCGGACGGAACCCGACAGCCAGTCCGGGATACTCCCGGCTCCCGCGTACGCCACATGACGGCGCCGCCCCCGCGCCCGGCGGGGCGGTTCGCCCCGCCCCGGACCGCGCCCTGTCCCCGCCCGTCCCCGGCGGCGCCGGGAGCATGCTCCGCGTACTGGTTCCCGGAACAGGCCCCCGTGTCCGCTTCCCGCCGATTGCGCGGGAGGGACGCGCAACCTCCACCCGGTTCCCCCCGGCCTTCCGGCGCGCCGCGCGGGAAACGGGAACCCGCCCAGGCAGGACGGCCCCGCCGGCGCGAGTGCCGCCACCGAGCGGCCCCGCGCGCCTCCCGCTGTCCGCGCAGGGACGGCGGCGCCTCGCCGGATTCGCGGCATGGCCTGCTGTTCGCGGCACTGGCCGGGACGGCCCCGGTCATGGACTTCACGGCAAGGCCGCGGGGGGACGGCCGAAGCCTGCCGGGCAGGTTCCGGCCCAAACCCCGCCAGACATGACTCATGCGGGCGGCCGGGGCGGGCGCAACCTTCAGCCCCTCAGAAACAATCATACTAATTTTGATACTTATGTATCAATGGCGATAGATATTTTGCCTCCGGCACCCTTCTCAACGGCTCCCGGCATCCACAGGTTTTTCATTCCGGACAATTACCCCCCTCCCGCTTCCATGTAAAAACGGTTAAGTGCACCCGGCAGTCCGAGCGGGCGACGGCACGAGAAAACCGGGAGCTGCCTGACCTTCCCAGCATGATTCATCCTGACCTTTCCTGACGGATGGCGATCCGGCGTCCGCGCCGCGCGCCTCCCGGGCAAGGCCTCGCTAGCACTGCGCCCTTCCACGGGCCTGCGCGGCGGCGACAGCATGACGAGAGGCGATCACATGACGAGAGGCGATCAGATGAGCGGAAACTCTGCCGGCGCGCGGCCCTCCCCCGTCCGCGGGCCCCTCCCGCGCCACATTCCGGCCGCCGGGCCCCGCCGCGCCGCGGGGCCGATCGGCGCCGCGGGGATGCTCCTCGCGGCCCTCGCCGCCGCCGCGGCGGGGCCGCACGCGCTCGCCGCGTCCTCCCCCGACGGCCTCAACTACAACAACAGCCCCGTCACCAGCACCGGGCGCACGGTGCCCCGCGTGCTCCTCGTTTTCTCCAAGGACCACAAGCTCCACCAGCAGGCCTACAACGGCTTCACCGACATGGACCGGGACGGCAGGCCGGACACCGGCTTCAACCCCTCGGTGCCCTACTACGGCTACTTCGACAGCGCCTCCTGCTACCGTTACGTGGGTTCCATCGACAAGTACCGGGAGTTCGGCGACATCAACGAGTACTTCGTGAGGACGGGACCCACCCTCGAGGACGATCCCCAGCAGGCGCTGGACGACGCGCGCCCGGAGCAGGTCAAGGCCAGGGGGATCAAGGCGGCCCGGGCGGCCCACTACGCCACGGGCGAGAGGATCGGCATCTGCCAGAAGCCCCATTCCGAAGTTGGGGGGAACTATTCCGGCAACTGGCTCAACTACGTCACGACGACCCGGATGGACGTCGTCCGCAAGGTGCTCTACGGCGGCTACCGCAGGCTTGACGAGAACGTGACGAGGACCGACAAGAAGGGCAAGCCGCTCCCCGGCACGGGCGTCACCCAGCTCCAGAGCTCGCTCGTGCCCCGCGACGCCCACACCTGGGGGACGGACGTCCTCTCCGACGACCGCTGGGCCTCCGAGACCGAGCTCACCAACTACTACGACATCTCCAGGTACACGCCCTTCCCAAAGCCCAAGAGGGGCTCCGCGCACTTCTTCGCGCGGACACGCAACAAGTCGCTCAACGACTACGTTCTCCACTTCCCGGTGGTGGAGTTCATCCTGGACGCCAACGACTCCTACCTGCTTGATCCCAAGGATCCTAAGTATTACAACATCTTCGATCCCGACATCAACCTCACCGGCAGCGCGGGGCGCTACTTCGACTGGGTGCTCAACCAGGCCCCCAACCCCTCCACCCTCTACGCGCTCAGGCCCACCTCGCGCAGCCAGGGGCTCATCAGGTCCCTCACCATCCACGTGAACGTCTGCGACAGGGACAGCCCCGCCCCGGGCGAGAACTGCCGGGCCTACCCCAACGGGAACCTCAAGCCCTCCGGCCTCCTCCAGCAGAACGGGGAGAGCGGGCAGATGCTCTTCGGACTCCTGACAGGCTCCTACGACTACCTGCGGACGGCCTACAAGGGGGACGACGGGCCCGGCCAGGACACCCGCCGCAAGGGCGGGGTGCTGCGCAACCACATGGGGGACCTCTCGGGGGCCATCAACCCCGAGACGGGCCAGTTCATAGAGGGGGGGCTCATCCGCAACATCGACTCCCTCATCATTGCCGAGAGCCCGACCTACGGCGGCGTCTACCTCACGGCCGCGTCCTGGGGCAACCCCGTGGGCGAGCTCCTCTACGAGGGTGTGCGCTACTTCTCGCGCATCTCCGAGGACCCCTCCCGCCCCCCCACCGTGGAGCCCACGGCCGACTTCGTGCCGGTCAAGAAGGAGACCAAATACCACCCCGAGATCTCGGCCACCTATTACACGCAGTGGAAGTCCCTGCCCCCCGTCGCCTCGGCCGAGTGCGCCAAGCCCGTCATCATCCTCATCGCCGAGGCGGAGGCCGACTACGACGGCGACACCGCCGTGAACGTGCCCGGAGGGCTCAGGGCGCCCCCGCTGTCCTCGCTCCCGCAGGCCGTCGCCGCTGGCCTCCCGGACGCCTTCGACATGGCGCGGTACCTCGATCTGATCACCGGCATCGAGGGGTACGCCCACGACGGCAGGAACTACTACTACGCCGCGGAGCCCTACCGCAACCCCAACAAGGCCCCTTACGACGAGAGCAACGAAATCTGGGGCGACTGCACGCCCAAGAGGCTCTCGTCGCTGAACGACGTGCTGGGCCTCTGCCCCAACCTCCCCTCCTTCGAGGGGACCTACAGCGCCGCCGCCGTGGCCTACTACGCCCGCACCCACTCCTTCTCGCCGCCGGACTCCGAGGAGCAGCCGCTGGACATCTACGTGCTGACCCTCACCCCCAGCTTCCCGCCGCTGGCCTTCCCCGTCTACGGCGCCTCCGGCAAGCCGGAGCGCAACATCTCGCTCATGCCCACCTCCATGAGCAACCGCGACCCCTACACGACCTACAACCGCCTCATCGGGTTCCTCAACTACTACATCATCGACTGGCAGACCGACTCCCGCGGCACGCCATACCGCGTGGTGGTCCGGGTCAACTTCGAGGACGCCTCCCAGGGCCGCGACTTCTCCTACGGCGGCTCCAACTGGGACTCCGACCTCCTGGTCGAGTACACCCTGGAACTCCTCGCGGCCTCGCCCTCGTCCAAGACCGGCGGGGTCTCCTACCGCATGGAGAGGGATCCCGCCATCAAGAAGGAGGCGGACGACCCCAGCCTCAGGACCTCCGGGGCCCTGAAGGTGAAGGGGGGCACCTACTGGGCCTTCCGGGCGCCCTACGACGGGTCCTTCGTGATCGAGCCCGGGGAAGTGGCGGGGCTCATCGTCGGCCAGTGGAAGGTCATGACCTCGGTCGACAAGCCCATGACGACCGGATACAGCATAAGCGGGAGCACGCACGACGGCATCTACATGGATATCGGCGACCATGGCGGCATCGCCAAGTACGGCACCCCGCCCGAGTGCAACTGGCCCGCCGGCTACGGGGCCCCGGACGCCAGCGGGAGCAAGTGCAACACCAGGTTCGGCACCTCCCTGGCCCTGGGCAAGGGGGACGACGTCTCCAAGAAGGTGTGGCGCACCTTCGAGTTCGCCCACGATCCCTCCCGGGCCGGCACCTACCTGCCCAGCCCCATGAACCTGGCCGCCAAGTACGGGGGATTCACCGACTACGACCGGAACGGCCGGCCCGACCCCGGGGAGTGGGAGGGGGAGAACGGGCTGCCCGCGAACCTTTTCGAGGCCACGCGCGTCTCCGAGCTGCCGTCCCGGCTGGAGTCCATCTTCCGCGAGATAGCGAGATCCATCTCGACCTCCACCGCCACCGCCGCCTCGATAGACACCACGAGGGGCGGCGGGGTGTCAGTCCAGACCCTCTACTACCCGGTCTACACCAACCCCGGCTCCCCCTCCCAGAGGCTCAGGTGGGTCGGCTCGGTCTACGGGCTCTTCATCGACAAGTGGGGGAACCTGAGGGAGGACACGGATCACGACGGCGAGCTCGCCATGGCCAACGGCAAGGACGGCGACCTGGGGGACCTCATCGTGACCTTCAACAGCCTGAGCCACCACCCGGTGCTGCCGCCCCCCTGCTACGAGTTCGGGAGCTTCATCAGCCGCTGCTTCGACCCCATAGGCGACAACAGCCAGGAGCTCATGCCGGACGGCCGCAGGCACCCCGCGAACGTCCACCGGATAGACACCCTCTTCGACACGGGGCACTGGCTCGCCCACCTGGATCCCGCCAGCCTCGCCGCCGGCCCGCGCGAGGAGGGCTCCGCCGCCACCCTCGCCAGGGGCCGCCGCAGGATCCTGTACGGGAGGCCGTCCGGCTCGGGGACGGGGCTGGGGGTATTCAACGCCCCGGAGTCGCTCCCCGAGCTCGCCCGGCTCATGCTCCACGACAACTACCGGGACTCGCTGCCCGGGGCGCAGGACAGGGCCGCGGCGGCCAAGGCCCTGGTCGACTGGATAGCCGGCATCGAGATCCCGGGGTGGCGGGGCCGCACCGTGGGGGATCCCTGGACCGACGACCGCACGCCCGTAGTCTGGCGGCTCGGCGACGTCATCAACTCCAAGCCGATCCTCGTGGGAGGCCCCGCCGTGGGCTACGACACCCTCTACGGCGACCGATCCTACACCGCCTACCGGGAGGCCTGGGCCGGGAGAAGGCAGATGGCCTACTTCGGGGCCAACGACGGCATGCTCCACGCCGTGAACGTCGGCTTCCCCGCCACCCTCAAGGACGGGAAGATGGCCTTCCTGGAGAGCGACGGGACCGGCAAGCCCCACGAGCGGGGCTCCGAGGTCTGGGCGTTCATACCGCAGTCCCTGCTCCCGCACCTGCGCTGGCTCCCTGACCCCGCCTACGGCCATTCCTACTACGTGGATCTCAAACCCCTCATAAACGACATCAAGATAGACGGCGAGTGGAGGACCGTCCTGCTGGGCGGCCTGAGGCTCGGGGGGCGGCCCATCGAGACCCCGGATCCCCAGGCGGCCGGCTCCGAGCACTTCTACTCGGAGATCTTCGCCCTGGACATCACCGACCCCGAGCGCGACCCCAGGCTCCTCTGGCGTTACAGCACCAGTGAACTGGGGCTCACGACCGGCATGCCGGCGGTCATATCCCACGAGGGGGCCTGGTACGCGATACTCCCCACCGGCCCGGCCTCGGACACCCCCGTGCCCGCCGGAGGGGGCGCCGCCGCCTACGTGCGCTTCGGGGCCGACTCCCCCTACCAGGGGCACAGCTACCAGAGGGCGAGGCTCATCGTGCTGGACGCCGCCACCGGCGCCCCCCACCAGGCCAACTCCGCCCAGGGGTTCCTGACGGCGGAGGAGGGGAACTCCTTCTTCAACAACCCCTTCCTCCCGGCCGCCCAGATCCGCGAGTCCCCCTGGACGAACCACGCCCTCTATTACGGGCTCACGGTCTCCCGCGACCGAAAGCTCTGCACCGATTCCGGCGCCGTCTACCGCCTCCAGACCGTGGACACCGAGGGCCGCCCCCTACCGGTGGCCTCCTGGCGGCTCCGCAGGCTCCTCAGCACCGGCCGCCCCGTGACCGGCGCCGTCAACTCCGCAGTCGACACCATCGGCAACGTCTGGGTCGTCTTCGGCACCGGGAGGCTCTGGAGCGCGGACGACATGACCCCCTGCGGGGCCGCGGACACCGCCCTGTGCCGGGACAACCACCGGCAGTACATCTACGGCGTCAAGGAGGAGCTGGGACCGGAGGGCCTCATGACCTTCGCTGACCGCACCCCCGACGCCGACAGGATCATGGACGTCTCCGGGGCCACGGTGCTCGCGAACGGCAAGGTCACCGGCCTCGCGTCCCAGCCGAACCTGACGCCGTCCGGGGACGGCTCCGTCAGTTACGTCCAGATCGAGGCCCAGCTCAGGTCGGGTAACACCGCAGGCTACCGCCGGGCCCTCGCCATCGGCCCGCTCTTCTACCCCAAGCAGCCGCACAGCTTCGAGATGTCGCTGACCCAGCCCAAGATCGTGGCAGCGGGAGGGGGCAGGAGCTTCATGTCCTTCACGACGTTCGAGCCCAGGGCGGCCAGCTGCGGCGATTATGGGGACGGCTATCTGTATCTGGTGAACACTTTCACCGGACTTCCCGATCCTTCCACCCTGAAGCTCTTCTCGGCGGAATCGCAGCCCGGGCAGAAGCCGGCCGCGAGCCCCGCGGTACCGGGGGCCGTGACCACCGGCAAGGGTGCGCCCTCCGAGACCTTCTTGGTGGTCTCTTCCGCCGGGGTGACCGTCTCCGCCTCGGCCCCGGACGCCAGCACCGCGTCCATCTTCATCCCGGAGGAATCGGTCAGCATCAGCCGCCTGACCTCCTGGCGCGAGGTGCTCGACTCCGGCTTCTCCCTCTCGCCCGAAAACATGGTCAGCGGGCTCAACTGAAAGGGAGGATCCCCCCCGCCCGGCGCGGTCAGGCGCCCGGCCGAAGGCGGATCCGCAGGCCTGGGGGGGATGGCCGACGATCCCCCTGAGGAAGGCGCCCGCTTCCCGGCAGGGTGCGCCCCCCGTACCTCGGCGGCGGGGGGGCAGACCCGGCTGCAGCCCTGCGGGGGAGCCTCCCCCGGGGCACAAGAGAAGCCGCCGGGGGGCCGCACCACAGTGAGACGCCGCAAGCCCCCCCAGAGCACGCCTCTCTGGAGCCTCAGAGACGCCGCAGAGGGCCAAAGGGACGGCCGCTGAGCTGCGGCCCACCCCCGACACACACGCGTGGGGGGGTCCGCAGGGGGCCTCTGAGACGCCGCAGGGGGGCCACAGAGAATCCGCAGCAACAAACGCGTCCTGACCCAGGACGGCCGCCGTCCCCGATGGACTGAGGGCATTGCCGGGGCGCCGCGGCGTCCGCGCTGCCGCTACCGGCCTTCCCGGCGCCCGCCGCCTCCCTGCGGCAACGGCGTCCGCCCGGCCCGCGGGACCGGCTCCCCGCCTGCGGCAGCGACGGCAAACTGACGGTCATGCGCGAGGCTTCCCCGGGCAGGACACGGAAGCCTCCCCGCCGGTCCCGGCGCCGTAACCGCCCGCTGATCGCGGCCCTGGAACGGCGGGAGGGGGAACCATCCCCTCCCCCCCAGGCCAGACCGGATCCTGCGGATCCGGCGGCTTCCCCCTGATCCTGGGCGTTCCCGCCAGGAACCGCGGGAGACCCGCGCCCGTGACCTCCGCCGGCCGCACGTGGCCGTCCCCGGCATCCGACCGGATCCCGGAGGCTCCGGCACTCCGCCAAGGCGGCGGCGTCAAGGCGGCGGCGTCATGAAGCCGTCATGGCAAAAGCGTCCGCGAGGCGGCCAGGACCGCGCTGTAGACGGGTCCGGGGAGCACCCCCAGGATCACCACGAGGATGCCCAGCACCACCGCCCCCGCCTGGCTGAAGACCCCGGCATCGGCGAGCGCCATGGGGCCGGGCAGCGTCCCCGCCGGGGCGCCTTCGGGGATCGTCCCCTTCGGATCCTCGGTGTAGGCGTGACGCACGAGGGAGAGGTAATAGAAGATGGCTATCGCGCTGTTGACGCAGACGACTATGACCAGCCAGTCGTAGCCGTGGCCCCACAGGGCGGTGATGAGCCAGAGCTTGCCGATGAAGCCCACGGTGGGCGGCAGGCTCACGAGCGAGAAGGCCGCCGCCGCCAGGCACAGGGCGAGCAGGGGCGACCGCGCCGAAAGGCCGTTCAGGTCGTCGTACTCCAGGTTGCGCCCGTCCTGGGAGACCCTCGCCACCACCCAGAAGCACAGGAGGTTCATGAAGAGGTAGGCCATGGCGTAGAAGGCCGCCGCCGCCAGGCCCTCCGCCGTGCCGGCGACAAGCCCGCAGAGGATGTAGCCCGCGTGGGCCACCGAGGAGAATCCCAGCATGCGCTTGAGATCCTTCTGCGCCAGCGCGCAGAGGTTCCCGTAGGTGACCGAGACGGCCGCCAGGAGCGCCAGGATGCCGGTGATCTCCAGTTCGGGCTTCAGGACCGCCGCGAGCCTGATGAGCACGATCACGGCCCCCAGCTTGGGGAGGGTCGCCGCGAACGCCGCCGTCTCGTTGGAGGCCCCCTGGTAGACGTCGGGGCACCAGAAGTGGAAGGGGAAGAGCGCGAGCTTGAAGAAGAGGCCGCCCAGGAAGCAGGCGAGGCCCATCACCGCCAGTGGCGACTCGGCCATCGTCCAGGGCTTGGTCGCGAGGACGCTTATGTAGGTGGTCCCCTGGTCGACCACGATCCAGGAGAGCCCGTACAGGGCCACGGCCGTGGCCGCCGCCCCGAAGAGGATGTACTTCAGGCCCGCCTCGGCCGCCGCCCGGGAGCGCGAGCGCACGGGTATGAGGATGTAGAGCGAGTATGAGGAGAGCTCGAGGGCGAGATAGATCGTCACCAGCTCCGCCGCGGAGGAGAGTATGGTGAGGCCCCAGGCGGACATGGCCAGGAAGAGGAAGTAGTCCACCCTCTTCTCAGTGTCGAGGGTGGGCTGGCGCATGGCGTTCAGGGCCGCGAAGGCGAAGCCCAGCGAGACAAGGATCTTGAAGAACTGGGAGAGCCCGTCGATCCTGTAGCTCCCGAAGAACATCACCTGGTCGTAGTGGAAGGTGCAGATCGCCGAGGCCATGGCCAGGAGCGCCGCCACCGGGCAGACTGCGAGGGAGGCGTTCCCCGCGAGGGCCGGATGCCTCTTCTCCAGGAGGGCCGCGGCGAAGAGGTAGAGCACCAGGACGAAGAAGAGGGTCTCGGGCCAGATATAGGAAATACTGAAGTTCAGCTCAGCCATTGTGATCGGCTCCCTTGACCGCGCTCAGGGAAAGCAGGGGGGCACCGGCGCCCGGGGCGGCTTCCGCCACGCCGAAAGCGGCGGAGCGTCCGGGAGGCGCGCCGGGGGCCGGGGCGCGAGCCGAGTCCAGGCCCTCGGGCAGGGCGGCGGGGGTGACCCCGGCCGCTGGGGCGGGGGAGGCCGCCGGGACGGTGGCGGCGACGAGGCCCTTGCGAGCGTCGAAGCTCGCGAGGTTGTCCTCGATGGCGGGGGTGATGACGTTGAGGAGCCCCGTGGGGGCCAGCCCCAGGTAGATGACCAGGGCGGCGGGGCCGACCAGGTACACCCACTCCTTCTTGTTGAGATCGTACCAGGAGGGGCCGGACACGGAGGTGGGCTCGCCCCAGGCCATCTTGAGCGTCACCTTGAAGATGTACGCCGCCGCCAGGAGCGCCCCCGGTATGCAGAGGATGCCGACGGCGGTCTGGAACTTGAAGGCGGCCGTGAGGACCAGGAGCTCGCCGACGAAGCCGTTGGTGCCGGGGAAGCCGAAGGAGGCGAAGCCGAAGAGGCCCCAGAAGAACATGAAGTAGGGTAGGAACTTGCCCAGGCCCAGGTTGCGGTTGATGTCCCGGCTGTGGCTCCGCTCGTAGACGGCCCCCACCAGGCAGAAGAGGGCACCGGTGATGATGCCGTGGTTGAGCATCTGGAAGATGGCCCCCTGGACCCCCTCCTTGCTGAAGAGGAAGATGCCCAGGGTCACGAAGCCCATGTGGGCCACCGAGGAGTAGGCGATGAGCTTCTTGATGTCGGTCTGCCCCAGGGCCACCAGGCCGCCGTATAGGATGGAGCAGATGGAGATGGCTATCATCAGGGGCGCGAAGTGCTCGCTCGCCGCCGGGGTCATGGGGAGAGAGAAGCGCAGGAAGCCGTATGTACCCATCTTCAGCAGCACCGCGGCCAGGATGACCGACCCTGCGGAGGGTGCCTGGACGTGGGCCGCCGGGAGCCAGGTGTGGAAGGGGAACATCGGCACCTTGATGGCGAAGGCGAGGAAGAAGGCCAGGAAGACCCAGTACTGGAACCTGAACGGGAAGTCGGCCTTCATGAGCTCGGGGATGGAGAAGGTGCCGCCCTGGATCCGCAGGGCGACGATGGCCACCAGGAGGACCGTCGAGCCCGCCAGCGTGTACAGGAAGAACTTTATCGAGGCGTAGCGCTTCTCGTCCCCTCCCCAGATGGCGATCATGAGGTACATGGGGATGAGGAGGGCCTCCCATAAAACGTAGAAGAGGACGAGATCCAGCGCGGCGAAGACCCCCACGCAGGCGGTCGTCATGAGGAGCAGGCAGACGTGGAACTCCTTGACCCTCTTGCCTATGTAGGTCCAGGAGCAGAGCACGCAGACGGGGAGGGTGAAGAGCGACAGCCATATCATGAGTATGCTGATGCCGTCAACACCCATCATGTAGGTGAGCCCCCAGTCGGGAGCCCATGCCGCCTCCTCCAGGAACTGGAAGCCCGGGGCGTTCCGGAAGGCCAGGAGCGGGTAGGCCAGCGCGCACTCTATGAGGGAGGCCACCAGGGTGGCTATCCTCACCTGGCTGTCCTTGGGGAGGAAGGCCACCAGGAAGGCGGCGGCCAGGGGCCAGAAGGTCAGTACGGTGAGGACCGGGTAAGGGCTTGTGCCAGTCATAAGGTTTCCCAGCCGAGCTTGCGGTTGTTATGGTCGGGCGGGGCGTCGGACGGGCCGCGCGCCCCGGCGGGGCGGGCGCGGAGGCCCCCCGGCGGGGCCCGCGGCCACCCCCGCCGGGGGCCTTGCTAGAGCACCCCGTAGAAGAAGAGGGCGAAGATCCCGAGCGCGAGCACGGTCATGAGTCCCAGGTAATACTGGAGCTTCCCGTTCTGGAGCAGGGCCCCCACGCGCCCGGCGCCCCGGGTGCCGTAGGCGGTGTTGTCCACCACCCCGTCTATGCACTCCTTGTCGAAGAAGACGGCCCCGAAGGCCGTGGACATGAGGCCCCGCAGGCCTATGAAGTTCCAGACGTCGGTCCAGACCCCGTCGATGAAGGCGGCGGGCCTGGATACGAGCAGGTACAGCGCCCTGCCGACGAGTCGGTAGAACCAGTCGAAGTCCAGGTTCAGGGCCTTGTGCGGGGTGATGACATGCCGCATGAGATAGAAGGCGAGTCCCGAGAATCCGAGGAGCATGGCGGCCTGGAGCACGTTCCAGGGCGTCCAGGGGGTGAACTCGTGGACGGCCTCCGGGTAGGGCAGGTAGTTGTAGAGGACGGCCGGGTAAACGCCCTGGAGGATGCAGAGCACCGCGAGCAGGCCCATGCCGAAGTACATGTTCACCGGGATGGGCTTGAGGTCGCGCTTCCAGTCGGTCTCCTTGCCGCCCCAGAAGGCGAAGTAGGGCAGCTTCAGGCCGACGGAGACGAAGGTGCCGACGGCCGCCACCTCGAGGCCCAGAGCCACGAAGGTCTGGTGGGCCTCCGCCGCCCCGAAGATGGTCATGTTCTTGGAGACGAAGCCGTTGAAGATCGGCATCCCGGAGATGGAGAGGGCCGCCACCATGTAGCAGACCATGACCCAGGGGAGCCTGGCGGCGAGGCCGCCCAGCTCGTCCAGCCTCTGGGTGCCGGCGGCGTAAAGCACCGCTCCCGCCCCCATGAAGAGGAGGCCCTTGTAAAGGATGTGGGCGTAGGCGTGGGCGGAGGCGCCGTTCACGGCGATGGCGGTGCCCACCCCGATGCCGGCCACCATGTAGCCCACCTGGGAGACGATGTGGTAGGAGAGGATCCGCCGCGCGTTGTTCTCCATGGAGGCGTACAGCACGCCGTAGACGGCCATCACTGTCCCCGCGATTGCCAGTATCTCCCAGCCCGCGAAGGCCCTGGCGAGCACGTACACCGCCGTCTTGGTGGTGTAGGCGCACATGAAGACCGAACCCGTGACCGTCCCCCGTGGATAGGCGTCGGGGAGCCAGGCGTGCAGGGGGACCACCGCCGCGTTCACGCAGAAGCCCGCGAGGATCAGGAAGTCGTAGGGCTGGGCCGCGGAGGGGTCGATGGGCCCGAAGTCGAAGCTGCCCAGCGCCTTGTACCTCAGGAGGAGCCCGCCCAGGAGGAACAGCCCCCCGACCGTGTGGTACAGGAAGTACCGGAAGGAGGCGAGCACCGACTCCCTGGTGCGGTTGAGCATCACGAGGAAGGTCGAGCCTATGCTCATGAGCTCCCAGAAGACGAAGAGGGTCAGGTAGTCCCCCGCGAAGACGCAGCCGAAGCCGCCCGCGACGTAGAGGACGGCGGCTATGTGCTGGCCCCGGTCGTCCACGTGGAGGGAGTAGAGGATGCCCGCGAGGCTCATCACGGCGAAGACCTGGGCGAAGATCAGCGAGAGGCGGTCCACGTGCCCGAGCTTGAGCGTCTGGCCCAGCCAGCCCAGGGTGAGGTAGTCGCCGGGCTGGTTGGTGAAGGCCCCGTAGATGGCGGCCAGCGGCGCGATGAGCAGGAGCCACTTCCAGCGGCGCCTCCCCGGCAGGAAGGGGAGGGCCACCGCCGTCATCAGGAAGGCCGCCGCCGGGTGGTAGAAGCTAGACGTCTCCATAATGGTCCTCCGGCCTCTTGATGCAGGGCTGGACTAGCTTCTTGACGAGGAAGACCATCACGACCCCGACGACCAGCCCGAAGACGGGCCAGAAGAAGGGGTAGCGGTCCAGGCCGAAGTGGGGCTCGTGGTTCTTGATGACCAGGTTGAGGAGGGCCGTGACCGCGAGCGCCAGGAAGAACACGATGCGCCAGGTCCGGACACGTTCCGGCTTGAGCTGGGCCGCGAGGAAGGCGCCCAAGCCTCCCGCGCCCCCCGCCTTTTCCTGATAGTCGGGCATGCAGCCTCCTAGTTGAAACCGCCGAAGGTCTTGATGAAGTTCAGGAACAGACCCGGGAAGAAGCCCAGGACCACCGAGACCACGCTCGTGAAGACCAGGGGCACCACCATGGAGAGGGGGGCCTCGTGGTACTGCTCGATGTTCGCCCCCGGCTCGGGGGCCAGGAAGAAGGCCCTGTAGAAGATGGGGACGAAGTAGCCCGCGTTCAGGGCGGTCGAGAGAAGGAGGGCCACCAGGAGTATCAGCTGCCCCTGGTCGAGGGCCCCGTTCACCAGGTACCACTTGGAGACGAAGCCGCAGACAGGCGGCACGCCGATCATCGACAGGGACGCTATGCCGAAGGCCCCGAAGGTCCAGGGCATGCGCCTGCCCAGCCCGTTCATCTTGGCGATGGATTTCAGGTGGCTGGCCACGTATATGGCCCCGGCCCCGAAGAAGAGGGTGATCTTCGAGAAGGCGTGGTGCCCGATGTGCATGAGCCCGCCCTGGATGGCCGCCGGGGCCACGAGGGCCACGCCTATCACGACGTAGGAGAGCTGGCTGACGGTCGAGTAGGCGAGCCGGGCCTTGATGTCGTCCTTGGTGAGCGCGATGAAGGAGGCCAGCACGATCGTGAAGGCCGCGAGGTAGGCCGTGGGGAGGGAGAGCCCCAGCTGGGCCATGGGCTCCTGGCCGAAGCCGGACAGGATTATGCGCGACACCGAGTAGACGCCCGCCTTGACCACGGCCACGGCGTGCAGCAGGGCCGACACCGGGGTGGGGGCCACCATGGCCGAGGGGAGCCAGTTGTGGAAGGGCATGAGCGCGGCCTTGGCCAGGCCGGCGATGAAGAGCACGTAGGTCAGGCGCACCAGGTTCGGGTGCTCGGCGATCACCTGGGCCGGGAAGATGCCGTGCACGGCGTCCCCGAGGGGGAACTCCAGCGTGCCCGCCAGCACGTAGGTGAGCACCATGGCGGGGAGCAGGAAGAGCTTGGAGGTGCCCACCAGGTAGACCAGGTACTTGCGCCCGCCCTCGAAGCCCTCCTTGTCCTGGTGGTGGAACACGAGGGGGTAGGTGAACACCGAGATGATCTCGTAGAAGAGGTACAGGGTGAACACGTTGGCGGCCGTCGCCACCCCCACGGCGCCGAAGATGGCCACCGCGAAGCAGGCGTAGTAGCGGGTCTGAGCGTGCTCCTTGAGGCTCCTCATGTAGCCGATGTTGTAGCTCGTGGCGAAGATCCAGAGGAAGGGGGCGATGAAGGCGAACAGGAAGGAGAGCCCGTCCACCATGAAGGAGATCGTGACCCCCGGCAGGATGGTGAAGAGCGTGCAGTGGAGGATCTGTCCCGCGAGCACCTGCGGCGCGAAGCTCAGCACCGTCAGGGCAGTGACGGCGGCCGCCGCGAAGGAGACCGCCTCGCGGCGGTTCTGGTTCGCGCCCAGGGCGATGATGAGGAAGGGGGCCACGAGCGTCGCGGCCAGCGGTATCAGGATCTTGCTAGTTTCGATGACCATGGCCCTCTACCTCAGGATGGAGATGTCTCGGACGGTGACCTTCCCGAAGCGCCGCTGGGCCACGAGGATCATGGCGAGAACCAGCGTCGCCTCGGCGGCGGCCAGGCCCATCACGAAGAGGGCCGCGAGCTGGCCAAGCACCCCGTCCGCGGCGGGCACTGACTTGTAGGCCGCGACGATGGAGAGGCCCGCCCCGTTGAGCATGAGTTCGACGGATATGAGCATGCCCACGAGGGTCCTCCTGGTGATGAGCCCGGCGAGGCCCATGGCCAGCAGGAGGAGGGACGCCAGGAGGAAGAAGGTTAGCGTCGTCATTGGTTCTGCCCGCCCCTTTTCGGGTTGAAGCCGCGGAAAGCCAGGTAGACGGCTCCGGCCATGGCCACGAGAAGGATTATGGAGATGAGCTCGAAGGGAAGCACGTAGGAGGAGAGGAGGCCCGCTCCCAGGAGGCCCGTGCCTTCCGGCTGCGGGGTCTCGACGGGGACGCGGCCCGCGTACATGACAATGAGGGGCCCCGCTACGGCCAGGGGGGCCAGGAAGGCCAGCGCCCCGTAGCCCAGCGACGCGAGCGAGGGGAGCCTGGACTCCTCGCCGCCGTCCGTGTTCTGGGTGAGCATCACGGCGAAGAAGATGAGCACGCAGACGGCGCCGACGTATATGAGGAGCTGCATGAAGGCCAGGAAGGGGCTCGCGAGCAGGAGGAACATGCCCGCCACCCCGAGGAAGGTCAGGACCAGCCCCAGCATGGCGCGGATGAGGTTCCGCGAGAGGATGGCCCCGAAGCCGCCCGCCAGTATGACCAGCACGTATACGGCGAAGGCCAGGTAGGCGGCCCACTCGTCGCCCGGCAGGTAGGGCGAGAGCCATTCCTGGAGCGCCCGCAGGGGGCGCGCGATGTACTCGAGCAGGGTCGAGGCTATGTTAGAGGCTTCCTGCTGCATGGCTCAGCCCTCCGGGTCCGGGGCGGCGCTCCCGCCCGCGGCCTTCTGCGGACCTCCGGCGTCCGGCATCCTCGCCTCCGGCTTCTTCGCGTCCGGCGTCCCGGCCCCCGCCGCGGGGAGCGGCCCCGCCGCCACCCGCTCCTCGAGATCCTTGAGGAGATCCAGGACGAGGGCCTCACGGGACGTCGACACCAGGTACAGCCTGTGGGAGAACTGGATGGCCGCCGTCGGGCAGACCTCGACGCAGGCCCCGCAGAGGCAGCACAGCGTGAAGTCGTAGAGCCAGGTGACGGGGTTCTTGCCCTCCTTGGACTTGACGACGGTGATGCAGTTGCCGGGGCAGCCCTTGGCGCACATCTGGCAGGATATGCACCGCGTCTTTGACTCGTCCGTCTTCCCCCGCGCTAGCTCCAGTGGCCCGCGGTAGGACGCCAGGTTCTCTGGCTCCACCACGTCCCGCGGGAAGTGGACGGTCTTCAGCGGCTGGAAGAAGTAGCGGCCCGTGATGCACATGCCCACGAGGAGGCTGTACAGGCCTTTCAGGTTGTCCCAGATGGCGGATAACATTTTCATCTGCAGTTTCCGGTGTCCCGTGTCCGGCCACCGTCCGGGCCGGGCCCCGCCGGCGGCGGTGGAGGGCGGCGGACGGGCGGGAGGGCCTCAGACCAGCTTGATGATTACGGCGGTGATCCAGAGGTTCAGGATGCTCAGGGGCAGCAGCCATTTCCAGTTGATGTTCAGGAGCTGGTCGAACCTCACGCGGGGGAAGGTCCAGCGGATCCAGACGATGAAGGCCATGACGGCGTAGGCCTTGATGAAGGTCCACCAGAAGCCGTCCAGGATCGGGCCCTTGTAGCCGCCCAGGAAGAACGTGGCGCACACGAAGCTCACCAGGAGCATGTTCGCGTACTCGGAGAGGAAGAAGAGCGCGAAGCCCATGCCCGAGTACTCGGTGTGGAAGCCTGCGGTGAGCTCCGACTCCCCCTCGGGCAGATCGAAGGGGGCGCGGTTGGTCTCGGCCACGAGCGTCACGAGATAGATGAAGAAGGCCAGGGGCTGGCACAGGAAGTTCCAGCGCCAGGGGGCCGAGCCCTGCGCCTCCGCGATGTCCGAGAGGTTCATGGAACCCGTCTGGAAGACGACCGCGAGGAGCGCGAGGATCATCGGGATCTCGTAGGCGACCCCCTGCGCGACCGCCCGGCCCGCGCCCAGGATCCCGTACTTGTTGTTGGAGGAGTAGCCCGCGAGGAGGTTCGCGAGCAGGCCGAAGCCAGCGAAGGCGAGGATGAGCACCACCCCGTCCGGTACCTTCAGGGCCGTCAGGTAGGGGCCGAAGGGGATGGGCAGGAAAAGGAGCAGCACCGGGAGGAAGGCCAGGACCGGGGCCAGGAAGTAGAGGAGGAAGTCCACGTTCGCGGGCACGAAGAGCTGCTTGGCAAGCAGCTTCATGGAGTCCGCCACGGGCTGGAGGATCCCCCAGGGGCCCACCTCGTAGGGGCCGGGGCGGCGCTGGATGAAGCCCGCGCCCTTCCGCTCCGCGTACACCATCACGATGGCGTTGGCCACCATCAGGGCGATGACCAGGAGGCAGGCCACTACAAGCTCGACCAGGCTCAGTACGCTTATCTTGGAGAGTTCCATAAGGATCCCCTGCGCGGTTGTCCCGCGTGCGGGAGGGCTTCGGCCCCCTTGGAGGAGCGTCGGGCGGGGGCGGCCGGCGGGTCAGGCCCGGGGCCTGTCAGCGGTCGATCTCCGGGATGACCAGATCCAGGCTACCGAGGATGGCGATGGCATCGGCGAGTATGGTCCCCTCGGCCGCCTCGGCGAAGACAGAGAGGTTCGAGAAGCCGGGGGCCCGGAGCTTCACGCGGTAGGGGCTCTTGCCGCCGTCCGAGATGACGTGCACGGTTATCTCCCCGCGGGCGCCCTCGACCGAGAAGACGGACTCGCCGGGGGGGAGCTTCCAGGACGGCTTGGGGGCCTTGTCGACGATGTGCTTGCCCGGAGGGATCTGGGCGACGGCCTGCTCCACGATCTTGAGCGACTCGGAGATCTCCTGGAGGCGCACCCAGTAGCGGCCGAAGTTGTCGTTCGTCTCGGCCACGGGGATTTCATAGTCGAAGCGGTCGTATATCCCGTACGGAATGGATCTCCGCACGTCCCTGGGCACCCCCGCGGCCCGCAGGAGCGGGCCCGTCGCCCCGTACCTGACACACAGGTCGGCGTCCATGGGGCCTATCCCCTCCAGCCTGCGGCGGAGGATGACGTTGTCGGTCACGAGGGCCTTGTACATCTTGAGCCGCTCGCGCATGTTGGGGATGAAATCCCTGATCTTCGAGAAGAAAAGGTCGTCCCCGTCCGCCCCCACGCCGCCGAAGCGGAAGTAGTTCATGGTGAGCCGCGAGCCGGTGACCCGCTGGAGGATGTCGCAGATGAGCTCGCGGTCGTCGAAGGCGTAGAGGATGGGCGTGAAGGCCCCCAGATCCAGCACGAAGGCCCCCCACCAGACGAGATGCGAGGAAATGCGGTTGAGCTCGGCAGCTATCACCCGCAGGTATTCGGCCCGCTCGGGGCACTCGATGCCAGCGAGCTGCTCGCAGGCGCCGGCGTAGGCCCAGTTCCAGCCGATGGCGTTGAGGTAGTCCACCCTTCCCATGTTCGGCAGGAAGCCGTAGGCGGTCTTGTGCTCCGCCATCTTCTCGTGGGAGCGGTGGAGGTAGCCCAGGACCGGCTCCGAACGCACCACGTACTCGCCGTACATCTCGACCACCACCCTCAGGACGCCGTGGGTGGAGGGGTGCTGCGGGCCCAGGTTCAGGATGACGTTCCCCGCCTGCGCCTTCCGGGCGAAGTTGTTGGAGTAGAAGTCCCCCATGTAGGTCCCGGGCTCGTCCAGGACCCCGAAAGGGTTGAGGAAGCTGAAATTGCTCATTTCCCCCCCTCCTTGCCGTCGCCGGCCGGCCCGGCCGCGGGCTTCACCTCGGGAGCCAGCTCCCAGTCCGGCACCGACCACTCGGCATCGCCCAGGAAGCCGAGCTTGCGGATGGAAGCTCTCGCGGCCTCGCTCTTGCGGTGGGGCGGGGGGATGGGGTCGTCGCCCGGCAGAAGGATGGGAACCAGGTTGGGGTTGCCCGCGAAGGCCACCCCGTAGAAGTCGTAGGACTCGCGCTCATGCCACTCGGCCCCCTGGTAGATGGCGGCCAGGGAAGGGACCTCCGGACTGGCCCTGTCCTTCAGAAGCACCCGCAAGGCCAGGCGAAGGTGCCCGTCGAAGGTGTCGAAGACGTAGGTGAGCAGGAAGCCCTCGGCGAAGTCGGCGGTCGTGATGAACAGGAGCGAGTAGCCTTCGGCCTTGAGCCTCTCCGCCGCGGCGGCGAGCGCCTCGGGGGGCAGGTGCGCGGAGAGCGCGAGCCCCGTCCGCTTGGGGTCGGGCCGCGTCACGGCAAGGGCCCCGGCCTCCTTGAAGGCGTCCCTCCAGGCGTCCGGTGTCATCATGAGACTATCTCCTCGGGCTTCGGCCACCAGCGGATCCCGGTGATGATCTCCTGGAGCTTGAAGAAGCCCTCCTGGTAGGCCTCGGGCCGGGGCGGGCATCCGGGGACGTAGACGTCGACGGGGATTATCCTGTCCACGCCCATGACGACCCCGTACTGCTCCTCGAAGTTGAAGGGGCCGCCGGAGATGGCGCAGTTGCCTATGGCGATGACCCACTTGGGGGCGGGCATCTGCTCGTAGAGGCGCACGATGGTGGGGGCCATCTTCTTGGTGACCGTCCCGGACACCATCATGACATCGGACTGCCTCGCGGACGGGCGGAAGACCTCGGCCCCGAAGCGGGCTATGTCCCAGCGGGCCATGGACATGGCCATCATCTCGATGGCGCAGCAGGCCAGCCCGAAAGTTATGGGCCAGAGGGACATGGCCCGGTTGACGTCGAAGAAGAAGTTGACCGGCCTGAGGTTCACGAGGGGCGGCTTGAGCCACCCCGCGGTCGGGCCGGGCTCCGGGGGCGGCGTGATCAGAGCGTGATTCTTTTCGGCCACGTGAAGACCCCTTTGGCGATGAAATAGACTACGGCCAGGAGCACGAAGAAGAGGAAGTAGCTCAGCTCCACCAGCGGGAAGAGCCCTCCCGCCGCCCGGTAGGCCACGCCCACCGGGAACAGGTACAGGACGTCCACGTCGAAGGCTATGAATACGAGGGCGTATATGTGGTAGTTGAAGGCGTAATGATCCCATGCCTTGCCGTGGGGCGCGATGCCGCACTCATAGGGCATGCGGTAGTCGCCCCCCCCGGACCGGGGTGCGATGAAGGCGGCTATGACCAGCGGCGAGGCGGCGAAGATGGCCGCCGCCACCAGGAACACGATCACGGCCAGGTGGAGGGAATCGAAGACCATGCTTTTCACCCTGACGGACAGGTTGCTGGGCCTGCCCAGGTCGAGGCCCCGAAGGCGCGCCGCAAGACCGACCCCGGACGTACGGTTCCGGGACGGCGGGAAGGGGTGAGGCGGGAATCAACCGCTATGAAGTTTTACCCTGGTTAGGTGCATGACTTTACGACATAAACGGAAATACTGTCAAGCCTTAATTCTAGACGCCTGTTTGCGATCCGGGCTTTTCACGCCTTAGCGGCCAGCCGGGCTCCGTAATCCCGCCCCCTATCCGCAGTTCCGCCCCCCCTGCGGCAGCACCGGTGGAAAGAAAGGGATACGGTTCCTCAACGGATTGTAATACCTAGTAATATTTATTCCGAAACCTTGCTATCCCTTCCCTCCCTACCCGCCGCCCCCTCCGCCTCTTCCCTTCCCCGCATTCAGCCGCCCTCCCCCGCCCTTCCCGCGTCATCCGCCGCCGCAAGCCTCGGTGACCTGAAGACCGCCAAGGCTCCGCACGGGTGGGGTCAGGCCAGACGCCCGGCGCACCTCCGCCGCGCCCGGAACCCTTTCCGCCCCTTCTGGGTATCGCCGGCCTCCCTCGATTAGAGGGCGGCCCCCTGTCCCGACAAGCCGCCTCCGCCGGGGGCCCCACGCAGCCCTTCAGCTTCAGGGCTCGCCAAGGAAGGCGCCTGCCGCGCCGTACGGCTCAGAGGAACGCCAGGCCCCGTCAGGCTGGCTCCGCCAGACCCCCACGGGGTGACGGCCGGGTGCGGTCACGCGGGGAGGCTCCCATCTGCGCCCGCATGAGGTCTTGCGGGATGTGACGCCTCAGGACCTTCTCCCCGCCCCTCCCGGGGAAGCCATGCACTTCCTGCCGGTGAGGGAGAACCTCAAGCCCGCATCCGCCGGTCTCCCTGAGACGCCCTCCCCCGCCGGGACGAGCCTTGACCGCCCGTTAGCCTCCGGCCGGCGGCCTGACGCTCATGGGAGAGCCCTTTCAGAGGCCTGCTGCAATCCCTCTCGCCAGCTGACCGGTACACCTCCGCGGCTGCAGCAGGCCGGAACCGGCCATTGTCCGTGAAGCCCTGCCCTACTGTACAGTCCTCTCCCCCGCTGGCGTCCCGGCGGGTTCCTTCCGGGAGTCCGGAGAAGCCACTCCCAGACACGGGAGGATCCGGTTCCGCGCGCCTCCAGCCGGCCTGGGAGACCGTCCCGCGCGGTTAGCCGTCCCAGGACACGGCTGGGAGGGATCAGCTGGGAATCCACGCCCTCCACTCACCCGTGGTCACTGTCCCCTCCTCATGGTCGGCAGTGCCCTCTGCCACGACATATCCCGCACATCCGTCAATAAATAAACTATTGGGTATCGTCGAACCAGCAGCTTCCTTCCCTGTTTCATTTTTTCTTAAATTTAATCTTATTTATTATTATTTATAATTTTATTATAAAAATTATACTATTTTTTTTATATAATAATTATAATTATTATATATAATATAAATTAATATTATTGTCTGCCCACTGCTTCGAGCTCTCCACATCCGGGTTTCCAGTTCGGGCTTCCTCCCGTGAAAGGGCCCGGCAAAAAAACACGGGGGTCGGCCCTCCCCCCGGAGGCGGTCTAAACAGGGGCGCCAGCGGCCCTGGCCACCTGCCGCCGACACCCCTGTCAGGTCAGGGGTTGCGGCCTCACGCCGCCCCCGGCGGCGGGCTCACGGCACACCGCTCGCAATCCCCCCCGGCCGGCCCCTTCCCCGGCCTTCCCAGGATTCACCTTCCGGGGACATTCCCTCCGGCCCCGCCCATGGCCACCCCTGCATCGCAACATCCGGATATCTCACTGGAAACCGCAAGGACAGGGCCTCCGGGCCGGGGGAAGTTCTCTATTGCAACTGAGAATCAGTTAGATTAAAATCCTGATACACAGGCAAAGAGCCACAGGGGGCGCCCTCGCCGCGGGAGCGGCGGCCTGGTGCCGGCCAGGACCCTGCAAACGTCACTAAAGGAGTCTTCTGATATGGCGACTGTCTACATCGTTTACGGTTCCACCACCGGCAACACCGAATGGGTGGCCAACCAGCTGGAGGCGCAGATCAAGGCCGCCGGCCACTCGGTCTCCAAGGCCAAGGCCGCCGACGTCTCTGCGGACGGCCTCTGCTCCGGCAAGGATCTCGTCCTCTTCGGCTGCTCCACCTGGGGGGAGGACGAGATCGAGCTCCAGGAGGACTTCATCCCCCTCTTCGAGAACTTTAGCAAGATCGGCGCCAAAGGTGTCAAGACGGCTGTCTTCGGCACCGGGGACGAGGATTACAAGTTCTTCTGCGGGGCGGTGGACGCCATCACCGACAAGCTAAACGAGCTCGGCTCCACGGTGGTCGGCGGCAAGCTCAAGATCAACGGCGACCCCGAAGGAGCCAAGGGCGACATCAAGACCTGGGGCGACGCGGTAATCGCCGCCATCTAGCCCCCCGTGGCCCGCCCTCCCCGCGCCGGGCCAGGCCTGACCGCGGCCTGCCTCCCGGGGCGGGGGCCCCCGCCCGCCCCGGCACACCGGGAAGGGCGGGGGACGGCCTTTTGACAAGCCGAACCCTCCCCATATATCATTAGCTTTGCCAATGGCCAGCACCTCACCGCCGGCCGGGGCTGCAGGCCCCGGAACCCCGGAGAGCGGACACGCCCCGCCCAGCGGGAACCCGGCGCAGACTACCGGGCCCCAGCGGACGCCGCGCGTCCAGCAGAGCCCGCAGGATCCATAACGCCATGACCGACACAGAAAACGCCCTCAGCAAGATGTTCTCCAACGTCTGGCCGCACCTGGGCGAGCGGGAGCGCAGGCTCGTCGCCGCCGGCGAGGCCAAGCGCATCGGCCGCCGCGGCATCTCCATGGTCAGCCGCGCCTGCGGCCTCTCCCGGGTCACCATCACGAAGGGGATCAAGGAGCTCGACGAGGCCCCCCTCGAGCCCGGAAAGACCCGCCGGGCCGGGGCCGGTAGGCCCCGGGTCGAACGCGCGGATCCAGGCATCTGGAACTCCCTGGAGGATCTCCTGCGGGAGACCGTGCGCGGGGAGACTGACCCGCCCCTCATCTGGACCTGCAAGAGCACCCGTTGCCTCGCCCAGGAGCTCACGGCCTCCCACCACCGGATCAGCCACGAGAAGGTGGCCCAGATCCTCCGCAAGAACGGCTACAACCTCATGGGCACCAGGAAGACCGAGGAGGGGAGCATCCACCCCGACCGGGACGCCCAGTTCCGGCACATCTCCCGCCGGGCCTGCAACTGCCTGGCCAACGGCCTCCCGATCCTGGCGGTGGAGACACGCCGCAAGGACGCCTCGCAGGATCCTTCCGCCCACGAGCAGCCCCGCCCCCGCGAGGGCTCCTCCCCCAGGGACCGTCTGGAGCCCGGGATCCACCTCCGCGGCATCTACGACCAGAAGCTCGCCCGCGAGTCGGCCTGCATCGCCACCTCCAGGGAGGCCGTGGCCTTCACCTGCGACTCCCTGTGCGGCTGGTGGGCCGTGGAGGGCCGGGAGCTCTTCCCCCAGGCCTCCTCAATCCTGGTCACCGCCGATAACGCGGGGGGCCTGAGACGCAACACCCTCTGGAAGGCGGGCCTCCAGAAGCTCGCCACCCTGGCGGGGCTCCCGGTGGAGTTCTGCCGCTACCCCCCGGGGACCAGCCGCTGGAACGCCAACGCCCAGCGCCTCTTCTCCTTCTTCTCCACCTCGTTCGCCAACGAGCCGCGGCGCGACTCCGAGATAACCGTGCGCCTCGTCAGCGCCGGGGCCCAGGTCCGCACCATGGCCCTGGGCCTCACCCTGGATCACGGCCGTTTCTACGCGCCCTCGGGCGACGGGGACGACGGCAAGTCCATCGCCATCTATCCCTCGGAGTTCCACGGAGAGTGGAACTACACGCTGGCCCCGGATCTGGGCGCCGTGAAGATAGATCCGATCTTCAGCTCCATGACCTCCCGGGCCTCCTGATCCCCCCCGCCGTCCGCCAGGGCGCGCCCCCCCGCCCGGCCGGGAGAGAGGCATGGGCCCGCAGGGCGAACCCTGCCCGCCTCCCCACCGTTCCCTGGCTCTCAACTCCAGAAGCGGAGGCTTCCGGGCGTCCCCCGGGGGCTTCCGCTTTTTCTTGCGTATCCCAGGGGCGGCCGCAGGCTCCGGGCGGGCAGTGCCTCCCGCGCCCTCCGGTCCGCGCTCGTCAGGGCATGGAGGACGTCCCGCCGCCGAGCCTGATCGTGTGGGGACGGCGCGAAACCCCATCCTTCAGGACGGGGATCTGAGCCGTCGGGAGCTGGATTCCAGAGAAAATATAATATAAAAAAATTTATATTATTTATATTTGATAAAATAATTAAAATACTATTAAGGAGAGGAGATGAATATAAAACATGGAATCCCGACCGGGAGTCCCGGAACCCATGGGCAGAGCCGCCGGAAGCCGGAGATCCGTCTGCAGCGATGTCGCGGCCGTGCCGAGGAGATGCCTGGATGACGAGGGGAAGCTCCCGGCCGGTAACCGGTTGAGCGACCCGATTCCCACGCTGAAGGAGAACCCGGCCCGGGATTCCTGAGACAGGCCCCCTTCCCGGGCCCTGCTGCAGGCCATGTTCGGCCCGGATCGGGCCGAGAGGAAGCGGCGGGAGGGCCGGGGCGGGCTCCCCGTGTCCAGGTGGAAAGGCCGGGGCGACCCTCCGGTATCCAGGGCCGGACAGTGCTGGACGGGGCCCGCCAGCGCCTCAGGCTACCCCCTCCCGGCTGGCTGGAGTGCCGGTACTCCAGGCCTGCGGAAGGCGCGCTCCGGGACGTCGCCGTCCCGGTCGGGGCGGACGGTCCCGCGCCTCGATTCAGTCCGAGGGGGACGTCCCTGACCCCGGCCCGCACAGGGGGGGTTGCGGGGGGATGCCATCGGCCTGGAGATGGGCATCGCGCATCTCACCGCCGCCGGCGGCGGCGCGTCCCCCGGCCTCCCTCCCGTGGCTCCGGCCCGGGACAGGCCGGGTCCTCGAAAGGAAAGGCGTGCCCGGAGGGTCGCGGCCTGGAGATGCCGCCCGCGAGAAAGAGGGCCGAGAAGGCTCATCCGGGGATGAAGGGGAGGGCCCGGATCCCAATGGGGGGGAGATTGCGTAGGCACCGCCGCAGGACGGCCGTCGCCGGCCGCAGGGTTTCCGGCGTCCGCAGTGATTTCCATCACAAGGCCCCGGCCGCGATCGGCAAGAGCCGCGCCGTCGCGGCGGTCGAGGATCTGAAGGCGAGGGATCCGCCCGTCCCCGGCTGGGGTCGCCGGAGGGATCCGGACGCCACGCGTGGCGGCCAGGAGCTGGCCCGGCCGGTCGATCCCGCGTCAGGGCCGGGTCGCGTTCCCGGCGGCCCCCGGAAGGAAGCCGTCCTTCCGGGGAGGCAGGCCTGTCCGGGTCGATCCCTGCGGCGCCGGCCGGGGATGTCCCGGCTGCGGTCATGCGGGGAAGGCGGCCGCGGGACGCGGGCCGGTTCCAGATGCCTGGGACGCGGCCGCAGGAACGATGCCGGGACGGACGGCGCGAAGAACGTCCTGGCGGCCGGGCAGGCCGCCTCGATGCCCGGGGAGGCCAGGGCACCCGAGTCCCGCCCGTGATCCGGGCGCCCCGCGGGGAGACCCGGTCCGATGCCCCGTGCCCGGTATGGACTCCCAGCACTTCAGGGCAGGGAGGATGTCGACCCGCAGGCTGCCCGCATCGGCTCGCGGGCGACCCGCCCGTCTGGCGATCCGGTGATCCGGCGATCCGGCGCAGCGCGGTCCGCTTTCTCCCTCCTTCCCGGTTTTCCATCTATCCGCCACCCCCGCGTCCATGACTCACGGGCTTGTGGCGGGAAAGCGGGACTGGCCGAGGGCAAAAACGGCCTGAGCCGCGGATGGAGGATCCCGAAATGCCGGGGACCGCCGCGCGGCTGAGCAGGGAAGACCGGGAAGCCGTCTGCCCCCGGCCCCCACGCCAGCGGCAGACCGCGCCCTGGCCGGCTATCCTGCCGCAGGGGGACGCCTTATGCGTCGCCGGGACGCCGGAAACGCCCCCTCCGGGCCTGGCCGCACGGCGGCCCGGACGCGCAGGGGGCGCGTGGCCCGGCCGGAGGGCAACCGGCGCCGCATCAGCCGGTTCCGCGCCGGGCTCGCCGGGCACCGCCTGGGGGAGACCCATCCTGCCCTGGCAGTCCCCGGGCATACCTGTCCTTCCCCGGGCGTGCCGGCCCACCGCCGCGGCGCACGCTTGGCGACCCCTCCCCCGCCGCGGGCGTCGCGGACGGGGCAACCCGCCTCCGTTCCCGGTCGCCCGCGGGGCGGGTTCCCGCCGCGTCCCGGCTTCCAGGAATGGCCGGACGGGGCGCGGAACCAGCGTCATGTTTCCGGCCGGCGGCACCCCCGGTCAGGCTTCCGCCGCCATCTCCCGCCGCGGGAGGGCCGGCCCGCCCCCGGGTGCCGGGAGTTTCGCCTCCCGGCGGGGGACGGCGGCCGCCAGGCGGCCGGTGACGGGAAAGGCCCCGGGACGCGGATCCCGGGGCCTTTCCAGTGTCGGCCGGATCCCCCTGCCTGCGGGCGGCAGGGGTCGGCCGGCTTATCCGGCGGCTAATAGTCGGCCTTGACGGTCCAGGAAAGCTTCCTGTGCGCCCAGATCTGGTAGCCGATGACCGTCGGCACGAAGACCACGGCCACGGCCAGCATGATGCCCAGGGTCAGGTTGGAAGAGGAGGCGTTGGCGAGGTTCAGGCTCGAGTTCGCGAAGTCCAGCCGCGAGGGGATGAGGTTCGGGAACATGCCCATGACGCCGCACAGGGTGAAGGTGAGGATCCCGCCGCAGGAGGCCAGGGCCGCGCGGCCAGCGGAGTTCTTGACGTAGGTGTTGTAGCCCGAGCTCAGGAAGAGGACGGCGCACAGCACGGGGATCGCGAAGAGGAACGGCGAGGCCAGATAGGGCTCGATGAAGTGGTCGGTCCAGAAGAAGGTGAGCGCCACGTAGAGGAGGAAGAGGAGAAGGAAGAGGGGGTAGACGAGCTTGGCCATGTAGAAGGACTTCTTCCGCAGATCCCCGTCGACCCTCCAGGCCAGGTACAGCGCCCCGTGGTAGACGAACATCACAACGAAGAGCACCCCGCCCAGCAGGCAGTACGGGTGCAGGAGGTTCAGGATGTTCCCCTGGTACATGAAGAAGTCCCGGGCCGGGTCGAACTGGAGCGGGAGTCCGCGGAAGAGGTTGGAGAAGGCGACCCCCAGGAGGAGCGGGGCCACGAAGCTGGCCAGCACCCCCAGGCCGTCGCAGGTGAGCCGGTACCAGGGGTTGTCCCACTGGAACCTGAGCTCGAAGGTCACGCCCCTCAGGATGAGGCAGAACAGCAGGATCAGGAGCGCCGTGTAGAGGCTGGAGAACAGGACGGCGTAGGCCAGCGGGAAGGCGGCGAAGGTCACGCCGCCGGCGGTGATGAGCCAGACCTCGTTGCCGTCCCAGAAGGGGCCGGTGGCCTTGTACATGGCCGTGCGCTCGCGCTCGCTGGCCGCGCCCAGAACCGGCAGGAGCATGGAGACGCCGAAGTCGAAGCCGTCGAGAAGGAAATAGACGCCCCAGAGGACCCCCCAGAGGACGAACCAGACAACCTGCAGCCATTCGAATTCCATGATAGTCCCTCCTTCTTGGGCCTTTTAGGCGTAGTGCTCGTCAAGCTTGTCCGGGCCCTTGATCGCCGCCTTGATCATGAGGACGAAGCCGGAGACCGAGATGAGCCCGTAGATGGCCGCCATCGCGAGGAGCGTGATGAGGACCTGGTACCAGTCGACCGGCGGGCTCCCCGCGTCGGCCGTCCGCAGCATGCCGTACACGATCCACGGCTGCCTGCCCAGCTCCGTCACCAGCCAGCCCAGCTGCAGGGTTAGGTAGGGGAGCGGGATCAAGAGGATGTACACCCACAGCCCCCACCCCAGGGAGGCCACCATCTTGCTGATTATTGCCGAGATGATGGCGATGACGATGAAGGCGGTGCCCAGCGTGATCATGAGCCTGAAGGACAGGAAAACCGGCCAGACCAGGGGCCGCTCGTCAGCCGGGAAGTCGTTCAGGCCCTTGATGGTGCTGTGGAAGGAGTTGGTGGCGAGGAAGCTCAGCGCCCCCGGCACCGGCAACGCCTGGATCAGGTTGCCGGGCTCGTTGGTGAACTTGGGGAGCGTCAGGAGGTACATGGGGGTGTCCGGCTCGGTGTCCCAGACCGCCTCCATGGCCGCCATCTTGGCGGGCTGGTACCTGTTGGTGGCCTGGCCCAGCTGGTGGCCGAAGACGAAGGAGGCCAGGGTGAAGATGACGGCCAGGGTCGAGGCCAGCTTGAAGGAGGCGAGGAAGAACTCCTTGCTCTGGTTGAAGTAGAGGTGCCAGGCCGAGACGCCCATCACGAGGAAGGAGGTGAGTATGAAGGCCCCGCACACGGTGTGGAAGTACATGAGCCAGCCGTAGGGGTTGGTCAGCACCGCCCAGAAGGAGGAGAGGCGCGCGACCCCGTCCTTGATCTCGTAGCCCACCGGGTGCTGCATGAAGCCGTTGGCCAGGAGGATCCACAGCGCAGAGATGGTGCCGGCGAAGGCCACGAGCCAAATGGCGGCGAGGTGCGTCTTCTTGGAGACCCTGTCCCAGCCGAAGGCCCATACCGCGATGAAGGTGGACTCGAGGAAGAAGGCCATGGTGGCCTCGATCGCCAGCAGGGAGCCGAAGATGTCGCCCACGTATTTCGAGTAGATGGCCCAGTTGGTGCCGAACTGGAACTCGAGGGCTATGCCGGTCACGACGCCGAGCACGAAGTTGATGAGAAAGATCTTTCCCCAGAACTTGGCCTGGGTCTTGTACATCTCATCGCCCGTCCGGACGTAGCGGGTCTCCATGATGGCGATGTAGAAGCTCAGGCCGATTGTGAGGGGAACGTACAGGAAATGGACGATCGTGGCCAGGGCGAACTGCAGCCTGGAGAGAATGATAGGGTCCATCTGGGTCCTCCGTTGCACGGAAAGGTGATGAGGCTGACATATTCCCCGGATATGCCGTCTGCACGCGTAGTGGATATGCCGTCTGCACGTGTAGTGATGCGGAAAAGAATATCGGTCTTCGTTCCGTCCGCCCCCGCCGCCGTGAAAGTCTCCGCCGGGCGGGGGCCGCCCGGGCACGCAATGGTTCCTGGATACCTTGATTATACCGTCAGACAAGCGGCCGGTCAATTAATTATGTGGGACCCCTTCCCCTCCCCAATTACCCGTCAACGCTTGGCTTCCGGGGAAAGACCGCCCCCCGCGGCCGACCGCTGGCGCTTCCCCGCGCGGTAAAACCCAGGCTCGCAGGAAGGCGTTTTTCAAGCAATTCCAACTGATTGTGGGGAACCTTCCCTCCCGCACTGCTAATGCGCGGGGCGCCCTTCCCTCCCGCGCCGCCCGGCTCGCCGGTTGCGCCTCGACCCGTCTGACCCGGCGGCGGGCGGAGTCTCGGGAAACGGCCCGCGGCCGGCGCCGCGGGCCCGCGCGATACGCCGGCTACCCGCCGCGTCCGCGCCGCACCGCCGCGGATCCGCTCGCCCGCCTGCCCCCCCCCGCGCGCCGACCGGACGGCCCTCCCCGGCGCGGCCTGCCGCCCCGGCGGAAGGCAGGGCGGGCGGAGCTCCACCGGAAAGGGTGATGATGACTGGGGAAAGACATCGGTTCCACAAGCTTTCCTTGTTTTTTTTAATATTTTATTTTATTAATAATTTATAATTATTTTATAAATATTTATATATTTTATATTTATCTGCAGAACCGAAGGCCCGCCAGGGGGCCGGCCCCTCGCCCCGGCAGGGAACCGCCCAGGCCGCGCCCCGCCCCCTGGCTCCCGGTCCGCGGCCCGCAGGCGTCCCCGCCGCCGGCCGCGGGAGTCCCGACCGCCCGGCGTCCTTGCCTGGGGCCGGGAAAAGCCATAAAATCTGAGTGAACCGCACGCGCCCGCCACCCTGCCCTCTTTACCCCCCGCGGCGGCGCGGCTCCCGAGGAGTTTTCCCGATGACCAAAGCCACCCCCAACCCAGAGGCTGACAACCAGCTGGTTATCGAGACCCTGGGGCCGACAAAGATAGACAACCCCCTGCTGGCCAAGGCCGCCTCCGCCGCCAACAGGATCGCCGAGAACATCGCCTGGGATGCCTTCACGGACGACTCCCAGCGCATCCTGATGGACGCGACCCTGGCCTCGGTGGAGAACCTGGCGGCCGACAGCCAGCGGCCCGCGAGCTTCGAGCAGGCGGGGGCCAGGCGCAAGATCTACTTCGACCCCTCCAAGGTCCGCGCGGGCATCCTCACCGCGGGCGGCCTCTGCCCGGGCCTGAACGACGTCATAAGGTCCCTCGTGATGACCCTGTTCTACCGCTACGGCGTCCAGAACATCCAGGGCATCCGCTACGGCTACCAGGGGCTCATCCCCTCCTACGGGCACGCCCTGGTGACCCTGAACCCCTCCACCGTCGCCGAGATCCACCAGTTCGGGGGGACGATGCTGGGCTCCTCCCGGGGCAACCAGTCCGTAGAGGAGCTGGTGGACTCCCTCGAGCGGCTCAACATGAACATACTCTTCTGCATCGGCGGGGACGGCACCCTCAAGGGGGCGCTCTACATCTCCCAGGAGATCAGGGAGCGGGGCCTCAAGATCTCGGTAATCGGCATCCCCAAGACCATCGACAACGACATCAGCCTGGTCTCGCGCTCCTTCGGTTTCGAGACGGCGGTGGCGGTGGCGACGGAGGTCATCCGGAGCGCCCACACCGAGGCCCTGGGCGCCCCCTGGGGCGTGGGCCTCGTGAAGCTCATGGGCCGCGACTCGGGCTTCATAGCGGCGACCGCCGCCCTGGCCCGCGGGGACGCGAACTTCGTGCTCATCCCCGAGATAGACTTCGACGTGGACGGCCCCGGGGCGCTGCTCGACCGTCTCTACCGGAGGCTCTCCTCCCGGGGCCACGCGGTCATCGTGGTCGCCGAGGGCGCGGGCCAGAAGTTCTTCTCCGACGAGGCCCTGGAGCGCGACGCGTCCGGCAACGTCCTCAACAAGGACATCGGCACCTACCTGGCGGAGCGCATCAAGGCCTACTTCCGGGATCTTGGCCAGGAGATCAACCTCAAGTACATCGATCCGAGCTACATCATCCGCTCCGCGCCCGCCAACTCCACGGACCAGGTGTTCTGCAGCTTCCTGGGCCAGAAGGCGGCCCACGCCGCCATGGCCGGCAAGACCAACTGCCTCATCGGCCAGTGGAACGACCACTTCGTGCACGTGCCGATCGCCAGGGCCATCGAGGTCCGCAAGAAGGTGGACCCCATGGGCGAGCTCTGGAACAGCGTGCTGGAGCGCACCGGCCAGCCGAACCTCACCGCCGAGGGCTAGCCGGGCCCCGCCCGGCGGGATCCGGGCTCCGCGCCGGCCGCGGGGGGAGGCCCGGCGGGGCTCAGGGCTTGAACGACCCGCTCACCGACTCGAACACGTCGATGATGGCGGGGTCGAAGTGCGTGCTGCGCCCCTCCATGATGATGCCCACCGCCTGCTCGTGGCTCATCGGCTCCTTGTACGGGCGCTGGGAGATCAGGGCGTCGTAGACGTCGCAGATGGCCAGGAGCCTGCCCTCCAGCGGGATGTCCGCGCCCGCGAGGCCCGCTGGGTAGCCAGTGCCGTCCCACTTCTCGTGGTGAGTCCCCGCGAAGATCCTGGCGTGCCTGAGGTAGTCCTGCTCGTTGGTGGCACTCGCGATGCGGTCGACTATCAGCACGCCGAAGGTCGTGTGGAGCTTGATCGCCTCGAACTCCTGGGGGGTGAGCCTGCCCTTCTTGAGGAGGATGGAGTCGGAGATGGAGATCTTCCCCACGTCGTGGAGCTCGGAGGAGCGGCAGAGAAGCTCTATGTCCCAGGCCCTCGTCTGGTCGGAGTAGAGGCCCGAGCCGACGAGGGCGTCCGCGAGCAGCCGCAGGTACTTCTTGGTGCGGTTCACGTGGCCGCCGGTGAAGTCGTCCCGGCACTCGACGAGATCCGCCACGGTGGAGAGGATGGCGCCCTGGAGCTCCACCAGCCGCGAGGTCTTGTCCTCCACCAGGCCCATGAGGTTGCGGTTGAAGTAAAGGAGCTCGGCCTTCTGCCGCTCGAGGAGGAGCTTCTGCTCCTGCATGGTCAGGTGCAGCTCCACCCGCTTGCGCAGGAGCGCCGGGTCGAAGGGCTTGTTTATGTAGTCGACGGCGCCCAGCGACAGCCCGTCCACCTCGGCCTGGGCGTTGCTCAGGGCGGTGAGGAAGATGACGGGCACCCCGGCCGCGACCGAGTCCGCCTTGAGCCTCCTGAGGGCCTGGTAGCCGTCTACCTCCGGCATGGCGATGTCCAGGAGGATGAGATCCGGCAGGACGCGGGCGAGGATCTCGAACATCTTGGCCGCCGAGGGCGCCGTGAAGACGTCGTAGGATTCGGAGAGCGCCGACTTGGCGAAAATGAGGTTCGTCACGTCATCGTCGACTATCATGACTTTCCGGCGGCCCGGCGCCGCCTCCTCGGCCTCGCTGTACCAGTCGCCGCTCATGACGGGGAGCCCCGGCGCGTCGGGCGGGAAGGCGGGGCCCCCCCGGATCGCTTGGGAAGGTCAGGCATCGTCTGCTGGCTCCTTGCCCGTTGGCCGGGGGCGGGACGGGCCCCCGGCAGCGCCGCCGTCATGGCGGCGTCAGCCTATGCTCTTCGCGACGAGGAACTCGGCCTCGTCGTAGTCGGCCATGAGGACACGCGTCGAGATCTGCTCGACCGCCTCCCTGGTACCGGGGTCGGTCGCGGCGGAGCCGATGCCCTCCAGGAGGCGGTCGATCTCGCGGACGTCCCGTTTGGCGAGGGCCTGCCGCAGGTCGAGCAGGAGGCCCCGTTCCACGTTGAGGCGCGGGAACACGCCCGGCCCCCCGCCGTTGCCGCCCGCGGGGGCCCCCGCCTGCGCGACCGGCTTCGCCGCTACGGGAGCGCCGGGATCAGCGGGGCCGCCGTCGGGGGGGAGGGGGGCCCCATCGCCGTTGCCGAGCGCGGGGCTCCGGCCGTAGTCCCCGGCGGCGGGGGCGGCAGGTGTACCCGCGGGGGCGGCCGGGGCACCTGCGGGGGCGGGGGCCGGGCCCGCCGCTGGCGGGGGATCGTGGGCCGGCGGGGCCGCGGTCTCCGACTCCCGCCGGAGGGCCCCCGCGATGGCCGCAGTGATGGACGCGAGGCGGGCGGTCAGGCGGGGGAGCCGCGTCCGCACGCCGGCGAGATCGCCCCTGGAGGACGCCTCCTCGAGGAGCGCCGCCTCCTCGGAGAGGCCCAGCGCCCCCACGTTGGCGGCGGCGCTCTTGACGGCGTGGACCTGGATGCGGAAGGCCTCGAGCCCCCCCTGCTCCACCGCGCCCAGGGCCTGGCTCCTTTCCTCGAGATCCCTGCGGAAGACGGTGAGGGCCTTGATGTAGTCCGCTCGCTTGCCGCCCATGCGCCTGAGGCCGGAGATGGCGTCGATGCCCTGGATGGAGATGCCCTCGCCCGCCCGCGTGGAGGATCCCGCCGCCCTCGCCTCGCTGGGCGCGACCCGGCGGGACTGCGGGACGAAGCGGTCGAGGATGAGGGCCAGCTCGGAGAAAACGATGGGCTTGCCCAGGAAGGCGTCGAATCCCTTGGAGAGGAACATCTCCTTCATGCCGGCCATGACGGCCGCAGTGAGCACCACGATGGGGACACTCTTCCAGCGCTCGCCCAGGCCCCTGATGCGCTCCATGGTCTGGGCCCCGTCCATCTCGGGCATCATGTGATCTATGAAGAGCAGGTCGAAGGGGACGGACTCGCAGAGCTCCACCGCCTGGCTGGGGATCAGGGAGACCTCGACGTCCATGCCGTAGGGCTCGAGCAGGCCCTTGGCCACCAGGAGGTTGGTCTCGATGTCGTCCACGATGAGCACCCGGAAGCCGGGCGCCGTGAAGGGCGCCGCGTCCGGCCTGTCGGGGGACCACTCCTCGCCCGGGCGCGCCTCCTCCTCGAGCGACCCCATGGGGGTGGGGTCCGCCACCCCCTGCACCACCTCGGCCGTGAAGACCGATCCCTTGCCGTACTCGCTCTCGACGCTGACGTCCCCCCCCATCGCGCGGCACAGGCTCCGCGTGATGGACAGCCCCAGGCCCGTCCCCTCGATGTGCCTGACCCCCCCCTGCTCGAGCCGCACGAACTCCCCGAAGAGCGAGTCCATGTCCTCGCGGCGGATGCCGATGCCCGTGTCCGCCACGCGGAAGGAGAGCCGGACCCTGCCCTGCGCCTCCTCGCTGCAGCCCACGTCGAGCGAGATGGAGCCGCGGCGCGTGTACTTGGCGGCGTTGGACAGGAGGTTGGTGAGCACCTGTCGCACCCGCACCTCGTCCCCCAAGAGGCGCGAGGGGAGCGAGGGGGAGGCGGCCGCCTTGAAGCCCACGTGGTTGCCCTCCATGCGGATCTTGAGGAAGACCAGGGCGTCGCAGAGCATGGAGGAGGTGGAGTAGGGGGCCACGTTGAACTCGGAGCTCCTGGCGCTGATCCGCGAGAAGTCCAGGATGTCGTTGATGATGGTGAGCAGATCCCCCCCCGCCCTGCGGATGCCCGCGAGGTACTCGGCCGCCTCGGGCTTGCCGAGGCTGCGGCGGGCCAGCTCGCACATGCCCAGGACCGCGTTGAGGGGGGTGCGGATCTCGTGGCTCATGCGGGCCAGGAAGGAGGACTTCTGGAGCGACTCCTCCTCGCTCCGCGTCTTGGCCTGGCTCATGCGGACGAGTATCGCGCAGACGAGGAGGGCCAGCGCCGCGCCCAGGAGCGAGATCACCGGGAACAGCCGGAAGACCTCGGAGTAGTAGTACCGGTAGGGCGACACGATCCCGATGTGCCAGCCGTTCTCGAGCGTGCTGAAGAACACTATGTTGTTGGAGCCGGCCAGCTCCAGCGACTTCACCAGCACCCCGCCGGACCCCAGGGCCCCTTGCTCGCCGGGCGCCCCGTCCGCCGGGGGGCCTGCCGCAGGCCGGGGCGGGGGCTCCCCCCGGCCCGGGGCGCCGGCCGGAGGGGCGGCCGCGCCGCCGGCGGCAGGGGAAGGCGCGTCCCCCGCTCCCTCCCCCCGGCCGCCGGGACGGTCGCCCCCGGCCGGCGGGGGGGTATAGGCGGCGGCCCCCTCCCCGTCCTGGGGCTGGGGCTGGGGAGCGTAGCCGGCATCGGATCTCGGCCCGCCCGCCTGCCCCATGAGCTCTGAGGCGAGGGGCCCGAAGCCGGGGTACTCGGAGAGCTTGCGCCCGATGTAGGCCTGATCCGGGCAGGTGAGGATGGTGAAGGAGTCGTCCAGGAGGAAGCCCCAGCCGCTTTCGGCGATGCGGTAGCTCCTCACGCGGTCGATTATCGGGTTCAGGAAGTAGTCGATGGCGAGCACGCCCAGGGGCCCGCCGTCGGAGTCGTAGACGACGGTCGAGACGGCGGCCACCGCGTCGCCGGTGCGGGGGTCGATGTAGGGCCTGGTGTGGAAGATGCCCTTCGTGAGGAGGGCACCCCTCAGCCAGGGGGCCGTGGCGGGGTAGAAGAACTCCCCCGGTATCCAGCTCGTCGCGTCCAGGTAGTTGCCCCTGATGTAGCCGTATACCGAGACGAAGATCCCCTCCATCTCGGGCTGCGTCGAGAAGACCTGGGAAAGGGACCGCAGGAGCTCCTGGAGCTCCTCGGGGCTCGCGCCGCGCGAGGACTCGAACGCCACGGACGCCGCCGCGTGCAGCAGCGCCGACTCGTGGGCGTTCAGGAGCGACCTCATGCGGATCCGGTGCACCTCCATCTCGGAGCCCGAGTAGAGGTCCACCTGCCGCTTCATGATGTTGGAGACGTAGAAATACGAGACGAGACTCAGGGTGAGGAAGGCCGCGCACACCACCAGGAGCTGGGGGAGCGTGGGCCTCATCGCGGAGAAGGCGCCCCGGAACAGGCCGGGGACGGCGCGGCCGCCGCGGATCTTGCCGTGTAGTTCAGTTAGAGCCGCCAAGCCGGCCACCTGTAGGATAAAACCCTTCCGCGCCGGGCTACTGCGCCCGGCGCCTGTGGGCGCAGGGGGCCCAGCGGGGCCCAGCGCCGCAAAGCGCGACCGGGACGGGGAAACCCGCCCCGGGCCGGAACCGGAAGGCCAGCGCCCCCCGCTAGACATCACCGTGATCGGACCCGCTCGAACCGCCCGCCACACCCCACCGCCCAGGACGCGCCCGCCAGCCCCGCGGCGCGCGGAAGGCGGGCGGGGCCGGGGCCCGCACCGCCCGCGGCTTCCCCGCCGCAGTCGGCCGCCCGCGCTTCCCGCCCCCCCCCGCGCCGGGGCGCAGCCCTCAGTCCCCGGCTTCAGGGGCAGGCCGCCCACCCTCCGATCCCCCTGGCCTTCCGGGCCCCCCGCCCTTCCAGGCGGGATCCGCGTCCCCGCCCGGCTCCCCCGCGTCGTCAGGGAGGGGCAGATCGGCCGTCGCGGCGCCGAGGCCGGTCCCCAGGACATGGTACTTGTCGGGCACATCAATTTCGGTGAGCCCCAGATAGCCCTTGCCGAGGATATAGGTGTCCTGCTGGACCAGGAAGAAGTTCCGCAGGGGCTTGCCGGTGAAGCCGTCGATCAGGTAGCGCCCGCTCCAGGCGGCGCCGCGGGAAAACTCGGAGAACGAGTCCAGGAGGGCCTGGATGTCATCGAGGCGGGCCTCCCCCATGACGACCCGCCTGCCGAACTCGGCCCCGCCCGCCGACTCGCAGAACCCCAGGGGGTACGCCCAGGTGCCTATCCTGCCCGCGGCGCCCGCCTCGCGGGCCTTGAGGTCGAGGTCGCGCAGGAAGTCCTCCCAGCGGTTCCCGTAGGAGCCGAGATCCAGGCCGAAGGCCTGGGGGTAGCCCAGGATGGGGGTGGGCACGTCGGTCTGCACGAAAAGCCCGCCCTCGAAGGCCACGGCCGACACGAGGGCCACGTTGTGGGCGTCGTTGGTGGAGAAGAAGGCCGTGCGCCGCCCGTACCTCTCGAGCCAGGAGGGGAAGACCTCGCCGATGTAGCGCCGGGCCGACTCGCTCCCCACGCCCTTCTCCTCGGGATCCGGCGCGGTCTCGTCGTGGAAGGCGATCCCCAGATCCTCCGCCGCCGCGCGCATGACGGCGTGTCGGCGCCGCGTCGTGTCGTAGGACATGTGCCTGGGGAAGGAGATGTGGACGAAGCCCTCCGCCCCCAGCTCCTTCGCAGCCCGGACGATGAGGTAGCCCGACTCGATGTAGTCGGAGACCACGGAGAGATCGGCCGCCGGGGCGATGACCTCGGGGGATTCGTGGACCTCCATGGCCAGCAGGACGATGTCCTGGCGGAACTCCTTGATCATGCGGAAGCCCTCGGCTGTGCCGGGGAGGGCCTGGTTGACGACGATGACCTTGACGAGGGGGTCGGCGGCGAGCTCGAGCAGGAGCTCCACACCCCGGCGCATCTGCTCCTCGAAGGTGTCCCCCTGGTAGACGGCGAGCCGCACCATGCCGCCGTCGGAGTCCTTGCCGTACAGCCGCTCGAACTCCCGCGCGCCCAGCAGGTCGTCCGAGCCCTGGGCGCCGTCCCCCGTGAGGATGCCCACCAGGAAGGGGGGGCCGCCGGGGGCGGAGGGGACGGGGGCCGGATGGACGGAGCGGTACTTGACCGGGACCGCCCGCTCGTCGTGGGAGAAGGTCTGCCCGCCCAGGACGCTCACGTCCGCCGACACCAGGACGTGCTTCCTGACCTTCCGGGAGGTGACCGCGTCTAGGAGATCCTCGCGCAGCCAGCCGCCGCCTGGATTGAGCGCCATGAGCGTCCCGCCGAAGGCCTGCTCCGAGACCGTGGCCCCGCCCCCCGCGGCCTTGACGGCGAGGCCTCCCAGGGTCTCCGTCACGTCCGCGCCGTAGGAGACGGGCCAGACTCCGAGGCGCCCCCGGAAGGGGAGTTCCCGGGCCCGCTCGGAGAGGAGTTCCGTGAAGCCCCGCGAGTCGAGGCTTTCCGCCTCGGGGGCGCCGGGCGGGAGCCCCGCGAGCTCGGGGAGGGAGGCGTACGGCGAGGGCCGGGGGGCCTCCAGGAAATAGCCGCCCTCCGTCGCGGCGCACCTGAGCAAGGCCCGGGCGAGCGGCGCCGAGGGCGCGTGGAAGGCCACCTCGGGCCCGTATTCGGCCACCCAGCCCGCGCATCTCTCGGCCACCCAGGCCCCGGCGCGCCCGGAAGACCCCGGGGAGCCCTCGCCCAGGCCGGGCTCGGCCCGGATCTCCACGAAGCGGAGCCCCAGATCCTCGGACGCCGCCTTGAGCACCGCCCGCATCCGGGCGGCCGCGGGGCTCAGGAGATCCATCTCCGTCGCCACGTACAGGGCGGTCGTGGCCCCGAGCTCCTTGGCCGAGAGCGCGAGGAAGAAGGGGCGGAGCACGAAATCCGGGCTCACGGTGAGATCCGAATACATGCTGAAGGGTCCAGGATCCTCGCGGCTGTCCGAGGCCAGCAGGAGAATGTCCGGCCGGGAGAGCTTGAGCCGCGCGAAGGCCCCGAGGCTCCCGCGGAAGGCGGGCGCCACGACGAGGGCCCGCACGTCCAGATCGGCTCCCTGATCGGTGAGGAGCCGCGCCGCCCTCTCAGGGTCGTCCTCGAAGTCCGGGGGGATCTCCACCACGCGGATGCTCCCGCCCTCGCGGGAGTACCCGTAGATCCCGGCGAGCCTCTCGGCCGCCCGCCACTCCTCGGGGAAAAGGTCGGGCGGCCCCAGGGCCAGGACCACCACGCTGGAGGAGGGATCCCGCAGGATGATCTCGGGCGGCGGCGTGGTGCCGGGATCGGGCCGGCCGGTCAGGAGGTATGCGCACAGGGAGACCGCGAAGACGGCCAGGACGACCGCGAGGACGAGATGCAGCCGCGAGAAGGTGCGTGGCTTGGGTTCCATGGAAAGGCCCGATAGAAGGGAAAAAGCTCGATGGGAGAGAAGGCGGGCGCCGGGCCGCAACGATCCCGGCGGGGCCGGCCCGGCCGCCGGGCGGGGCCCCCGGCCCGCGCGGCGGGCAAGGGGGCTTCCGGACGGCCTCCGGCGCGGCCGGTCATGGCAAAGATTGGGCCGCCGGGCGGCCCGAGACGGTCGTCCGGTCGGTAGGGCGGTGGACGCCACGGTTCCGGAGCTTTCATTTTATAGCATCCGCGCGGCTTTTACCACCTGGATGCCCCGCCCCGGGCGCGGCGCCGCCCCTTGGCCAGGCGCCCGCCCTCCCGCTCAGAACCCGGATCCCCGCCACGCTTGACCCGGGGCGGGGACGGCCGCCCGCGCGGGTGATTCGGGCGGCACCGCCCGCGCAACGCCGCCACCGATCGCGCGGACGGATCCTTTCCTTCAGGCCCGCCGTCCTAGCGGCCTGTCAGTGAAGCGGAGGGACATCCGGGCCGGGCGCCCTCACCCGTCCAGGATGCCTGAGCGATGCGTCCGCCCGGGGAAGTGAAGGTTATTTGATGCCGCCAAGAGAATGCATGGCTATATAATTATTTTATATATATTTAAAATATTATATATATTTAATATATTATATTACATATATATAAATATTAAATTAAAAAATAATTTTCTTTTCTGCAGATAAACATCAACAGGATCAGCATCCCTGCCGATGCCGATCCATGCCGGTCCATCGGCCAGGGCCGGCGCCCCCTCCCTCCAGACCCGCCCCCCCTCAAGCCGGGAGGGCACCCTCTCCCGGAGACCCCCTCCCGCCGACCGGGGGGAACGGGCGGGCCCGAGCCATGACCCCCGCCCCTCGCTGGCCCCCCCGGTCGGGGCGCCCAAGCGGAAAGCGCACTCGCCGGCAGCCCCGGAGCCGGCCCGTGACGGACAGGCACGGGGACGGAAAGGCGGACGGCGGAGACCCGCGCGGAGGCGAGGGCCGGGGGGGCGGCCGCAGAGGGAGGCCGCAACGGGCCCGTCACGAGGCGGCGCCGCCTCTCTCGCCCTCCTCCCGGAGGATCCGGAGCAGGAGCCCGGTCCAGGGCCCGTAGGCGTCCGGGAGCAGATGAAGCCCGTCCTGGGTGTAGCGTTCCGGCAGATCGCCCTCGGAATCCGCATAGGCCGAATAGAGATCCACGAAGATCGCCGGCCCACGGGAGACCGCATCCTGGAGGGCGGCGTTCACGCGCCGGACAAGGGGGTTGCTGACGGTCGCCGCTTCCCACTGGAGCCTCTTCGGGCAAAGGGGCAGCAGGTTCAGGATCCCGATGCGGGTGCCGGGGGAGTCCGTGGCCACCCTCGCCCAGATCCTCCCGAGGCGGCTCACGATTTCCTCCGGGGTCGAGCCCTGGGCCAGATCGTTTATGCCCGCCTGGAGGAACAGCCAGCCGGGCTTGAGGAGCGTCGTCTCGTGCAGGCGGGCGAGTATGCCCCAGGTGGTGTCGCCGGCGATGCCGTGGTTCACGGGGCCCGCGGCGCCGCAGGGCCTCTCGCGGCCGGAAAGGCCGGAGAAGTCCCCCCATTCGGTGAGGCTGTCCCCCAGCAGTACTACCATTTCATGACGGGGCATGGTGCATGCCATCCTTAGGGAATGCGGTGAGGCGGGGCGGCGGTGAGACGGGGCGGCGGCCCCGCCGGCGCGGGCGGCCCGCGTGGCTAGCTGCCGCCCGCCGGGTCGGGGGGGGCGGCCGCCCCCCCCGGGGCCGGGGCGGGGGCCTCCCCGGCCCTGGCCGCCGCCGAGCGGCCCTGGCCGTGGTTCTGGCCGCCGTTGCGGTTGTTCACCGCCTGGGCGTAGACGTAGACGGATATGGGCACTCCCAGGAACATCCCCCACATCCCCATGAGGCTGTGGGCGATGTAGAGGATGATGAGGGTCACGACGGGGTTGATGTGGTGGACCGAGGACACTATGCGGGGGTTCAGGATGTAGGCCTCGATCGCGTGTATGACCACAATCAGGATCAGGACGTAGGAGAGCATGGCGAGCCCCCCGGCGTTGATGGCCACCAGCATCACCGGCACCGAGGAGATGAAGACCCCCATGACCGGGACGAGGCCGCAGGCGAAGACCACCACCGAGAGGAGCGCCGTCATGCCGGTCCCGATGATGGTGAGCCCCGTGAAGGTGAGGGCGGTGTTGATGGCCGAGATGTAGATCTGGGCCTTGAAGTTCTCCCCCACGACCTTGCCGAACTGGATGACGCTGGAGACCGTCTCGTCGTAGACGGTGTGGAGCCTGGTGTACCTGAGGGACCGGAACTTCTGGATGAGGTCGGGCAGGTCGAAGACTATGAGGAAGCTGAAGATGATGGCGATGAAGAACCAGGAGATGTAATGCCAGCCGCGGGAGATGATGGAGCGTCCCCAGCCCCAGCCCTTGCCCACCAGGATGTCCAGGGTCACGCCTTCCCTGGCCTTCTCCAGGAAGGGCCCGATGGCGGGGTTGGCCTCGATGAACCCGTCGATGTTCTGCTCGACCTTGGCGATGGACTGCGGGAGCTGGCGGGTGAACTCCCCCGCCTCGGCGAGGATCTTGGGGAAGCCCATGATGATGAAGGTGGCGATGGCCAGGAGGAGCATCGCGTAGATGCCGCAGACCACCACCCTCCGGCGCCGGACCTTGAGGACGTGGGTGAAGAAGCGGCAAACGGAGTGCGTGACGAAGCTCAGGACGAAGGTGATGAACACCAGCCCGAAGAGGTCACGGAGCAGGTATATCAGGCCCGCGAAGGCCGTCCAGATGACGATGACCTTGTTGTCGCGCGCGAATTCCGCGATGTTGAAAGACATGGTCTCCTGCTGGCGGCCGGCCCGCGGCGCCCTGGCCGGGCGCGGGGGCGGGCGGGTGCCGGGGCCGGGGCCGGCGTTCCGTGCCCCCTGGCGGGCGGCCTCCCGGGCGGCCTAGATGACCCTGTTGATGACCACCCCGGCGGAGGCCTGATCCGCTATCTGGGCCACCTGGCCCAGGGCGTTGTAGTTCTTGGGGAGGTAGTCGCCGGCGTGGTAGTTGCTCTGGCTGTCGGCCAGGGCGCTGTAGCTCTGCTTGGTGAGGTCGGGGATGTGGCCGTTCAGGTGCCTCCCCACGGATACGGGCTGGATCTGGCGGGCGAGGTAGGTGGTGCGCTGCATGGGCCCGGAGGAGTTGTGAGCCATGGCCTGGGCCTCGCTCCGGGTGAGAAGCTGGGTTACGTTGGTCCTCTCGTCGTGCTGCGCCGTCTTGAAGGTCGCCGCCGCGAAGATGGACGCTATGTTGCCCCTGTTGACCGGGCCTATCATGCTGCACCTGGTGGCTGGCGGCCCCGGGAAGGGCCGGCACGGGCGGCTCTCCGGGACGGGCGGGGGCCGCCCGGCGGACGGGTCTCACCTCGCCGGGGGCACCTCCCCCACGTGGAACTCCACGCGCCGGTTCTGGGCGCGGCCCTCCTCGGTGGTGTTCTCGGCGATGGGCCGCGACTTGCCGAAGGACTCCACCCTGAGCCGCTCCGCAGGGGCGCCGGACTTCACCAGGAGCTCGCGGACGGCCTCGGCCCGGCGTCTCCCGAGATCCATGTTGTAGGCGTCGGTCCCCTTGGCGTCGGTGTGGCCGGCGATGACTATCTCGCCTATCTGCGGGTTGGCCTTGATGATCTCCGCGGCGTACTGGATGCGCGGCACGAAGGCGCTCTTCACCACCGCCTTGTCGAAGTCGAAGAACTGCGAGTAGGCGGCGATCCAGCACCCCCTCCCGTCCACCGGGGCGCCCTGCGGCGTGTACGGGCACTGATCCTGCTCGTCGCAGACCCCGTCGCCGTCGGAATCCCGGCAGGGGGGCTCCACCTTGGGGCCGAAAATCTCGTCCATCATGGCCTCGAAGGAGGGCTCGTCCTCGAGCATAGCACAGACGTCGTAGCTTTTCCCTCCCCCCGCGGCGGCGATGCTGGCGGCCAGGGCCTTGGCCTTCCTGTCCTTGGTGACGAAAAAGGCGTAGACCCGGGTCTCGCCCCCGAAGCGGCCCCTGAGCCTCCCGCTCTCCTGGGGGGGATCGCCCGGGCTGGAGGTGACCTCGAAGTCCGAGAGCATGAGCACGGCCCTGGGATCGGGCATGGCGGCCAGCTCCTCGGCGGTGGCGCGGATGCCCACCGAGAAGGGCGAGATGGCGTTGGCGGGGGTGAGCCGCGCCACGGCCTGCTCGAAGCCCTGCCGCTCGTAGGCGGCGGGGCCGTAATAGAGGGTGGAGTAGTCCGCCTCGCGCCACGCCTGCTGGTAGCCGAAGACCCGGAGGGCCGCCACATATGGCCGGTCGGGGAGCCTCTGGCTCATCTTGCGCAGGAGCGTGCTCTCGGCCTCCGCCTTGACGAGGCCGCCCCGGCAGGGGGCGAGCCATAGGGTGCTGGAGGAGAGGTCCACAAGCGCCGTGAAGGAGTTGGCCTTGCCGTCCCAGGCCCCGGCGGAGACGCGGCCCGGGGCGGCGGGAAGGGGCTCCGCGGGAACCGGCACTGCTGGGACTGGCGCCGCAGGGGCCGGAGCCGCGGGAGGCGCGGCCGGGGCGGAGGGGGGCGGGCCCCAAGCATCGGGGGCGGGCGGCGGCCCCCAGGCGTCGGCGGCGCCGGGGGCGGCAGGCCCCTGGGCGGCGGGCCCCTGGGCGGCGGGCGTCCCGGCCGCGCCCGGGGGAGGCGGCCAGCCCTCGGCGGCGGCGGATCCGCCCCCGCCCTGGGTCCAGTAGACGGTCTCGCCCGGCGCCACGTTCCTGGGGGGTTCCCCGCCCGCGGCCGCGCCGGGGGAAGGCGGCGCACCCCAGCCGCCGTCGGCGGCTGGGGCCTCGGGAGGCGGCGGGGCCCAGCTCTCGCCGCCGGGCCCCACGACGGGCGGCGGGCCATAGGTCCCGCCGGGCACCTGGGCGGCGGGCACGGGGGGCGCCTGCGGCGCCGGGGCGGCGAGAACCGGGGTCTCGGGGCTTATGCCCGCCCCCTCGGGAGGCTCGTAGACCGGGGCCGCCGGGGAGGGAGGGGGCGCCGCCGGGGCGGCGGCGGGGGCCCCGGCTGCGGCCGGCCCCGCGGTGCCCCCCTCGGTGCGCAGGATGAAATCCCGGATGACGCCGCCGCCCTTGAGCGCCTCGGCGGCCGCCTGGGCCTCGCCGCGGGAGGCGAAGGGCCCCAGGTACACCCGGTGGACGAGCCCCCGGCCGGGGACGTCCTCGGTCCTCTGGAAGCTCGGCACCCCCTGGGCCAGGAGCCGGTCGGCCTCGGCCCGCGCCGCCTCCGGGGTGGACAGCGAGCTCACCTGGACCACGTAGTCCTGTGCCAGGGCCTCGCCCGCGGGGGGGGAGGCCAGGAAGGCCAGGCAGGCTGCCAGGGCCAGGGCGGCCGCTCGGCGGACGCCGGTAGGGCGGCTCTGGGCGGCATGGGCGAATCTCTGCATATGAACTCTATGGCATGCGGCCCCGCGCGGCAGGGCCGGGAGGATGGCTCCGGATAGGTGGCCGCCAGGGAAGGGGGCCGTCCGGGAGAGGATGATACCTCAGTTCGGCCCCGCGGCAAAGGCGCACGGCCGGACGGACCCCCCGGCCCCTCCCGGCGGCCGCGGGTGCGGCCGCGGGACGGCGGGCCGGGGCGGGGGCGGGCCGGGAAAGGCGGGTCACTCGTAATACTCGGTGGTGCGGCAGACGCGCGTGCCGTCCTTGTCGTCCCGGCACGCTGTCTCGGAGACCTTCCTTCTCCCCTCCTGGTAGCTCAGCCACTGCGGCTGGACCAGCGGGGGCTGGCCGGGGGAGGCCGCGCCGACCGGCCCGGAGCTCCTCCCGCAGACGACCGTCCCGGCGGAGGTCATGACGCACACGTAGTCGCCCCTGTGCATCCAGGCCCCGAGGAGATAGGCCCCCGCCGCCAGGGCTATCGCCAGGGCCACGGCTATCGCGGGCTTCCAGGACTTCTCTGGCACCGGCACCTCCCTGGCGCGCCCCCGCTGGGCGCGGCGGCGCGGGCTTCCGCCGGAAGGCCGCGGGGCCGGGGCGCCCGCGCCGGCGGACGGGCGCCGCCCCCCGCCGGGGAGACGGCTGCGGCGGGGGGCCCGCCGCACCCCCTCGCGCTACTCCTCGGCGGCCCGGACCTCTGGGGCCCTGTCCTTGGGTATGCGCATCATGTACTTCTGGAGGCCCGTCCCCGCCGGGATGAGCCGCCCCATGATGACGTTGGCCTTGAGGTCGGTCAGGGTGTCCACCTTCCCGGCGACCGAGGCCTCGGTGAGGACCTTGGTGGTCTCCTGGAAGCTCGCGGCCGAGATGAAGCTCTCGGTCGAGAGGGACGCCTTGGTGATGCCCTGGAGCACCGGGGTGGCCGTGGCGGGTATCTTGCCGTTCCTCTCGGCCTCCTCGTTCACCCGGATGAAGCGCTGGCGATCCACGGCCTCCCCCGCCAGCAGGCCCGTCTCCCCCGCGTCCTCGATGCGGACCTTGCGGAGCATCTGGCGGACGATGACCTCGATGTGCTTGTCGTTGATGTGGACGCCCTCGCCCCGGTAGATCTTCTGGACCTCGTCCACGATGTACTTGGCGAGCTCGTTCGCGCCCTTGATGGCCAGGATGTCCTGCGGGTTGGCCGCGCCGTCGATGAGCTTCTCGCCCGAGTGGACGTAGTCGTTCTCGCTCACGATGACGTGCTTGCTCTTGGGGATCTCGTACTGCTTGGGCTCGCCCTGCTCCGGCGTCACGATGATGCGGCGCTTGCCCTTGGTGGAGGTGGGGCTGAAGGACACGGTCCCGTCGATCTCGGAGATGACGGCCACCTCCTTGGGCTTGCGGACCTCGAAGAGCTCGGAGACGCGCGGGAGGCCTCCCGTGATGTCCTTGGTCTTGGAGGTCTCGTTCGTGATCTTGGCGAGCGACTGGCCCGCGAAGACCTGGGAGCCGTCCTCCACCAGGATGTTCGCGTTCAGGGGGAGCGGGTACTCCATGCTCAGGCCCTTCTGGGTCTTGATGGGCTCCCCCCTGGCGTCGGTGATGGAGATGCAGGGCCGGCGGTCGTCGCTGCCCTTGTACTCGATGACCATCTTCTCGGACTTGGCGGTCTGGCTGTCCTCCTTGGTGATGACGGTCTGGCCGTCCACGAGGTCCTGGTACTTCACCACCCCCGTCACGTCGGTCAGGATGTGCCGCGCGAACTGGTCCCAGACGACGCAGACCATGCCCGCGCGCACCTGGAGATCGAAGTCGTCCGCGAGCCTCGCCCGGTCCGCCTCGCTCTGGAGGTTGTACTCGTCGAGGGCCACCCGCGTGCGGTCCACGGCCTCCAGCGCGTCGATCCAGACGGGCTGGAGATCCTGGACCAGGGGCTCCTCCAGGCTCAGGGGGCTGAGCTGGCCGCTGGACTCGAGGCAGTCGGCGGCGGAGAGCACGGAGGCGCAGCTCTCGAAGGCGGGCACCAGGGCCTCCTGGCGCTTCGCGCCCTTGACGGCGAGGGCCTCGCGGAGGCGCTCGCCCTCGGCGGGGAGCCGCTCAAGGACGGCCCTCCTGGCCTCCTCCGGCGGGAGGCCCCCGGGGAGGGCCGGGCCCTTGCGGTAGGGGAACCGCAGGCGCGCGGCGTGCCCCAGCACGTGGGTCTCGCGGTTGACGCCGCCCTCGTCCCTGACGACCATCTCGCCCTTGCGGGACATTACCACGAGCTCGTTGTTGACGCCCCTGATGAGCCGCACGTCGGTGGAGAAGTCGACCCGCCCGAAGACGCCCACGGAGATGGAGGAGGTGGTCTGCTTCTGGGAGGCCGTGCCGCCGATGTGGAAGGTGCGCATGGTGAGCTGGGTGCCCGGCTCGCCGATGGACTGGGCGGCGATGATGCCCACGGACTCGCCGATCTCGATCATCTGGCCGTGGGCCAGGTCGCGGCCGTAGCACTTGGCGCAGATGCCCTTCTTGGACTCGCAGGTCAGGACCGACCGGATCTTCACGCGGTTGAGCCCCGCCTTCTTGATGGCGGCCACCGCCACCTCGTCGATCTCCTCGCCGGCCCGCACCAGCACCTCGTGGGTGCCCGAGTCCTGGATGTCCTCGAAGGCCGTGCGGCCGAGGATCCTCTCGCCCAGGGTCTGGAGGATCATGGGCCCGTCGCGCAGGGGCTCCACCTCGATGTAGCCTCCCTGCCGGGGCCGGCAGTCCTCCTCGAGGATGATGCTGTCCTGGGCAACGTCCACGAGCCTGCGGGTGAGGTAGCCCGAGTTGGAGGTCTTGAGGGCCGTGTCGATGAGGCCCTTGCGTGCGCCGTGGGTGGAGACGAAGTACTGCAGGACCGAGAGCCCCTCGCGGAAGTTCGCGGTGATGGGCTGGTCGATGATCTCCCCCGTGGGCTTGCTCATGAGGCCGCGCATGCCCGAGAGCTGGCGCATCTGGTCGCGGTTCCCCCTCGAGCCCGAGTCGGCCATCATGAAGATGGGGTTGAAGCCCTCCTCCGCGGCCCCGCCGTCCCCGGTGCCGGTGTCGATGCGCTTGGTGCGCATCTGCTCCATCATGGCGGAGGCCAGGGTCTCCTTGGCCCTGTCCCAGATGTCGATGATCTTGTTGTTGCGCTCGGAGAGGGTGATGGCCCCGGCCTTGTGCTCCGCCTCCGCCTTCCGGACCGACTCCTCGGCGCTCGCGAGGATGCGGGGCTTGGAGTCGGGGATGATCATGTTGGCGATGCAGATGGAGATCCCGGCCCGCGTCGCGTAGCGGTAGCCCAGGTCCTTTATCTTGTCGGCGAGGATGACCGTGTCCTTGGTCCCGCAGCGCCGGAAGGCCATCGCGACCAAATCCTTCAAGGCGCTCTTCTTCATGAGCTGGTTCACCTCGCTGAAGCGGATGGCCGGCGGCATGATCTCGTAGAGGAGCACGCGCCCGGTCGTGGTCGGGGTGCGCTGGCCCTTGATGCGGACCTCGATCCTCGCCTGGAGGTCGAGCTCGCCCGCGTCGTACGCCATCCGGACCTCGTTCACCCCGGAGAGGATCTTGCCCTCCCCCCGGGCCCCGGGCTTCTCGAGGGTGAGGTAGTAGAGCCCGAGCACTATGTCCTGGGTGGGCACGATGACCGGGTCGCCGTTGGCGGGCGACAGGATGTTGTTCGTGCTCATCATGAGGCAGCGCGCCTCGGTCTGGGCCTCGTTGGAGAGCGGCACGTGCACGGCCATCTGGTCGCCGTCGAAGTCGGCGTTGAAGGCCGTGCAGACCAGCGGGTGGAGCTGGATGGCCTTGCCCTCGATCAGGATGGGCTCGAAGGCCTGGATGCCCAGCCGGTGGAGGGTGGGGGCGCGGTTCAGGAGGACCGGGTACTCCTGCACCACCTCGGAGAGGGTGTCCCAGACCTCGGCGGTCTCCTTCTCCACGAGCTTCTTGGAGGCCTTGATGGTGCTGGTGATGCCCTTCTCCTCGAGCTTCTGGTAGATGAAGGGCTTGAAGAGCTCGAGGGCCATCTTCTTGGGCAGCCCGCACTGGTGGAGCCTCAGGTCGGGGCCGACCACGATGACCGAGCGGCCCGAGTAGTCGACGCGCTTGCCCAGCAGGTTCTGCCGGAAGCGGCCCCCCTTGCCCTTGAGCATGTCGGAGAGCGACTTGAGCGCCCTCTTGTTGGCCCCGGTGATGGTCTTGCCCCTGCGGCCGTTGTCGAAGAGCACGTCCACGGCCTCCTGGAGCATGCGCTTCTCGTTCTTCACGATGATGTCGGGCGCCCCGAGCTCCATGAGGCGCTTGAGGCGGTTGTTGCGGTTGATGACGCGGCGGTAGAGGTCGTTGAGGTCCGAGGTCGCGAAGCGCCCGCCCTCCAGGGGCACGAGGGGCCTCAGGTCGGGGGGGAGCACGGGGATGACGTCCAGGATCATCCAGGCCGGGTCGTTGCCGGAGTCGCGGAAGGCCTCGACTATGCGCAGGCGCTTCACGAGCTTCTTGCGCTTGGCGTCGGAGGCGGTCACGGCGAGCTCCTTGCGGAGCCTGGCCGAGAGCTCGTCCAGGTCGATGGAGCGGATGAGCTTCTGCACCGCCTCGGCGCCGATCCCGGCCTCGAACGCGTCGCCGTAGCGCACCCTGAGCTCGCGGTACCTCTCGTCGGTCAGCAGCTCGCCGGTCTTGATCTCCGGCACCTCGCTCCGTAGCACGATGTAGGAGTCGAAGTAGAGGATCTTCTCCATGTCCTTGAGGGTGATGTCGACGATGTTGCCGATCTTTGAGGGGAGGCTCTTCAGGAACCAGATGTGGGCCACGGGCGAGGCCAGCTCGATGTGGCCCATCCTCTCGCGCCTGACCTTGGCCTGTATCACCTCGACCCCGCACTTCTCGCAGACGACGCCCCGGTGCTTCATGCGCTTGTACTTGCCGCAGTTGCACTCGTAGTCCTTGGTCGGGCCGAAGATCTTGGCGCAGAAGAGGCCGTCCTTCTCGGGCTTGAAGGTCCGGTAGTTGATGGTCTCGGGCTTCTTGACCTCCCCCTTGCTCCACGAGCGGATCTTGTCGGCGCTGGCGAGCGATATCCGCACGTGGTTGAAGCTGATGGGATCCTTGGGCTTCTGGAAAAAGCTGGACACGTCTTCCATTGTTCATCTCCTTTCCGGGCCGCGCAGGCGGCCCGGAAAAAGCCGGGGGGCCGCCCCGGGGGCCCGCGGGCCAGGGCGGGGCGGCGGGCCGGTGAGGGGCCGGGCGTCAGCCGACTGCGGTCGGGGTCGGGTCCGGGACGGCGGGCTCCTCCGGGGCCTCCGCCGGCTTCTTGGGGGGGCGGCCGGTCTTGCGCCCGTTGCCCTTGGCCCCCAGGGCGGGCGGGGCCGCCCTGGGGGCCGCGCCGTCGTGCTCCGCCGGGGGGAGCTCGCGGGAGGCGGCGCCGGGCACCTCGTCCTCCATGAGCTCCACGTCCAGGGCCAGGGACTGGAGCTCCTTCACCAGCACGTTGAAGCTCTCGGGGAGGCCGGCCTCCAGCGTGTTGTCGCCCTTCACGATCTTCTCGTACATGCGGGTGCGGCCCGTGACGTCGTCGGACTTGACGGTAAGGAACTCCTGGAGGCTGTAGGCGGCGCCGTAGGCCTCCATGGCCCACACCTCCATCTCGCCGAGCCTCTGGCCGCCGAACTGGGCCTTGCCGCCCAGGGGCTGCTGGGTGACGAGCGAGTAGGGGCCTATCGAGCGGGCGTGGATCTTGTCGTCCACGAGGTGGTGGAGCTTCAGCATGTACATGACGCCAACCGTGACCTCGTTCTCGAAGGCCTCGCCCGTGCGGCCGTCGCGCAGGACGGTCTGGCCCGTGACCGGCAGCCCGGCCTCGGCGAGATAGCGGCGGATCTCGGTCTCGTCCGCCCCGTCGAACACCGGGGTCGCCACGTGGAGGCCCCCCCGGGACCTGGAGGCGATCTCCAGGAGCTCCTCGTCCGTGAGCCCCTCGCAGAAGCGCGAGTAGTCGCGGTCGCCCAGCACGCTCCTGAGCTTGGCCTTCAGGGCGGCGGAGGAGGCCGCGTCCACGAGCGCCCCTATCTCGCGGCCGAGCTCGCGGGAGGCCCAGCCCAGGTGGGTCTCGAGGATCTGCCCCACGTTCATGCGGGAGGGCACGCCCAGGGGGTTGACCACCAGGTCGACGGGCGTCCCGTCCTCGAAGAAGGGCATGTCCTCCTCGGGGAGGACGCGGGAGACGACCCCCTTGTTGCCGTGGCGCCCGCACATCTTGTCCCCGACGGAGAGCTTGCGCTTGGTTGCCACGAAGACCTTGACGGTCTTGATTACGCCCGGGGGCAGCTCGTCGCCCTTCTGGATCTTCTGCTTCTTGCGCTCGAAGATCTCGCGCAGGATGTCCGTCTGCTCCTGGAAGAGGGCCAGCAGGCGGTCGATCTCGGCGCGGATCGCCCCGGCCTTGTCCTCGACGAAGGCCGCGGAGGCCCAGGCCTTGGGGTGGAGCGCGCGCACCGCGTCGGCGGTCACCTGGTCCCTCTTCTGGAGCCTCAGGCCCTCCGGGGCGGGGTGATCCAGGGGGAGGGGGGCGGCCAGGGTCTTGCCCTCCAGCAGCTCGGCCAGCTGGGCCTGGATGTTCTTGGTGATTATGTGTATCTCGTCCTGCTGGTCCTTGTTCAGGCGCTCGAGCTCGTACTCCTCGATCTCGACCGACCGCGAGCACTTCTCGGTCCCCTTCCGGTAGAACACCCTGGCGTCGATGACGATGCCCTCCGCCCCCGGGGGGAGCCGGAAGGAGGTGTCCTTCACGTCGTTGGCCTTCTCCCCGAAGATGGCCCGCAGGAGCTTCTCCTCGGGGGAGAGCTGGGTCTCGCCCTTGGGGGTCACGCGGCCCACCAGGATGTCGTCGTGCTTGACGTAGGCCCCGATGCGCACTATGCCCGACTCGTCGAGCTGCGCCAGGGACTCGTCCCCGAGGTTCGGTATGTCGCGGGTTATCTCCTCCGGGCCCAGCTTGGTGTCGCGCGCCACTACCTCGTGGACCTCGATGTGCACCGAGGTGAAGACGTCCTCGCGGACGAGGCGCTCCGAGACCAGGATGGAGTCCTCGAAGTTGTACCCGCCCCAGGTCATGAACGCCACCATGACGTTGCGGCCCAGGGCGAGCTCGCCCATCTCCGTGGCAGGCCCGTCCGCCAGGACCTGCCCCTTCCGCACGACGTCGCCGGGGCCCACTATTGGGCGCTGGTTGAAGCAGGTGGAGTGGTTGGATCGCTGGAACTTGTTCAGCTTGTAGATCTGGACCCAGCGCCCGTCGCGCCCGGCCTGGGGGTCGGTGTAGCGCATGACGATGCGGGAGGCGTCGGCGTCCTCCACCACGCCGTCGTAGGCGGCGACGACCGTGACGCCCGAGTCCTCGGCCACCGTCTTCTCGATGCCCGTCCCCACCAGGGGGGCCTCGGTGCGCAGGAGGGGCACCGCCTGGCGCTGCATGTTGGAGCCCATGAGGGCGCGGTTGGCGTCGTCGTGCTCCAGGAAGGGTATGAGCGCCGAGGCCACCGAGACCAGCTGGTTGGGCGACACGTCCATGTAGCTTATCTCGTTCTTGCCCTTGATGACGTAGTTGCCGTCCTGGTGGCAGGAGATCTCCGCCTCCGCGAACTCCCCGTTGGCCGAGAGGGGCACGTTGGCCTGGGCCACCGCCTGGTCGGCCTCCTGGACGGCGGTCAGGAACTCCACGTCGTCCGTGGGCCGCCCGTTCACCACCTTGCGGTAGGGGGTCTCGATGAAGCCGTGCTCGTTGACCCGCGCGTAGGTGGCGAGCGAGACTATGAGCCCGATGTTCGGCCCCTCCGGGGTCTCGATGGGGCAGATGCGGCCGTAGTGGGTGGGGTGCACGTCGCGGACCTCGTAGCCCGCGCGGTCGCGGGTGAGGCCGCCCGGCCCCAGTGCCGAGAGCCTGCGCTTGTGGGTTATCTCCGAGAGCGGGTTGTTCTGGTCCATGAACTGCGAAAGCTGGCTCGTCCCGAAGAACTCCTTGACCACGGCGGAGACCGGCTTGGAGTTGATGAGATCGTGGGGGTCGAGCTCGGAGACGTCGTTGTTCATGGTCATGCGCTCGCGGATGGACTTGTCCATGCGCACGAGGCCGACCCGGTACTGGTTCTCCAGGAGCTCGCCCACCGCCCTCACGCGGCGGTTGCCCAGGTGGTCGATGTCGTCCACCTGGCTCTCGGAGTCCTTGATGTGCAGCAGCTCCTTGACGGCGGCGAGGATGTCCTCGCGGCAGAGGATGTTGGAGCCCTCCTGGTCCTCGGACATGGGGGGGGCGAGCCTGCGGCGCAGGAATAGCCGCTCGTTGAGCTTCATCCGGCCCACCACCGAGAGGTCGTAGTGCTCGGGGTGGAAGAAGAGGTTGTTGAAGTAGAGCTTCACCGCCTCGGGGTTCAGCGGCGAGCTGGGGCGGTTCTTGCGGAATATCTCCGAGACCGCCTCGTCCTGGCTCTCCACAAGGTCGGCCTCCAGCGTGTCCCTGAAGGAGGAGGACACCCGGAGCTCCTTGGGGACGTTCAGGGTGTTGATGAAGAGGAAGGGCACCTCCCTGATCCCCGCGGCGCGGAGCCTCTCCATGGCCTGGGGCAGCTCCTCGGCGGTGAGCTCCTGGTTGATCTCGAGGATCACCTCGCCGGTCGCGGGGTCGTAGACGTCGTCGGCTGCGAAGCGCCCGACGAAGTCGGCGGGCCGCGCGGGGAGGGTGTCGATGCCGCGCTCCTTGAGGCGCTTGACGTGGATCGGCTGGATCTGGGTGTTGCGGTCGTCCCGGCGGATCAGGAAGGCGTCCCGGCTCTTGGGATCGCGCGCCTTCTTCTCCTCGGGGGTCGCGTCCTCAGGCAGCGGCTTGTACAGCGGGTTGGGGAGATCCGTCCAGATCTCGGAGCCCTGGAAGTGGTCCGCGCTCGGGGCGCGCCGCATGGCCCCCCCGTCGGTGAGGACGAGCCAGTCCTTCTGGTAGAAGTAGTCCAGGAGCTCGCGGGAGGAGTAGCCCAGGGCCTTGAGGAGGAGCGTGACCGGGAACTTCCGGTGCCTGTCGATGCGGGCGATTATCTGGTCCTTGGCGTCGAACTCGAGATCCAGCCAGGAGCCGCGGGCGGGGATGATGCGGGCGCTGTAGAGGACCTTGCCGGAGGAGTGGGTCTTGCCGCGGTCGTGGTCGAAGAAGATGCCCGGGGAGCGGTGGAGCTGGGAGACGATGACGCGCTCGGACCCGTTGATGATGAAGGTGCCCTTCTCGGTCATGAGGGGGAGGGTGCCGAAGTAGATCCAGCTCTCCTTGGCCTCCTTGGGCTTCTGGCGGGCCCGGGGGTCGGTCACGCCGTCGAAGGCGCCCGCGCCCTCGTCCTTCAGGCTGTTCTGGTAGATCTCTAGGCCCACCTTGATCTTGAGGGGCGCCTCGTAGTTCATGCCCTTGGCGATGCACTCGTCGATGTCGTACTTGACCTCCTCGAAGGTGTACTCCTTGAAGACCAGGCGGACGTTCCCCTGGTAGTCGTCGATGGGGAAGACGCTCTTGAAGACGGCCTGCAGCCCGAAGTTCCCCCGCTCGGCGGGGGGGGTGTTCATCTGCAGGAAGCGCTCGTAGGACTGGCGCTGGATGTCGATGAGGTTCGGCATGTCCGTGACCTGGGCGGTCTTGCCGAAGCTCTTGCGCAGGCGTAGGTGGCTGGCGGCTGCTGACATTTCTCCTCCGCCGGGGGGGATCGGGGACCCCCCCCGCGCCCTCAGACCACGGGGGGCTGAGGGCAAAAAAGCCCCGTACCCGCCGGAGGGGCCTTTCCGGAGGAAAGATCCCGCGCGGCGGGCGAGGCGATACCGTTCAAGGGCTGAGTTTCCGCGACCAACGTGCTCGGCCTGACCCTTTTCGCCCCCCGGGGGGCGTCTGGAGGCGTGAGATCCCCCGGCCCTGGCATGGCCGGGGGCCCGTGCGGCCGCTCGAGCGGCCTTGCGGCACAGGGGCGCCGGGGGTCGGGGCCGCCGCGGCTAAGCGCGGGCGGCGAGGCGCGCGGGCGCGCCCCCCGTATGACCCGGCGAGAACTTCAGTTTCCCTCGTCGATCCCGCCTGCCCCCCGCGGGGCGGGGCAGGTGCGGGTCTGGTAATCGGATGTCTTCAGGGCGTTTCGGTCACCGCCCCTCGGGGGGCGGCGGGCGGCGGTTGCGGGATCTCTTCCCCGGAGGATAGACCACCCGTCCTCCGGGGCGTTGCGGGGCCCGGCCGCCGGGGGGGGTGCCCCTGGCGGCCGGGTGAGGGGGTGAGGATCCGGCCGGGGGATCCCCGGGTCGGGGCGGCATCGAGGCGCCCCGGCCCCGGGATCCGGGCCGGGGCCCCGGAAGGGAGGGGGTCCGGGACCGGCGCGGCCCCGGAGGGCGGGCCCCCGGGGCGGAACGGCGCCCCGGGGGGGGCGCCCCC
>JAITEZ010000155.1 GCA_031281735.1 Deltaproteobacteria bacterium | reverse complement strand
GACCGGGGCCGGGTCCGCGACCCGGGCCGGGCGGCCCGGCCGCTGCCCGGCAGGCCCGGTGACTGCGGGGCGGCCCACAGGCGGCTGCGGGCCGGGGGCGGGCGGGGAACCCGGTCGGTATTCAGCCGAGGCGCCTGCCGGTCGCCGGGCGGCGGGATCCGCCTGCGACCGTAGCGGCAACGCGTCCCCGCCGCCGTTCCCGGAGCGCGGCGGCCGAGCCTGCGGCTGAACCAGCCGCGGCTCCCGGGGCTGGCCCAGGCCGGGCCCCTGCGGCGGCATCGGCGGTCTCCCCGGCGGTGCACCCGCCCGGGGCTCCCCTCCCCGGGCACCCGGCGGCGACTGGGGGGGGGCCTCCGGGAGTGGCGGGAAGGCCGCGCCGCTGGCCCCCTCGCGGAGATCCCGGGCGCCGGGGTCGGGGTGTCGTAGCATGTTGCGCTCCTTGCGCCCCCGCAGGGGGGGGGCCGGGGCCGCCTGGGCGGGCCCGGGCGGGAGAGGGGTATCAGTCCATGCGTTCCGGGACGCTCACTCCCAAAAGCCTCAGGCCCGCCCCCACCGTCTCGCGGCAGGCGGAGGCCAGGGCGCACCTGGCCGCGGTGAGGGCGGGGGCTTCCTCCACGACCATGCGGTGCCCCCCGTAATAATGGTGGAAGAGCCGGGCCGTGTCAGTGAGCCAGACGGTCATGAGATGCGGGGCGAGGTTGCGGCCGGAGGCGCGCACGGCCTCCGGGAAGGCCGCGAGCTGGATGATGAGGCCCAGCTCCTCGGGCTCCTTTAGAAGCGAGAGATCCGGGGCCCCGGCCCTCTCGAGGACGGGCCTGGCCTTGTTCAGCACCTGGAAGACCCGCGCGCAGAGGTACTGGACGTAGTAGACAGGGTTCTCGGAACTCCGGGCCGTGGCGACCTCGAGATCGAACTCGAGCGCCGAGTCGTGGCTCTGGGTGAGGTACATGAAGCGCGCGGCGTCTGCGGACACCTCGTCCAGTACCGTGCGCAGCTCCACGAACTCGCCGGCCCGGGTGCTCATCTTCACGGCCACGCCCGCCCGGGAGAGCCGGACCAGCTGGTAGAGGACGATCTTGAGGCGTTCCCCGTCGTAGCCCAGGGCCCGGGTGACGGCCGCCATCCGGGCGAGGTAGCCTCCGTGGTCGGCGCCCAGGAGATCCACCGCCAGATCGAAGCCGCGGGAGAACTTGTTGGCGTGGTAGGCCGCGTCCGAGGCGAAGTAGGTGAGATCGCCGCCCGATTTCACCAGCACCCGGTCCTTGTCGTCGCCGAACGCGGTCGAGCGGAAGAATAGGGCGCCGTCCTTCTCGTAGGCCCAGCCGGCGTCCCTGAGGATACCGACGGTCCGCGCCACCTCGCCGGACTCGTAGAGCGATTTCTCAGAGAACCACACGTCGAAGCGCACGCCGAAGCGCTCGAGGTCGGCCTTCATGCCGTGCAGAATGATGGCGGCGGCCTCGGCGCTCAGATCCGGCAGCAGCTCCTCCTCCGGGCGCGCGAACCATTCCGGGGGGTGCCGCTTCCCGAGCTCGTCCGCCACGTCCAGGATGTATTCCCCGCGGTAGAGGCCTTCCGGGGGCTCGGCGGACGGATCCCGGAGCCGGGCCAGCACCGAGAGCCCCAGGGTGCGGATCTGGTTGCCCGCGTCGTTCACGTAATACTCGCGGGTAACGGTGTCGCCCAGGAAAGCGAGTATCCCCGCCATGGCGTCGCCCCAGGCGGCGCCGCGGCCGTGGCCGACGTGCAGGGGGCCGGTCGGGTTGGAGGAGACGAACTCCAGGAGCACCCTGCGCCCCGTGGGCTCGCCCCTGCCGTAGTCCGGGCCCTTCGCGATGATCCCCGCCAGGGCCCTGTGCCATTCGCCGGCGGAGACGCGGAAGTTAACGAACCCCGGGCCCTTGATCTCCACGGCGTCGAAAAGCCCCAGGGCCTCGAGCCTGGCCGCGAGCATCCCCGCCAGGGCCAGGGCGGGGCTACCCTTGAAATCCATCCGTGGGGCGAAGGCCTTGGCGTAGACCATGGCCGCGTTGGTGGAGAAATGCCCGAATTCGGGGTTGGCGGGCCGCTCCACCACGAACCGAGACAGATCGGGGATCTCGGGGAGCCCGAGTTCCGTCGCGGCCTCCCTGACCGCGTCCGCCGTCGCTTTCTGTATTATGTCTTTCAAGGTTTCACCTGAGGCGCGGGATTGCCGGGGGACCGGCTGGGCCGCGGGGGCCGAATGGCGGATGACGTCCAGAGCGCGATCCCCGTCCGGCCGCGCCGTTGGAGGCGGGCCCCGGGCCTCCCGGCCCGATGGCCGGGGGGGCCGGGGCCCGCGGGCGCGGAGGGGGACCGCCGCCGGAGGGTCGAGGGCCGCCAGACGGCTCGCGGCGTCAGGGCGGGGATCTGGGCTGGAGGAACGGGGCCGGACGAACCGACAGCAACGTCTCGGGGATGCCGAGCTGAGTGGATGCCGAAAGGCGGGAAGGCGGTTTGTCTTAACCGGGCCGGCGCCCGGAAGGCAGGCGGGGGTGCGCGGGCATGGGGCGCGGGGCCTAAAGCCCCGGCCTGCGCATTCCCGAGTGGAACCTGCGGTTGAGTCTCCCGAGACAGCACAGGGTCTCGTAGGGGCTCAGATCCTCGCCCTCCGAGCCCTGCGGCCCCAGCGTAGCCCCGTCCTGCGCGCCAAGGAGCACCGCCTCGTCGCCGGCCTGGACGGAGGGTATGCCGTCGACGTCGTATATGGAGAGGTTCATGCAGACGCGGCCTATGCCCCGCGCCACTTTCCCCCGGATGAGCGCGGCGCATCTTCCGGAGCGGGAGATCTGGAGCCCGTGCACGTAGCCGAAGGGCAACACCGCCACGCGCGTGTCCCGCTCGGCCCGGAAGGTGCCCCCGTAGCTCACCGCCTCGCTGCGGCGGATGATTTTCACCTGGATCACCCTGGAGGTGACGCGCATGACGGGTTTCAGGGTCTCCGCGCACTCGCGGGAAGGGGACGGGAACCGCTTCTCCAGGTCGTCCAGCGGCGGGGGCGGGGGAGAGGAGCCCGGTACCCAGGGGAGTGCCACCCGCGGTGCCGTCCCGGGGCTCAGCGCCGGAACCGCGCCGTAGAGAACGAGCCCGGGCCGGGAGAAACCGTCCGGGTAGTCAGGGTAGGCGAGCAGGCCTCCTCCCGAGAGGGCCGAATTCTCCAGGGGCCTGCGGAACAGCTCCTCCGCCCGCTGGCAGACCCCCCAGAAACGCGTGAGCTGCGTGAACGCCGCGGCGTCCCCCAGGGTGGCCAGATGGGTAGCGATTCCCGCCACGTCCAGCAGGCTCTTCTCGGCGGCCATCGCCAGGAAATCATCCGCCTGGTTCCAGGGGACGCCCAGGCGGCTCATGCCGGTGTCTATCTTGAGATAGACCCTGATCCTCCTCGTCTCCTTGGATGCGGCCACCGCGATGGTCAGAAGCTGGTCGGGGCTGTAAGCGAAGATCGAGAGGTTGGCCCGCACGGCCGTCGCCGTCTGCAGTTCCGAGGTGACCCCGGCGAGCACGCAGATCTCCCCCTTGAACCTCCTCGACTCCCTCAGCAGGACGCCCTCCTGGACATCCAGCACCCCGAAGCGGCTGGCCCCCGCCTCGGCGAGGGCAGTCGCGCACTCTATCAGGCCGTGGCCGTAGGCATCGCCTTTCACCACGGCCATGAGGGGGCGCTCCCCCGCGAAGGCGGCGAGCGTCGCGAAGTTGTGCCGCAGTGCGTCGAGATCCACCTCGCAGCCGTTGTAGTCGAGGGTGTTTCTCTGCGGTGGCGGCAGAAGGGCTTGCATCTCAGAAGGATCCTTGCGGCGGGGGCGCCGCCAGCAGGCGATCCCGCGGCGTGTTCCGGGGATGGCGGGGGCCTGCCGCCGTCCCGGATACGCGAGGCGGGGCAGGCGGACCGAGCTCGGGGCGGGGATGATCCGGGGGGGCCGCCAGGGAGCGTTGGGCCGGGACGGGGGCTGACGGGATCGCGGCAGGGGTCGGGAGAACCCTTTAAGAAATTACTTTAGGATAATTTAAAATAATTAAAACTAAAAAGTGTTAATTCAGAGCAGTTAACGGTGCTATCAGCAGTTCGGAAACAGCTTAGAGTGTATGTCCATTCAAACATTACAGAAATTTATTACATCCTGTCAAGAGACCCGGCCGCCTCCGGGTTCCCCTGCCCGCTTCCCTGAGCCGCTCGCGAAGGGGGACCCGGGGTGGCGCGGGAGGACGGGGGGGACGCGGAAGGGAGGCGGCGGGCCGGAACGGGGCGTTGGCTGGCCGCCCGGCCAGGCCGGGAGGGGAAGGCCGTCGGCCGCCGCATGGCGTCTGGCCGTCCCGGAAAATGGAGGGCTGAGCCGCCGGAACGGCCCGCCGGGGAGGATCCGGAAGCCTCACGGGGCCAGGGGCGGGCACGGGGATTCGTGTGCGCCCCGATCCCCGGGGCCGGGGCGATCCCTCCCTCTCTTCCGGGCGGCCGCCAGTCCTGCCCGCATCCCCCGCGAGGCCCGCGCTTGACTGGCTTCGGCGCGGCTGTTACATTCCGTCAGACCCGTGACCGGGCTTTCGGCGTCCAGGCGCCCGGCGGGGACGCAGGCCCCGCGGCCCTCCCCGCCGCCGCGCGCCCGGCGTCACCGGGAGCTGCGGACGCCGCCCGGCCCCGTGTCACCGGGGCTCACGGCGCCCGCCAGGCCCAGGGTCGCCCCACGCCCTTCCCTCGCCGATGCCTCCCGCAACCCCTACTCTCAGGTACAGGCCGGTCCACCAAGCCCCATGGCAAACATTCCCCTAACGCCGGGTCCCCCCTTCCAGTTCAGGCTGGCGGGCCCGGTCATCCTCTGCCTCCTGGCCTTCACCGGGGTCTTCGCCCGGGGGCTCGCCAACGGCGCCTACGGGGCCCTCCTGGCCTGGGCCCTGATCGACCTCGCCTTCCGCCGCCGGGCGGGGCTTCCGGGCCTCGGCCAGATACCCCCGCATTACTGGGCGGGAGCCGGGGCCTTCCTGGCCGTCTACGCCCTGGCGGGCGCCCTGGGCGGCGACCCGGCCGCGAGCTTCCGGAAGGTGGGGCTTCTCGTGTATCTGCTCTGCGCCCTGCCGGCGGTGTACCTGGCCGTCTCGGTACTCCCTCCCCTGATCCCGCAGGTGCTCCCCTGGTTTTACGGGGCGGGCCTCATGGCCGCAGGCCTCATGACCTTCTTCCAGGCGGGCTGCGAGTTCGCCTGCGTGCGGGCAAAGGCTTCGCTGGGGGTGTTGGAGCTCGCCGCTGTCCTGGGCCAGCTCGTGCCCCTGATGGTCGGCTCGCTCGCCCTCTCGCGCCCCCGGCCCCGGAAAGCCGCCTTCTTCCTGGCGTCCCTGGCCCTGGCCGCGGTGGCCCTGGTCCTCAACTGCTCGCGCATCGCCCTCATCTGCGTCCCGGTCCTGGGGCTCGTCATGCTCGTGGCCTTCCGCAGGGAGCTGGGGGCGAGACTCGCCCTGGCCCTGATCCTCGTGGCCGCCCTCGGCGCGGCCATGGCTTTCAGGGACGGTACGCTCATCGAGCGTTTCCTGGACATGACGGAACTATCCGGCACCAACCCCGCCAACGAGGAGCGCCTGATGCGCTGGAGGCAGGGGCTTTCCGTCTTCCGGGAGCACCCCTTGCTGGGCGCGGGACCCGGGGCCGTCCCCAACGTCCCCGCCGAGATCCTGCCGGGGGAGTTCCAGGGGAGGCCGCGGGCCGAGTACTACCATTCCCACCAGGTCTTCATCACCGTCCTGGCCGAGGCGGGCATCCTGGGGCTGGCGGCCTTCCTGGCGCTCCATCTGTTGCCCCTCCTCTACATCGCCCCGGGGTTCAGGAGCCGGAGGCCCTGGACGCGCCTCTGGGCATGGGCGGCGCTGACGGTTTTCCTGCAGCTGGTCTTGAACGGCATGGTCGACAACGTCTTCACCCTCAAGCCGCTCATGTACCTCTACTGGACGGCCACCGGCACGGCGGTCTATCTAGTCGGCAGGGAACCGGGGGCGCCCGCCGCCCTCATGAGCCGCCAGCCCGCGATCTCTCCCGCCACCCTGTGACGCCGTCGCCGCTGGCTTCGCCCTGGTCAGGCTCCGGATGAGGGTGTCCCGGTGCCGTGCCCGGGCCGCAGGGGCGGCGGTAGGGATCTACGCCGGAGGCGTGGAAACCGGGTGTCCCCCGTTCCTGACAGCCCTGACGGCCCCGGGCCAGCCCCCGGCGGGACGCGGGGTGCCGGATTCCCCTTCCGGATTCCCCTTGCCAACCCCGTTGCGGAGAAAACTATGAATTACGTCATCCATGCCCTCCGGAACCCGTTCACGTATACCGGCAGGGCCTCCCGCGCCGAGTTCTGGCTGTCCGTGCTCTTCTCTGCCCTTGTCGTGGCGGGGCTGGTGCTGATCGGGCTCGTCTCGTCCCTCATCTCCGCCACGCTCCTCGCCGTCTTCCTGGGGCTGGCGGGGCTGGCCGGGCTCGCGTCCGTCCCCATCCTCGTGGCGGTATCCGTCAGGAGGGTCCACGACTTTGGGCAGGGCGGCTGGCTCGTGGTGCTGATGCTGATCGTGCCCTTGGTGTTCGTCATCTGCGGTATCGTGGACGGCCAGTGGCTGACTAACCGCTACGGGCCCCGCCCCCCGGCCCTGGATTTCTGAAGGCCGCGGGCTGACGGGAGGGTCGGCGGACGCCCCGGCCGATGGGGCGGCGCCCGGGGGCAAGGCGCGCTGCCTCCCTTCGCGGCCCCAGGGCCCCTTTCACGCGAAGGCCGGCGGCCGGGGAGGGCCCCCCGCCGGGCACGGCCGGGGGAAGGGCCTCGGCATCCTGACGGCGGGTTTCCCGGCCCGTCTCGCGGTTCCTTACCGCATCCGCGCCCCCGTGGGGGGCCCGGACGGGGGCCCGTACCTCCCCCCGCGTCCGGCGCGGCCTAGCGTCAGTCGGGTAGCCTGAGATCCCGGAGCCTGGAGAAGTCGAAGCCCGGCTCGGAGAGGGCCTCCAGCACGTCGCCGGGCACGGCCTTCCCCATGGCGCCGGTGAGCTCGGCAACGCCGTTGCGGGTGCCGAGCACGGTGAAGCCGATGAGCAGGCCGGCAGGGCTCAGGACCACCTTGCGGTAGACGTCCCCTTCCTCGCACTCGGCCGCGGGGAGCTTGCCCTCGGGGTCTATGTTGCCGACCGCGGTGAGATCCACCCCCGCCACCTTGAGGACGGCAGTGGGGCGCGGGGGGGCGTAGGGCTTCCGGGCGGCGGGGTCCGCCTGCGCGATGTTGAAGCCGGCGGCCAGGCCCTCGGCCCTGGCGATGATCCACATGCCCCCCCGGCGGTCGGGGGTCTGGGCGCAGTCGCCCGCGGCGTAGACGCCGGGCGAGGTGGTCTCCAGGAACTGATCCACCACGATGCCCCTCTCGGTCTTGAGGCCCAGGGCCGACGCGAGAGAGACCTCGGGCACGATGCCCGCCGATACCGCCAAGAGCTCGCAGTTGATGCCCGCGCCGGACTTGAGCACCACCCGCTCCAGGCGCTCCGCCCCCTCGGCCCGTTCGGCCTCGGCCTCCAGGTGGAAGATGAAGCTCTTGGCCTCGAGGATTTTCCGGAGCTTGGCCGAGCTCCGGGGCGTGGTCTGGAAGGGGAGCACCCGGTCCGACATCTCCAGGACGTGCACCGTGAGCCCGGCCTCAGTGAGGGCGTGGCCCGCCTCGAGTCCCAGGAGGCCGGAGCCCAGGAGGACCGCCGTGCGGGCCTTCCTGGCCGCGTGGCGCAGGTCGGTCGCGTCCAGTAGCGTCCGCAGGGGGTATACCCCGGGGAGCTTGAAGTTCCTGGCCGCGTCCGGGAGGAAGGGTGCCGCCCCCGTGGCTATCAGGAGCCGGTCGTAGGAGAGCCTGCTCCCAAGCGAGCCCCGGGCCAGGCGGCTCTCAGGGTTCACCTCGATCAGGCTCTCGCCCAGGCGGAACTCGATCGACCGCTCACGGAACCATTCCTCGGGATGGACGTAAATCTGATCCGGGGAGACCTCGCCGGAGACCACCTGGGGGAGCCGCGGCCGGTAGTAGGGCCTCTGCCGCTCGGCCGAGAAGAGCACGATCCCGGCCTTGGGGTCGTGGCTACGCGCCGCCTCGGCCGCGGAGAGCCCGGCTATGCCCGCGCCCGCTATAACTATGTTCATTACGCACCTCGCGCGCGGAAGCGCAGGCGCCCGCCCCGGCGGGATTCCCGCCGCCGGGGCGGTGCCGCCCGGAGTGGCCGTCCGCCGCTCACTCCACTGACACTATGCGGAACTCCTCCTCCACCCCCGACTTCTCGAGGAGGAAGGCGTCCCCTTCGCGCAGGCCCAGGATGGCCTTGCCGATGGGGGCGGCTATGGAGAGGAAGCCGTTCTCCGGATCGGACTCGTGCGGGCCCACCAGTGTGTAGGTGAGCTGTTCGTCGGTGTCGATGTTCTCCATCGTCACCGTGGCCCCGAAGACGCACTTGGTGTAGGGGCCCGCCACGTCCACGATCTGGGAGGTCGAGATCTTCAGCTGAAGCTCGTCGATGCGGCTCATGATGATGGCCTGCCGCTCCTTGGCCGCGTGGTACTCGGCGTTCTCGGAGAGATCCCCGTGGGCCCGTGCCTCCTCAATGGCCTTGATGACGTTGGGGCGTTCTACGGTCTGGAGCCTTTCCAGCTCCGTCTTGAGCTTGGCCATGCCTTTTCTGGTGATTGGGCTGTAACTCATGCGATCCTCGCGCGATCATGTGGATAGGGGCCCGGACTCGCGATCGGGGCGCCCGGAGGGTTTCCCGCGGGCAATAACGACTCGACCCCGTCCTGCTTGAGGCGGGGCGGGGTCTTGAGCGCTCGGGGGAAGCAGTCCTGTAAGACCACAAGATTATAGCCAGGGCTCCGGATGCTGTCAAACAGGGGGGATCTCCGGGGTCTGGAGCAGTGAAAGTGGCTTCAGGTTAGTTAGCATGGAGATGGGTTTCTGTAAATATAAACAATAAGCATGATAATAAAATATTTAGTTTATAAGATTAAAATACATCCCGCACGGTGAGCCGGGCTCATCGGGCGGGATGGCCCCGGCCGCCGTTCCGCCCGCCTGGCCGGATTCCTGCCAGGGGCGGGACCGGCCCGTTCCGGCAACGGCCAGGGGGCGCCCGCGGGGCGGCGGGCGATCCCCTCGCTGCAGGCACGCGAACCGTCGGCCGGGCCAGGGTCACAGACGGGCAGGCCCGGCAGGGGGTGCCGGGCGGAAGCCGCGTCACGGCAGCGGCGGGAAGGGGCCGTCGGCCGCTGGAGCGGGGACCGCCGTGCGGCTGGTCATCAGCAACCCGCCGGAGCACGCCGGTGAGACGGCGCCGGGGAAGGGCCGCCTGCCGCGCCGGGGGTTGACACCGTCCGCTTTCCGCGCCGGGGCGGGATGCCCTGGAACGGGGACGGTGGAGGAAGGCAGCCGCGTCCCGGACGCGGGCTGGCCCGGACTTCGCCCGGCATGCCCGCATGGCGGCTGCGGTCGGGGCAAATGCAGTTCGGTTGAGGTAGTCTTGAGATTTTCCTTTGAGTATCCCTCGGTTGAGGTCTGGAACTAAAACCGGAACAATCATTCCCCCGTCCAGGCGTGGACGTCCTGAGCAGATGGCCGTGGAGGGAGAAAATGGTTGTCGCGCCCCTGATATGAAAGGCACCTGCTTTCCCCGATTCAGATGGCAGTTTGCTGATGTCGGCCGTTTCCGTGAATGTCAAATACTACCGGCCGGTGATTCCTCTGAGTCTGCAGGATGCCGGCTTGCGTGCCGGTACAGGAGCGCCAGGCAGTTAAAGTGATGCTCATCCTCATGGGATTAGCCCTGATTTTTTCATCCCTTTGCGGCTTTGACCGCCTTCGCGGAGGGTATTGCGCCGAGGCAATAGCCGCGGACGATCCCCATGCCCTTGCGAGGAGGTGCAATGTAAATACTGTTTGGTTAGATTTGGATTTTGGGAGGTCATTGTTTATGCTTATGTATATGAACATGCTGCTGTGCAAAGAGGAATATTGAAAACTGGAACACCGACTATAACTGCCCTTATGACTATAGGCCTACTGTGCGGTCACAAAAAATCCGGGAATCACGGATTATTCATCGGTAAGTGCCGCAAAATGCGGCTTTTCCCTTCCGATATCAATACATTTAGTGTGGAATAAATATATTTAATGAGTAATAAATATATCTAATAATAAATAAAATACAATAAAAAAAGATAGCTATGAGTTGTTGTATAAAAAAAAGAGTATGAAAAAGACCACGTCATGCAAAGAAGATATGAAAATTTAAATTTATAATAGAATATTATTATAAATATTTTGTTAAAATCTCAACAAGGGGATACTCAAAGAAAAAATACAAATTCCCCTTGAGGCGAGGGCTTCAGCTATGCCTTCCACAGCATCCTGGCCCGAGGAAGGGTCGCCCGTGATGGGCCAGGGCTTCCCA
>JAITEZ010000072.1 GCA_031281735.1 Deltaproteobacteria bacterium | reverse complement strand
GGAGCCGGAACCAGCCGCCCGGCCACCTGAGAGGACGCCGGGACGCGGGCAGCCGGGGGACCTGGGACGCCTCGGCGGGGCCCGCCCCGACCGAGGGAGAGCACGGAGGGGAGCGGGAGGCCGGGGACGCCACTGCCGCGGCGGCCGCCGGGACGGCCCCTGGCGCGGTGCGCCCCCTCACGGACGCGGCGCCGGCACGCATCCGCTCCCCTTGGCGTCCCGGAGGGAGAGGCCTGAGGGAAGGACGGCGCGGCGCCAATAACGCGTCCCGCACCCTGTGGGGCGGGAACGTCCTGAGATCCCTTAAGACGTCCGGCCCGGACGCGGACAAGCCGGGCCGGACACCGTAAGATCAACGGCAACCGGGGGCCGGCGTGTTCTCTGAATCGCGGTTCGAACCCGGCCCGTTCCCTTCCGGCCAGAACCCTTCGCGGCCCGCGTCATCGCGATCGGCTTCATCAGCGGTCCGCCCCATCTGCGTTCCGCGTGATTCGCGTTCAGTGTGTTTCCCGTCCCGCGTCATCCGAGACCGGCTCAAGCCGCGCGCGGCCCGGCTCATCCGCTGTTCGCGCCGTCAGCGGACGGCGCCGTTTTCGGCTCGCATCGTCCGCGATCCCCGCCGCCGCCGGCCGGTTTAATCATCTGACAGGATCGCTAATCCGCCAGGTTCGTTCCCTGTCCGTCCCGTCCGCAGCAGCCGCGCCGGCGGCCCGTGTCATTCCCGGACCGGCCCGCTTGCGGGCCGCGCCGCCTGCGGTTCGCGCCATTCGCGGGCGGCAAGCACCCGGCCCGCGCCCCCACCCTTTCGGGCCCCCCCGTCCCGTGCCGCTTCAGGTCCGGGGGCCTCCGGGCCCCAGCATCTCGGTGATGAGGCCCAGGGCCTTCTGGGCGGGGGTAAGCGCCATGGGGAAGAGCCCTGGCTCCGAGCCCGGAGGCGCCGCCGCCCCGGCGAGGCCCAGCCAGCCGGCCTCGACCTTCTCGATCTCGGGCAGGAAGCCCTCGTTGTCGGCGGCGGTGACCAGGATGAGGACGCCTGTCCGGAGGCCCAGCATGGAGACGGCCTCGGGGTCGAGGCGCTTCCAGTCGGGGAAGCTCAGGAGGTTGAAGGCCCCGATGGCCCGCAGGCCCTCGGCCTCGGCCTCGCGCGGCTTGACGGTTACGAGGGTCACCTTGAGGCCTATCCTCCCCCCCAGGGCGGCGGTCTCGAGGGCGAGGTCGTCGTCCCCGAAGACGAAGAGCCTGCCCAGACCGGCGTTCAGGGGCAGGAGGCTCCACTCGCCTTCATCGCCCGGGAGCCTCGGGGCCGTCCAGGGGCCGCAGGCGGAAAGGATGTGGCGGGCCACCTTGAGGTCGCCCTCCCCCCGGGAGGTGGCGAGGGTGAGGAGCCATGCCGCCCAGGCCTCCTCCTGGCCCTCCAGGGCCTCCTTCCAGAAGGCGAGGGAGGCGGGCCCCGCCTGCTTCTCGAGCAGGAAGCGCCTGCCCTGCGCCACGGCCACCAGGGGCTCTCCGGGAAGCATGTCCACGATGAACTTCCTGGCCCCCCGGAAGAGCCCGGTGCCCCTCCAGTCGCCCGCGAGCACCTCCCCGGAGCGGTCGAGCACGGCGGCCCGCACGTCCCTCCCGTTGAGGGTCTGGGCCAGGACCGGCTCGCCCCCCCCGGAGAGCTCGGAGACCAGATACGGCAGCCAGGACTTCATCATTACACCCCCGGGATCCCTGGGCGGCAAAGAGCCTCCGCCCTGAGGGCTACCGATGCAATTCGGATGCCCGAAAACCCCCGCCGTCAACCTGAAAGCCGCGCCGGGGGCCGACCCCGGCGGTGCCGGAGGGGACCGGGGCCCGCCCCCTGGAGGCCGGCCGGGGCCGGCGCACGGCATGCGGCGCCGCTGTCCCCGGAGAGGCCCGTCCCCCCGCGGCGGCCGGCGCGCGCCCGCCGCGGGGCTCCCAGATCCCTAAGGGCCGCCCCGGCCGGGCGGGGCTACGCGTCCCTGGCGGGCCCTTCGGCCTTCCAGAGGAGGGCCGCCTTCACGAAGCCCTCCAGGTCCCCGTCCAGCACGGCGTCCACGTTGCCGGACTCGTGCCCCGTGCGGTGATCCTTGATGAGGCGGTAGGGCTGGAGGGTGTAGGAGCGGATCTGGCTCCCCCAGGCGATGTCCTTCTTGTTGTCGTGCATGTCCTTGATCTCCTTGGCCCGCTTGTCCTGCTCCAACTGGTAGATGCGGGCCTTGAGGACCTTCATGGCCAGATCCTTGTTGCGGTGCTGGCTCTTCTCGTCCTGGCACTGGACGACGATGCCCGTGGGGATGTGGGTGAGCCTGACGGCCGAGCTGGTCTTGTTCACGTGCTGGCCGCCGGGGCCGCCCGCCCTGTAGGTGTCGACCCGGATGTCCTTGTCGTTGAGCTCCACCACTATGTCGTCCGCCACCTCGGGGGTCACGAAGACCGACGCGAAGGAGGTGTGCCTCCGGCTCTGCGAGTCGAAGGGGGAGATGCGCACGAGGCGGTGGATGCCGGCCTCGGTCTGGAGCATGCCGTAGGCGTAGGGGCCGCTCACGGTGAGGGTCACGGACTTGACGCCCGCCTCCTCCCCATCGAGCCTGTCCACGAGCTGGGTCGTGAAGCCGCAGCGGTCGGCGTAGCGCAGGTACATGCGCAGGAGCATCTCGGCCCAGTCCTGGGACTCCGTGCCCCCGGCCCCGGCGTGGATGTCGAGGATGGCGTCGTTGTAGTCCATGGGCCCGGACAGGGTGCGCCGGGCCTCGTAGAGCTCGAGCTCCCGGGAGAAGGCCTCCACCCGCCTGCCTATGTCATCGCACTGGCTCTCATCGGCCTCCTCGAGGGCGAGCTCAAGCAGGACCGAGAGATCCTCCGCGGAACCCTCGAGGCTGCGCCAGACCGCCAGCCTTTCCACCAGGCGGGTGCGCTCCTGGGATACGGCCTGGGCCGCCTTCTGATCTTCCCAGAAGCCGGGGCGCTGCATGAGCTCGTCGAGCTCCTTCAGGCGGGAGTTCAGGGTGTCGAGGTCAAAGATACCCCCGGAGCACGGAGAGGCGGTCGTTGAAATCCTTCACCGGGGGCTTGAAGTCGCTGAGCATCATCGGGAACCTTCCTTTCGGGGAGGGGGGCCGCGGGATTCGCGGGCGGCCGCGGGGGCGGCTTGCCCAGCGGCCGGGTTGTAGATGGGCGGGTTGACATCCTGCCCGCCCTGGAGGACGGGGATTCCCGGAGGATTCAGGGCCTCTCGCGGCCCGGATCACGCCGGCAGGTTCCTGCCTCCTCGCCTTCGGGGCGGATCCCCGGAGGCTCTTGCGTGGGGCCTCGGGCGCCCCTCCTACGCAGGCGATGACGGCCCGCCCGGCCGCCAGGACGCTGAGGGCGCCGACATGATCGGCACCGCCCCCGCATCCGCATTCCAGGCACCGGAACCCGGCCTGGGAGGGCCAGTCCCCGGCGGCCGCGCGCCAGCGTTCCGGGCACTTCCGGCCGGCGCCGCGCGGATCGACCTTCGCGAGCCTCCCGCCCCGTTCCGCGGGCTTCCAGCCGGGCATCGGCACGGAAGCGCCCCGGCCCTGATCCGGGATCGCCCGGTTGAGGCCGCTCCTGGCCGCCACGTTGCGGCCCGGCTCCCCGGGCGTCCACCCTTGCCGGGGCGGACATGCCCCCCGCCTTCAGATCCCCGGCCGCTGCTGCGTGGCTCCTGCCGATCGCGGCAGAGGCCTCGTGGATGAAGCCGCGGCGGGCCCGCCGGGGGACGGCTCCCTCCAGGGAGGGGGACACCCGCCAGCGGAGTCCGGGAGTGACGCCAGCCCGAACCTCGCAACCAGACTATAACCCCGGAGCAGGCCTGAAGCAACGCGAGGCGGGAGCTGGACGCCCTATAGAACCGCCCGCGCCGGTTCATGAAGGCCGGGCGGCCCGTCCCCGCGCGCCACAGCGGCGGACCGTCCCCGAGCGCCGGAAGTACCGGACGTGGGACAGGCGGGAGGGGCCGCGGAACCCCGGGCTCGGCGGCGAAGCGGGGCGGCCCGCCAAACGCGCATGCCGCCCCCGCCGCGCACGAGATCCGTAAACCATCGAGCGCTCCCTCGGGCGCGGCCGCGAGCAGTCACGCGCGACAGCCAGGGCCCGCAGGTGTCTCCCCTGCCGGGGTCTCCGAGGCGTTCCCCGCTGGCGGGCATATGGCTCGTCAGGGGCGCGGGGGCACCTGCAGGCCGCCACGGGAAAATCCGCAGGCTCCCGGCAACCTGCGGGTGTACGTGCGTACACTTCAGGTCATTCCACCGCGGGATGGCAGGGGACGGATCGCCGCCGGTTGACCGTCCCTGACCGCGCGGCCGTCCCGGCCCGCGGGACCGTCCGCCGAATCGCCCCCCCGCCTGGCCGGGGGAGCCTCGCTGGCAGGGAACCGGTCCTGGCCGGGACAAAGCGGCGGCGCCCGAGGCAGCCGCTAGCCGGATTGCCGGGAACTGCACCCTGGGCATTATGAGAACCGCACCCGGGCGCTCCCGGTGGAGGCAGGGACGGTGCGGAGCCATTCGCGTACAACTACAGTTGCGCTGCCTCCGTCAACCAGACGGTCCGGGACGGAGGGGCCTGGCGCCCGGACGCGGGCGGGACGGCGCCAGGACGGGGGCTTCCCGGCGGGATCCGGGGCCGGTGCCGGACGGGACCCTACTGCTGAGCCGCGGGCTGCCGGGGCTTGCCGCTGGAAGCGGGAACCTTGTCCGGGCTCCGCTCGAGGTCTGCGAGAAAGGTGTCCGCCCCCCGCTCGGTAACCGGGGTCCTCTCGAAGCTCTCGCCGTCCAGGGACACGTCGCCCTGCATCCCCGTGCGAAACTGCACGTAGAACTCCCCGTCCCGCATGGCGATCATGGTCACGTTCCGTTCCACGTAATCGCCGACGATCTCCACGGCCTTCCGCTCCAGTTCCCGCCGGGTGAGACCCGGGTTGATGATCAGGCTCGCCTTGAGCCTCTCGTCCACGTAGGAGAACAGGCCCAGCACGCCCAGGCCGTAAACGCCCCCCGTGCCGCCGCGCCACCTGGAGTACTCGCCCACGATACCGTAGGTGAACCTCCTGGACTCCCCGCGCCAGCGGGGAGTCCCGTCGGGGCGGCAGAAAGAAAACCTGCGCCGCCGGGGCCTCGCCGGATCTTCGCTGTGATAGCGGTCGGAGCGACGCCCGTCGGGATACACGAACACGACCCGGCCATCGGGCTGATTGTTGAACACCGGCCTGCCGTTGGAATCCAGGCGCCTGCCCATGCGGTCCACGGGTCGGCCTCTCTCGTCCGTCATCCGCCCCGCCCCGTCCACGTAGACCAGGATATCCCTGGGGGGCGACTCCCTCATGGTGACGGCGCCCGGGGGGCTCCGCCTCTCCTCCGCCGGCCATTCCTGCCGTTCGCCCTGACTGTCGTCCCGCCGGACGCCCCGACTGTCGTCCCGCCGGACGCCCCGGCTGTCGTCCCGCCGGACGCCCCGACTGTCGTCCCGCCTACTGTCGTCCCGCCGGTCGCCCCGATCTCCCTGGCGCCGGTCCCCTTTCCTCTCGCCCTTGGAACCAAAGCGGACGCCTTTCGAGGGGCGGCGCTCCTCATCCGTCTCCTCCAGGCGCCGGTCGTCGCTGTCCCCTTCGCGTCCGCGCACCCGCTGGGCCAGGGTGAAGTCTGGCAGGGCGAGAGTCCAGGCCAGGGCGAGTGCCAGGGACGCGGCCAGGGTTTTCGGGTAGCCCAGCATGGCGCTCCTCCGTTCAGGCGGGGCCGTCCACACCGCCTACTCCGAATGATAGCAACAACCGGACCGGACTTGAAGAAGCCTGGCGACTGGGAGCCTGACGGAGGGCGCCCCGGCTCCCGGCCCCGGCGAGCCCCCCCCGTCCCGCCCCCGGGAAGGCATGCCTCCGGCGAGGCCCCCGGGACGGACGGGCACGGCCGGGGACTGCCTCGGGCCCGGCAGGAACCCGCCACCGGGAGGGGAGGGAACCCGCCGCGATCCTCGCGGGCCGGGCCCCGCCCGTCCGGGCGGCATTCTCCTCCCTGAGGCAGCCGAGGGCGCTCCCCGGGAACGGCCGCGCGCCGTCCCCCGGGAGCGCCCCCCCCGGCCGGAGGGCTCCCCCGCCGGCCGCTACCGCCCGGGAAGGCAGAGAACCCAAGGCGGATGATGAGATTCCCCTCCAGAACGCCTTCAGGTCATGGATCCCGGCTGTGGCAGGTATCCGGCAGCAATGAGGGATTTCCGCCACGCAGGTAATGGCAGCCCCTTACTTTTGAGCCGACTTTTCTCAAATGATATCGAATTAATCGATACTTATACGAATCTCCGCATATTCCACGGTTGGCCCATATCTTGCTGAAATCCTGAGCGGATCGGGAGGCCCGTCTACCCGGCCAAGAAAGGTTAAGACGCCTATGCACCGCCATCAGAAGACAGTCGGCCAGAGGCTCCGCATCAGCGGCATCGGCCTCCACAGCGGCAGGACGGTGGACGCGATCCTGAGCCCCCTCCCCGTTGACTCCGGCATATGGTTCCAGCGGACCGACACCCCCGGGGCCCAGCCCGTGCTGGCCTCCGTGGAGAACGTGACCGACACCTCGCTCGCCACCACCATCGGGAGCGGCGAGGGCTCGGTAGGCACCATGGAGCATCTACTGGCGGCCCTGGGGGGCCTGGGCATCTGCAACCTCATGGTCGAGGTCAACGGCCCGGAGGTGCCCATCCTGGACGGCTCCGCCCTGCCCTGGACAAGGCTTCTCCGGAAGGCCGGCATCACGACGCTCCAGGCCTTCCGCCCCTTCTACCGGGTCAAGAGGCCTTTCGCGGTCTCGGTTACCGATGACAGCGGGACAAAGACCGTCTCCGCCGAGCCAGCCCCCGCCTTCTCGGTCGAGTGCGAGATAGAGTTCCCCGGCTACGTGGACGCCCAGAGGAGGCGCTTCTCCTTCTCCAAGTCCGCCTTCGTCTCCCAGATCGCGCCCGCCCGCACCTTCTGCCTCGAGAAGGACGTCGAGGCCATGCAGAAGGCCGGCAAGGCCCTGGGCGGAGGCTTGGACAACGCCGTCGTGATAGGCGGCAGCGGCCGCGTGCTCAACCCCGAGGGCCTGCGTTTCCGAGACGAATGCGTCCGCCACAAGATCCTGGATTTCGTGGGAGACATGTCCCTCGCGGGTCTCCCCGTCGTCGGGCATTTCACCGCCGTCAAGACCGGCCACACCTTGAACCGCAGCTTCCTCGAGGCCCTGCTCAGGACGCCCGGCGTCCTGGAGAAGGTCACCCCCGGCTCGGAGGGCAAGGTGGAGACCTTCGAGCTCCCCCCCATCCCTGCCGCCGCCATGGCATTTTAGGCCGCGTCCCGGCCGCCGAGGGGCCCTCGCCCCTCACGAGGGCGGGTCTCCCGAGTTTCGGGAGACCCGCCCGTTTCGTTTCGAAAGGCTGTTCCCGAGAGCGCCTCCGCCACCCTCCCCCTTGCGGCCAGACCTCCCGCCGTACTGTCCGCCCCCTGCCCAGCTGCCTGTCCTCCACCGTACAATCTGCATGCAACCTGCGGACAACCTGAATACTCTATCTGCGCACTTCCCGCCCGTCAGTCGTACACCCCGCCCTACCGCCCCACATCCGCCCCCCGCCAGGCTACTGCCTGCCCTTCCCGTCACGCCACGCCACCCGCACTGCCTCCTGCCAGCCTGCCCTTCCCTCCCCGCCGCGGTTACGCCAGCATCCCCTCTCCGCGAGGAGCACCACGAACCTGGCCAGGAAAGCTGCTGACGCCTGGCCGGCCGTCCCCATGCCGCTTTCTCGGGGCCGGGCCCAGGACGCCCGTCGTCCTGGAGACGGTCGCCCCGCTTGGGAGGGCAAGGCGGGCGACCCTAGGGCCCCCCCCCGATGACGACCGGTGCCTCCGGACCTCTGGGACGCGCCCGGGCCGCCTCAGGGTCATGTCCCCGCCCGAGGGCGGGTCTCCGCAGAGCGGATGATCAGCCGCCCCGTTTCGGGGGACTGTACTCGGAAGCGCCTCCGTCACCCTACCCTTTGCTGCCTGGCCTCCCATTGCACAGCCCGGCATTCCCCTGGCTGCCTGTCTATAACCGTACAACCATCATACAACCGGAGTACAACCGTAGTACAACCGGAGTACAACCGTAGTACAACCGGAGTACAACCAGGGTACAACCGGGATACAACCAGGGTAAAACCAGGGTAAAACCAGAGTACAACCGGCGCACATCCCTCCCGTCAGTATCACGGCCTGCCCTCCCTTCCTGGTGCCTGCCCTTCACAGTACAGCCCGTCCTGGCACAGCCCGTCCCGGCCAGAGTGCCGCCCTCCCTCTCCTCCCCCGGCCCGCCCTTCCGGCCTCGCCCCAACTAACCGGCGTCAGGCTCGCCGCGAGGCGCTCCCCCGGCCCGGGAAGAAGGCATTATGTCCGGCCGCCCGTCCCCGCCCGCCGCCCGCCCGCTCACTCCCCGGGGCCCGCGCCCGCCGTCCCGCCCCGCTTCCGCGTCTCCCGTGAGCCGGAGACCTCGGGGGATGGCACCGGCGGCCCCGCCTTCCCCCGCGTCCCCAGCGGCGGGGCGCCGCGGGGGACTCCCGCGGAACCCTTGCGACTCAATGAGTGTCGCGCCGAACCTTGACTTGCGTGGCCGAAGCGGACATAATCCTTACTCAATTTCAGCTTCGCGGCGGGTTGACCCGCTTCCGGCCGGGAGAAAAGCACCCCGTCCCTGGCCGGGATCCGGCCCGCCCTTCCACACATCAGGGGCGCTCCCCCTCATCCGCCCCGCGAGAGCGTGGCCTTGTCGGCCGGGGGCCCGACCCAGGGCCCAGGACCTCAGGAAGAGTCGAGTACCGTATAAATGAAAGACGTCCAGAAACAGAGAACCGTCAGCCTGATCTCCCACGGCGGGGCCGGCAAGACCAGCCTGGCCGAGGCCTCCCTTTTCCTTGCCAAGGTTACGACCCGCCTGGGTTCCGTGGCCGACGGCACCAGCTGCCTGGATTTCGAGCCGGAGGAGATCAAGAGGAAGAGCTCGCTCTCCACCTCCTTCCACAGCCTGCCCTGGAAGGGCTTCCAGATTACCTTCGCCGACACCCCGGGAGGCGAGAACTTCCTGAACGACACCCGGACGGTCATGGGCGGCACCGATGCGGCCGTGGTGGTCGTGGACGCGGTGGACATGGTGAAGGTCTCGACCGAGAAGGGCTGGGCCTTCGCGGACTCGCACAACCTCCCCAGGCTGGTCGTCGTCAACAAGATGGACAAGGAGAGGGCGGACTTCTACAAGGCCCTCGAGAGCATCGCCGAGAACTTCACGTCCCCCCGCCCCGTGCCCGCGGCACTCCCCATCGGCGCAGAGGACTCCTTCACCGGCCTCGTGGACATCCTGGCCGGCAAGGCCTGGGCCTTCGACGCCTCCGGGAAGGCGACCGAGGTCCCGATCCCCGAGGCCGTCGCCCCCCAGGCAGCCGAGTGGCGCGAGAAGCTGGTGGAGGCCATCTGCGAGACCGACGACGAGCTGATAGAGAAGTTCCTGGAGGGCACGGACATCCCCCCGGCGGACCTGGACGCGGCCCTGAAGGCCGCGGTGGCCCAGGCCAAGATCGCCCCGGTCTTCCCGGCCGCGGCCCTGAAGCTGTCCTGCGTGTCCTACCTGCTAGACGCCGTGACCCGGCTCCTGCCCTCCCCTGCGGCGAGAGGCCCCGTGGCCGGCCACGCCCCCGACGATCCGGCCACGGAGGTCGTGCGCGCCCCCGACCCCCAGGCGCCCTTCTCGGGGCTCGTGATCAAGACCGTGGTCGACCCCTTCGCGGGACAGCTCACGATCTTCCGGGTCTTCTCGGGGACGCTCTCCCCGGACGGGGGGTTCCTCAACGTCACCCGCGGCCAGAAGGAGCGCTACGGCCAGCTCCTGGGCCTCGAGGGCAAGGCCCAGAAGCCCCAGGACTCGGCGGGGCCCGGTGACATCGTGGCCGTCTCCAAGCTCAAGGGCACCCAGACGGGTGACTCGCTCGCGGACGAGTCGGCCCCGGTGGTCTTCCGCGCCGCCCCCCCCATGGAGCCAGTGGTCTCGTTCGCCATAGAGGCCAAGAACAAGGCGGACGAGGAGAAGCTCTTCGCCTCCATCAACAAGATGGTCCTGGAGGACGTCACGCTGCGGCTCACCCGCAACAGCCAGACCAAGGAGATGATCCTCTCCGGCATGGGCCAGGTGCACGTGGACGCGACCCTGGAGAAGATCAAGCGCAAGTACAACGTGGACGTGGTCCTGAAGGCCCCCAAGGTGGCGTACAAGGAGACCATCAAGGGCAAGGCCAAGGTCCAGGGCAAGTACAAGAAGCAGACCGGCGGCAAGGGGCAGTACGGCGACGCCTGGATCGAGCTCGAGCCCCTGCCCCGCGGGGAGGGTTTCGTCTTCGAGGACAAGATAGTGGGCGGCGTCATTCCCAAGCAGTTCATACCGGCGGTCGAGAAGGGCATCGTCGAGGCCATGGCGGTGGGCGTGGTCTCCGGCAACCCAGTCGTGGACTGCAAGGTGGCCCTCGTCTTCGGGAGCTACCACGACGTCGACTCCTCGGAGATGGCCTTCAAGATCGCGGGCTCCATGGCCTTCAAGAAGGCCTTCATGGAGTGCAAGCCCACCATACTCGAGCCCATCATGCTCCTCACCGTGACCGTGCCCGACGAGTTCATGGGGGACGTCATGGGCGACATCTCGTCCAGGCGCGGCAAGCTCCTGGGGACAGAGAGCCACGGCAAGAAGCAGGTGATAAACGCCCACGTTCCCCAGATGGAGCTCCTCACCTACTCCCCCGTCCTCACCTCCATGACCGGCGGTCGCGGCTCCTTCACCATGGAGTTCGCGCACTACGACGAGGCGCCCGCCCCCGTCCGCGACAAGGTGATAGCCGAGTACAAGCCCCAGGAGGAGAAGGAGTAGGCCGGGCACGCGAGCACGGGCGTTGGGGAAGGAAGGGCAAAAGCCCCGCAGGGGGATCGGGCCGGGAAGGGGCGCACCCGTCCTCCCGCCGCCCCGCCTCCCCCTTCACGCCGGTGCGGGGCGGCTCCCTCCGGGAGAGACTGCTGACGCACCCGGGATCATCCATCCGCCTGCGTTCTGGATCATCCCCGCCTGCGTTGCCGTCCCATGGATCACGGGCTCTGCCTGGCCGACGGGGCAGAGCCCGCTTGTTTTCTATATCAGTCTAGCTGAAAGCCGCATTATTTAATATCAGCATTCTATGTTATGGATATGATATCTCTTTTTACGTCAACTCTTCTTGGATAAATTTGCACCAAATTCGATAGACATATTGTCCGCAGACGGTCATGTTCACCGACAAGATAGTCAACGGGTTCCGTTTTGCCGGATCCTTGCACCCGGACCGCAGGTTCTCCCGGGTTGCTGTCCCCTCCCGGCTGGCGAGGCCTTCCCGGTTCCGGAACCTCGATTCCACCGATGCCTTGCATCCGGACCCCGGAGCCGGCCCGCAGTGTCACGAGGCGGCACAACAACACCGCTGGAAACCTCTGCCCCGTACAGCGAAGTCATTCTACATAGTCTTCGGGCCGAGCCTCTCGCATGCCGATCGCCTTCCTGCACCATGGCCTGCCGCCGAAGAGGTCCCCGCACACGGATCCCGCACGGGGCTCCAAGCCGGCCGATGCCTGCCAGCCGTTCCCCCGTCCCGACCGACCGGAGGAGGGATGCCCCTGGCCGCTGCGCGCCGCGCAGGCGCAAGAGCCCCGGCAGGTCACTCCGGCCCTCCGACATGCCGAGCCTCATCGACCTCCAGCGCCGGTCCCGCGAGCGATTCCCGCAGAGGCACACCCCCCAGGGCGCGGGAACCGCAGGCTGCAGGCCCTCCGCAAGGGCGTCTTCCCACCGGCGTCCACCGGGGGAACCTCCCCTGCCCTTCAAAGGACTGCGCCTTCAGGGAGGCCGGGCACGACAGCGGAGAGTGCCTCGCCAAGGGCCTGACCTGCGAGGAGCCCCGCAACAGCATCGAGGCGGGCCCCGCGATCTACCGGGAAAGCCTGAAGGACGCGGGAGCGGGCTACCCCGGCGGGGTGACCGCCCCCCGCGCCCGCCAGAAGCGCAAGGTGGCCAAGGAGAGCCGGCTCTCCTTCGGTGCCCTCCCCTCATGACCGAGAAGGGCTTTCGTCATCAACGGGTCCGAGCGCGTCACCGTCTCACAGCTACACCGCTCCGCTGGGATCTTGCCCTACCATGACCGGGGCAAGACCCTCTCCTCCGGCAAGGCCCTCCACGGCGCCCGCATCATCCCCTCCCGCGGCTCGTGGCTGGAGAACGAGATCCCCAAAGGCGGCCCCGCCCAAGGAACAGACGGATGTCCAGGAGGTGCCCGCCGTTCAGGATACGGGCCAGGCCTTGACTGGGCCGGGCAGCTGGGCCAGGACAGGCTGTACGACCGCCCATCCTCTTATTACCGGTGGGCAGAACGCTGCATGGGCAGAACGTGGCCCTGGCACCTTCACTACAGCCGCCTCTCCCCGCGACAACCACGAGAGACGATGGCATAAAGGATGACTGCTGAAGTAACCGCATAGAACATGGAGAAGGTGAGGTGGAATGCCGGGAAGCCGCTACCTTGGTGTGGTTTTCGCCATTGTTCTCCCTGAAACCTGCCTGTCGCCTGTCCGCAGTGAGCCCGGTATCGCTAGTACCTTCGGCATGGCAACATGCCTACCGGGATAATCATACTGTCATTTCTTCAGGGTGGAGATCCCTGGCGTTCCATTAGCCAAAGTGACTATGGCTACCATGCAAGCCGTACTTCCATCCCGCCTTCCCCTCTTCCAGCCCGCCCGTCTTCCCGCCGGCATTCCCTCATTCCTTTCTACCTACTTGGCTCTCTGCTCAGGCCACCCAGATCCATCGCCATCCCGTGATCCTGTCTTTCCATTTGTCGGTCAGATCGCTGGAGATTATTCCCATGTCAATCATGCTCTCCCATGGCAAGACGATCGTCATCATGTCTTGAGAGATGCCGGCTACCGTGCCGATGCGCGCGTCCCGATCGGAAAGGCCGTGCAGATGCAGTATACCAACGGCTTTGGATACTGCTGAAAAGGCGATTGTCAACCTGCTTGACATCGGGAGGATGCTTCCAACGGGACGACTTTCCGCTGGCTAATCGCCTTCCTGCACGGAGCGATAATCGCGGCACTACCCTCTGCAGTCCCACGGGCTCAGCGCCCTCTCCTGGACGGACAGGGAAGCCTGCGGCCAGCATCGCCAACAGTCGCGAAACCCAAGCTCCCGCCCCCCTCGGAGACCGATCCGCCTCCAAGCACGCGTGAACCGTATCCTGGGGAGCTTGAGCGCGACGCAGACGCAACGGCCCCACTTCCCGCCGCCGCAAGCTTACCGCCTCCGCAAACCTCCCGGCACCGCGCGCCACCGCCCTTGATGCGCCGGCAGACCATGACCCTCCCTCCTTTCCGGGCCCGGGCGCTGTCACGCCTTCCGCCAGCGTCCGCATAATGACCGCCCGGCCGCAAGGCCATGAAGCCGTTGGACAGATCGCCGGCGGATCGTTTCTCCCGGGGAGGCTCACGGGGAGCCGGCGGATGGCTATGCCCCGCCCCACGCATTGGCGCCCCCGGCACGGCGGCGCGCCCTGCCCCGAACCGCCGGGTCGCGCGGCATGTCCCGGGCGGGAGGGGGGAGCCTGCGGCACGGATACGGAAAGCGTCCGCGGGAGGCCTTGCGGGAAGCCCGCGCCGTGGCGGCGGCTGGCTGGCCCGCCGGGTGTCCGGCGGGCGGCGTGGCACCGCCCTCGCCGGACTCATGCGCGCCGCTTCCGGCGGATTGCATCCTGGATCCTGCGGGAACGCCGCCGCGGAGCGCGGCCTGCGCTTGACCGGGATGCCGATGTAGCGCGCGCTACCGATAAAATCCTACGCATCATAGTTTTTTTCACTTTACAAAATTTCCAAGCTGCAACAGTTCCCTGACATTGAAACGCGTCGCGGCGGACATTTTAATACTTCCAGCGGCCACGAAACGGCTGCCGTCCACCCGGCTGCCCCTGGCAGCGACACGGGAGGCGGATTGCTCCGACCGTTAACTGGGGAGCGGCAACCATTCCATTGCGCACGGTAACCGCGAAAAGAAGGGAGCCGACAGGAGGCCCCTGCCTCGGCGCGGCGCTCGGAAGGCGACTCCCGGGCGCCGCGCCCTCAAGGCGGCTCCCTGCCACGTCCGCCGGCGGCGTGACTGGCCCTGCCCCGCGCGACGCGCGTTCGCGGCGCACCCGGCCCGGAGCCGCGGGATAGCGCCGGCGCCCTGCGGATCCCATGGACCGGGGCGCGCGCGCCGCGGAGCCTGAACCGCCGCGCCCTCCGGCGGGGGGGGCGGATCAATGCGGGTCCTCGCTGTCCCCTGCGGGCGGTTCCGGCTGGGCCCCGGTGGCCGCGCGCCCGCCCGCCGCCGGGGAGGACTCCGTCTCCCGCACCCCCCGCGGGTACGGCGCCTCCCCCCGGCATGCCGCCGGGAGCGCCGCCCCGCCCCCCGCCCTGACGCACGCGCCTCCCCCTCCCGGGCCGCAGGAGGAGACGCGCCCCCCGCCGGGCGGGTCAACCACGATCAGAAGCTGTTCAGAAGCTGTGACGCGACCGGCCATGCCGCAACACAGGCCGGCCGTCCCGCCTTACGGCAACCGTCCGCACGCCGGAACCCCGGCGGCGGCAGACCGCCCCGCACCCCCCGGTGAAGACACGATGAGGACGCCAGTCCTCGAAGGAGAGAGAGAACATGTCCCGTAACACCTGCCACAACCCGATGACCGCCGGCATCCGCCTCGGCAGCGGGGACGGGCCCGCCCGCGGACCGTCCCGCCGCCTCGCGGCCGGCAGCGCCGCTCCCCGCCCCGCAGCCCGGGGAGCCTCTTCCCGGCCCGGACGTCCCCGCGGCGACCGGGCCCGCCTGACAACGGCGACCCTCGCGTTTTCCCTCCCCGCCGCGGCCCTGCTCGCCGCGCTCTTGACCCTCTGGGGCGCGCATCCCGCCGCCGCGAGGTCGGTCGACTGGGACGGCGCCGCGATCACCGTGGGCGCCGGCGGCGACGGGGGCTCCGGCGGAGGCGGAGGCGGCGGAGCCGGCGGATCCGGGGGAGGCGGCGGTTCCGGCGGCGACGATAACACCGCCGCCCTGGGTGGCCGCGGCGGCGACGGCGGGGACGGCGGCATAGGCGGGACCGGCGGACAGGGCGGCCCGGGTCGCTCGGGCGACCAGGCGGCCAACCCCGGGGCACCGGGGAGCGCCGGCCGAGGCCCGGAGAAGGGCGAAGACGGCACCACCAACGACGGAGGAAAAGGCGGCAAGGGCGGCGACGGCGGCGACGGCGGCCAGGGCGGCGACGGCCGCCAGGGTGCCAAGGGGGCCGGGGATGGCGGCTCCGGCGGCGCGGGAGGCGCCGCCGGCGTCTCCGGCCCCGCCTCCGGGGCCGGCCTGGGCGGCACCGGGGATCTGGGAGGCGAGGGGGCTCCCGTGAACTCGTCCAACGGCCCCGGCTCCAAAGGGAATGACGGCAGCCGCGACGGCCAGGGCGTGCACCCGGCCGCCCCCCCCTTCACGGGAGCGGCGCTCCAGGGCGGGGAAGGCCGCCGGGGAGGCGCGGGAGGCGCCGGGCGGGACGGCTCGGACGTCCCCGGCGGCTCGGGGGCGGCTCTTGTCACCGCGCCCGGAGAGGCGGCCCTGGACGCCGTCCGCCTTTCCGGGGCCGCCGGCGGGGCCGGCGGCCATGGCGGCCACGGGGGTTACGCTGGAGCGGCAGGGAGCGCCGGAAAGGAGGGCGGCAAGGGATTTGAGGACGAACTGATGACGAGCCAAGGCGGTCTCGGCGGCGATCCCGGCGGGAGCTACCCCGGCGGGCCGGGAGGAAGCGGCGGGGCCGGCGGCAGGGGCGCCCGCTCCGGGGACGTGTCTCTCCGTGCCGGTGAGGCCTCCGAGCCCGTGTTCACGATGAACGGGGAGGTCTCGCTCGCCGCCGGGGCCGGGGGCACGGGGGGCTCGGGCGGCAACGAGGGGAGGCCCGCGGACGGCGCTCCCCCGGCGGCGCCCGCCTATCCGGGGGGCACTGTCCCCGGGGGCGCGGGAGGGGCCGGGGGGGCCGCCGGCGATGCCGGGAGCCTCTCGCTGCGGTTCGGTTCCGAGACGATCGTCTTCCGGGGCCCGGTGACCGTCGCGGCGGGCCGCGGCGGCGACGGCGGAGCGGGCGGGTTCGCGGCGCCAGGGGGCGCCGCTGCCGCCGGCGCGGGCGGCGGCGGCGGGCGCGGCGGGGA
>JAITEZ010000116.1 GCA_031281735.1 Deltaproteobacteria bacterium | reverse complement strand
AGGATGGAGATGATCTTTTTCATGGGGTGGTCCCTGGCGTTTCTGGGGCGGAACGCCCGGCGTCGGCCGGGGTTCCGGGGGATGCCCGCCGGGGCGGGCGCGCGGGGTGCCCGCCGGGGAGCGGCCGGGCGCGCGCGGCGGCGCCCGCGGGGGCCGCGCCGTCCCGGGGCGGGGGGGCCGGGCGGCCCGGTCAGTTCTGCGAGTGCCTGGGGATGCCGGGCTGGCTCCGTCCCGAGGTCTCGAAGAGGCCGTCCCTCCTGCGCCTCAGGTTGCGCCCGGGGAAGAGCTCGCCGAAGCCCCGGGTGACCTCGAAGGTAAGGATGGAGGAGGGGCCGTCCTCCTCGCCAGTCTCCTCTACGGAGCCCTCCCACACGGTGGATTCCAGGGTTATCACGTGGTCGGCGAGCGGGAGGTGCGTCACGAGCATGGCGCATCCCGTGTCGTGGGCCACGGCCTGGAGGGACTCGAGGGCCGCCGGCTGCCTGAGCGACGTCCCCATCGAGGCCACGGCCAGGAGGCGGCGGCCCAGGGCCAGGCGGTAGAGGAAGAGCACCGCCTCCGGCCTCTCGAAGGTGGGGGCGGTCGGCACGACGGGGTAGACGTCGAGGTTCCGGGCGAGCCTCTCCTTCTCGGCGGGGGGGAGGGGGCGGGCGAAGGCGTTCACGAGGCGGGAGAGCTCGGCCTCCGGGTACCCGCAGCCGAGGAAGACGCAGGGCCCCTCCCGGAAACGGCCTATGTCCAGACCCCCGGCGCCGGAGGCCGTCTGGGCGAGGAACTGCAGGGCGAGGATCGCGGCCTGCCCGGGGGAGTCCCCGGTGATCGCGCCCACGTGGCCGGCCGGGAGGTTCGGGAGCACGAAATCCAGCTCCGGGAGCTCCCCGGGGCCGGCGGTGACGGCCGCCATGACGTCCAGGGGGGCTCCGAAGATGTGTGCGGGAAGGGAGTTGCGGATGGTGTCGTCGGCCATCTGTTTCGGTCCTCGAGGGCGGCGCCGCCCGCGGGGTGCGGGAGCGGCCGCTGCTGGGTGCTCAGGGCGGCGGCGGGGCGCCGCCGCGGGAAGGCTCGCCGGGCGCCCGGCCGGAGAGGCCCCCGGCCCGCCGGGCGGCGGCCGGGAAGGGGACGGGAGGGCGGTCGGCCGTGGCAGGCGGGGGCCCCGCCCGCGCCGGGCGCCTGCCGGGGGGGCCGGGCTCCCGGAGCGGGAACCGGGCGCGTCCCGGACGGCCTCCCCGCCCCCGGGTGCCGCCGGGCCGGGCAGGCTCCGGGACCGGCCGGGCGCCTCCCCGCCGCGGGCTGGGGCCTCCCCCGCCGCGGCCCCCCGGCCGCCGCCCGCGGGGTCACTCCGCGAAGAAGTCCGTCTGGCCCTTGCCGGCGGGGATCATGGGGAGCACGTTCTCCTCGCTGTCCACCAGCACGTCCAGGAGCCCCGGGCCGGGGGAGGCGATGAGCTCCGCGACCGCCCTCCCCACCTCGGCGGGATCCTCCACCCGCCTGGCGGGGATGCCGTAGGCCCCGGCTATCGCCGCGAAGTCCGGGTTGAACCTGAAGACGGTCTCGGAGTAGCGCCGGTCGTTGAAGAACTGCTGCCACTGGCGGACCATGCCCAGGCAGCGGTTGTTGGAGATCACCATCTTGACGGGGACGTCGTTCTCCCGCACGGTCGCGAGCTCCTGGATGTTCATCTGGAAGCCCCCGTCCCCGGCGATGAGCACCGTCGGCACCCCGGGGCCGGAGAGGGCCGCGCCCAGCGCCGCGGGCAGCCCGAAGCCCATGGTGCCCAGGCCCCCCGAGGAGAGGAAGCGCCTGGGGCGCGAGGAGGCTATGAGCTGGGCCGCCCACATCTGGTGCTGGCCGACGTCGGTCACTATCACCGCCTCGCCGGCGGTGGCGTCCGAGACGGCCCGCACGAGCTCCTGGGGCTTGATCTCGCCGTTCGGGGCCGGGACGGCCAGTGGGTGCTCGGCCTTGAGGGCGGCTATCCTCCGGCGCCACTCGGGGCGCCCCTGCGGCTTGAGCTTCCTCAGGAGGAGATCCAGGACCAGCTTGAGATCGCCCGCCACCGGCAGGTCGGCCGCCATGCGCTTGCCTATCTCCGCGGGATCAACGTCCACGTGGGCGATGCGGGCCAGGGGCGCGAAGCGCCGCACGTCCCCCACCACCCGGTCGTCGAAGCGCACGCCCAGGCCTATGATGAGATCGGACTCGTTGATGGCGAGGTTCGCGTATTTGGGCCCGTGCATGCCCGGGAGCCCCAGCGAGAGGGGATGCCCGTCCGGGAAGACCCCCTTGGCCTGGAGCGTGGTGGCCACGGCCACGTCCGAGCCCTCGGCGAGCCTGAGTATGTCCCTGTCCGCCCCGGTCGAGACGGCCCCGCCCCCCACGTAGAAGACCGGGCGCAGGCTCAGCGAGACGGCCTCGGCCAGCGCCGCGACGGCGTCCCCCGAGGGCTTGGGCCGGGGCTCGTAGCCGGGGATTGAGGGGGCGGCAGGCTTGCGGTAGGGTATCTGCGCGGTCTGGATGTCCTTGGGGACGTCCACCAGGACCGGGCCGGGCCTGCCCGTCGAGGCCAGGTGGTGGGCCTCCGCCAGCACGTCCAGGAGATCGGCCGGGTCCTTCACCAGGTAGTTGTACTTGGTGATTGGGATGGAGATCCCGTAGATGTCCGCCTCCTGGAAGCTGTCGGTCCCGATGGAGGTGGTGGGCACCTGGCCCGTGATCGCCACCAGCGGCACCGAGTCCATGTGGGCGTTGGCGAGGCCGGTCACCAGGTTCGTGGCGCCGGGCCCGGAGGTGGCTATCACGAAGCCCACGCGGCCGGAGGCGCGGGCGTAGCCGTCGGCGGCGTGGGCCGCGCCCTGCTCGTGGCGGCACAGGACGTGACGCACTCCCGAGCCGTAGAGGGCGTCGTAGAGGGGGATGACGGAGCCGCCGGGGTAGCCGAAGACGAGATCCGCCGCGGCGGACTCCCTGAGGAACCTGACGATGGCCTCCGCGCCGGAGACCGTGCCCTTGGGCGAGGCCTGCTGCGCGGCCGGGGGGGCTGGCATGGGGGGGGTGGTCATGGGGGTTACCGGGGTACGGTTCGCAAGGGTGAAGCGCGGGGCCGGGGGCCGGTGCGGCCGCGGGGCCCGGAGCAAGGGGTTCCGGGAGGCCCGGAGGGGCGTGGTCGTGGTCCGGGGTTACCGGAAGGGCCATGCTCCCGGGGTTCCGGAAGGGCGGGAACCGGAGTCCAGGAAGGGCGTGTCCCGGGACGCCCGGAAGGGCCTGATCCTGGAGATCCGGAACCGGAAGGCCCGGAACCGGAGGGCCCGGAACCGGAAGTGCCGGAAGAACTTGATCCGGGAGGTCCGAAAGGAGGGGATCCGGGAGGGGCGCCGCGTCCCGGGGCGAGGGCGGTGGGCGCCCAGTCACGGTGAGACGAGGGGGCTGAGCGGGGCGGGACGGTAGCTGCCCGTAAAGGCCTCGCCGTACGGGAAACCGGGGCCGGTCCCGGAAGACAGGGGCCAGGCACGCCCCGGGTTCAGGGAATCTTGCGCCGGTGCTCCAGGGCCTCCTTGAGGGTCCCCCCGTCCACGAACTCCAGATCCATCCCGGAGGGGAGGCCGCGGGCGAGCTTGGTCACCTCCACCCCGGTCGCCTTCAGGCGATCGGCCAGGTAGGAGCAGGTGGACTCCCCCTCGGGCGAGCTCCCGGTGGCCAGGAGCACCTCCCTGACGGGCGGGCCCTCCTCCCGCGACCTCTCAATCCTCTCCACCAGGCTGCGAACGTTCAGGTCGTCCGGCCCTATGCCCGCCAGGGGGTTCAGCACCCCTCCCAGAACGTGGTAGAGCCCCCGGAAGAGTCCGGAGGATTCTATGGCGATGAGATCCGCCGGGGTCTCCACCACGCAGACCGTCTGGCGGTCGCGCCGGGGGTCCCGGCACCGGGGGCAGGGATCCTCGTCGGTATAGTCGTGGCAGACGGAGCAGAAGCGAATCCCCTCCTTGACCGACACCAGGGCCGCCGCCAGGGCCTTCACCTCCTCCTCGGGCATCCTCAGGATGTGCAGGGAGAGGCGGGTGGCGCTCTTCCGGCCCAGGCCGGGGAGTTTCGCCAGGCGCTCGACGAGATCTGCTATCTGGGGGGGGTGCTGCAAACCGGGCCTTCCAATCTCGGAAACAAGAGAATAAAGCTATCAGATGATTACGGCCAATTCAAGGTGTTTTCGGCAGTCCACCGGCAGGTGGCGGGATCCGGAAGGGGCCGTCTGGCGGGAGGGCAAAGAGGAACAAGACAAAAGATAAAAGCATATATATTTTTTAATTTTTTAATTAACATTGACAATAAAAACAGTATTAAAAGAAATTATTGAATGACAAGCAGGCAGGCTCTCCGGATAGCAGGGACAAGGCAATCGTTTGGCAAGTGCCATTGTCCGCCCCTTGAGATGCTCTGAAGGTCTCGGACTGTTGATTTCAGGAGCCCGTAAAGCGGATTTTCCACGCGTGTCCTGGCCAGATACCGATGAGGTCAATGGGAAGGCGAGGGAATGGGAAGGCGAAGGGGGAGGGAAGGCGAAGGGAGAGGCAGGTGAGGGAAGGGCAGGTGAGGGAAAGGGCAGGTGAGGGAGAGGGAAGGCAAGGGAGAGGGATAACGAAGGGAGAGAGGGAAGGAGAAGGGAGAGCGAAATGCGAGGATTATGGATAAGGAACTCACTGTTGAGAGGGAAGGCGAGGGAATAAAGGCCAGGGGGGCATGGGAGTTTCTAGGAAGAGGATCCGATTGCCAGCCGGGTGGGAGATGACGGGAAACCCTTGCCCCGCACGGTTTGTCGTCCGGGCGGAAAGCGACCTACGCGCATCCACATCCGGGGGCCTCTGCATCCTCGCTTCCCCCGGAATCCCCGATGGGATGCCGGAGAGGAATGCATCCGGTTTTTTTTAACTACATGGGATCGCTGATAAAATCCCCGGCAGCCCTCTCTGGCCCCCGGAAGCCTGGCGTCCACGCCAAGCTCGATCCGGGAAGCGAAAACCCCCGGCATCCGCCTTGCAGATGCCGGGGGGCCGGGGGGTGGAAGCCAGCGGTCTTGGAGTGGGCGGGCAATCCCCGGCCTCGGCCAGGGACTCCCGCGGCCGCCTTCTCCCCCCCCGAAGTCCGGGGGCGGACGCCGAAAGGGATCCGGCAGGCCCGGAAGGGGAGAGGGGTGGGCAGGGGTATGCCGGGCGGTCTGCGGGGCGTTGCGCCTCCCGTCCGGGCGGCCGTCGGCGAGGGCCGCGGGTTCAGGAGGAGAACGCCGAGAGCGGGAGGAGCGGGATCCCGCCAGGGGCGGCGGGCCTGTGGCTCCTGCGGGGGGAGTGGGGGTAGTTGCGGGCCGCGTGGAGTCTGCCGCCCGGATCGAGGGTGAGCGACGAGGCGGCGAGCCCCCCGGAGGGACCTGGGCTGAAGACCTGGGCGTGAAGCCCCTCTGGGAAGCACTCCCTCCCCTTCTCGAGGAGGAAGCGCTCGGAGCCGAAGGGGCCCAGGACGCTCAGGATCACCGCCGCCGCCGAGGCGTCCGCGGCCGAGGAGGGGTGGAAGGCCGCCGCCGCGTAGCCTCCGGTCAAGGGCCTGGCGGCCGCGGGATCCATCAGGCTGAAGCGCCTGCCGCATCCCCCGCACCCCCGGCACCCGCAGCCGCCGGAGTGCCCGCCGCTGCCGGGCCGGTCGCGGCCCTCGTGCCTGCCGCCGCCGGGCCGGTCGCGACCCTCGTGCCCGCCGCCGTGCCCGCCACGGGCGTCGCGGACGGC
>JAITEZ010000102.1 GCA_031281735.1 Deltaproteobacteria bacterium | reverse complement strand
ACCGTCCGGAGGCAGGGCCCCGGACGCCGCCAGGGGATCGGCCTCCCCCGGCAGGAGCGGCTCGGCGGCCGCCCCCCCCCCGCCTGCGGCGGCGGGGGGGACGGGTGCCGAAGACATGGCGGGCGGGGGTGGACGCCGGAACGGATCGTCTTCAGAGTCGGGGAACGGCGCCTCAGCAGGGGAGCCGGCAGGCGCGGGGGCAGGGGCCGGGGCCGCCTGCGGCGCGGGCGGGCGGATCGCGTCCGCCGGGAAGCTCGCGAGCGCGCTTCCCCCCTTCAGCCGGAAGACCGCCTCCACCCCGCCGCTCCCGCAGAGGAGCTCGGCCTCCGCGCTCTCGGGGGCCTTCCCGTCCAGCCAGTTGAGCGAGAGGCGGGTGAACCCGGGATGCGCGCCGAAGCGCAGGAGGCCCAGGGGGCCCATGTTGACCGCAGCGGTCGCGTTCCCGAAGGTGAACCTGCCAGCGAAGTCCAGGAAGCTCACGTTGCCCCGCTCCCGGCCCAGCGAGTCCCCGCTCGTGACCCCGCCCGGGCCCGGCCCGCCCGCGATAGGCAGGGAGACCGCCACCGCGTCGGGCGCCCGGAACTCGACCCGCGGCGCCCCGAAAACCCCGCGTCCCTCGCCCGAGGCGGCGCAGGGCTTCCCGTCCCCGCCGACGACGGGGACGGCGGGGGCCTGCCCGGCGGCGGCCGGCGCTGGGGGCGCCCCGGCCTCCGGGCCGCCGGCGAAGTCGAGGCTCACCTCGACGGCGTTGGGGAGGCAGCGGATCCCGACCTCGGGGGGCCGGTCAGGCGCCTCGCCGTCCCTGTAATTGAAGCCGAGCCGTGCGAGTCCGGGGTGTCTGCCGAAGCGCAGGAGCCGCACAGGGCCCCCGGGGGGCACGGCTCCCGTCCGGCCGAAGCGGAAGTCGCCCTTAAAGTCCAGCCAGGTCACGGCCCCGCGGCGGCCGAGGGAGTGCCCGGCCGTCACGTCGCCGGGACCCTCCTCGGAGACGAGCGGCAATACCGCCGTCAGGACCTTCCGGTCCGCGTCCCAGCTCACCTGCGGCTCACCGAAGCTACCCCGCCCTTCCCCGGTCCCCCGGCAGGGGCCGGGTTCCTCGTTGGTGACGGGTAGGCCGACCGGGACCGCCGGCGCGGCGGCGTCAGGGGCGGGCGGGCCGGCGCCGGGGGCTACCGTCGTCCCGGAGGCGCCGTCCCCGGAGCCGTCCTCCTCCGACCCGTCGGCGGGGAGCGGCCCGGGCATCTCGCGCAGGGGCCCAGGCACGGGCGGGACCGGCGGGAGGGCGGGCTGGAGGCCGGGCGCCGCGGAGGGGGTGCCGCCGGCCTCGGTGGTTCCGGCACCGGCCGCGCCGTCCCCGTTGGCCGCGCCGTCCCCCGCCGCGGAGGGGGCGCCGCCGGCCTCGGTGGTCCCGGCACCGGCCGCGCCGTTCCCGCCGGCCGCGCCGTCCCCTGCGGCCGCGGCCGGCGGGGCGGTCAGGACCGGGGCCGCGAGCGCGTCCCCCCAGGCGGCCCGGATCGCCACGGATCCCTGCTTGCAGAGGATCTCGACCCGCACCTCGCTGGGGGACCGGAGGGCGCTGAAGTTCAGGCTCACCCGAGTGAACCCCCGGTGCCGGCCCAGCCGCACGAGCTCGAGCGCCCCCCCGCGGGGGCGCAGGTACTCCTGGGAGAAGGGGATGTCCCCCTCGAAGTCCAGGTAGGCGACGTTCTTGGACGGCCTGCGGAGGCTCTCCCGGCCGCTGATCCCCCCCGTCCGGCCGTCGAAGTCGATGAAAAGGACGAAGCGCCCGATGTCATCGTAACTCCCCGAGAGCCTCCCGAAGGATCCCCTGCCCGCGCCCGTGCCCTGGCAGGGCAGGTAGCCGGCCAGGGGATCCGCCGGGGGCGCGGGGGCCTCCTCCGGCGGGGGCGGCGTCGCGGGCGCCGGCGGCGGGGGTGGCGCTAGGGCCTCCCTGAGGGCCGGCTCCACGGGCCTCTCGGGCGCCTCCCCGGTCCAGACCCAGAGCAAGTAAAGGCCGATGAACCAGATGAACATGACGCCGAAGAGGATTTTCCTGGTGCGAGGGGACATCTTAGGCTCTGGACAGCGGCCCGGGCGGGCGGCGCGGGGGGACGGGGGGGCTGGCCGGGGGCGGCGGGGCCGGAGCGGGGAGGGGGGCGGCGGCAGGCGCCGATCCGGTCATTATACGCCTCCGGGGGGGCCGCCGGGGCGTCAGATGGTCCCGACTATGGACACCGGGAGCGGCGTCCGCGTGAGGTTCAGGAAGTTGATGACGGGCAGGGCCCCGTCGGCCTTCATGAGGACGCGGATCTGCGAGACCCCCAGGGCCTCCAGCTGTGCCCGGTGGTCGGGGAAGTCGGCGGGCTTCAGGAGGAAGTTGTGGGTAACGAGATCGTTCAGGAAGCTCGGGAAGCCCTCCGCGCCCTCCCAGGTCACGAGGAGCGAGACGCTGGGGAAGTCTATCTCGAGGGACGCCTCGGCGGCGGTGCCGGGCTTCCAGGTGAAGGACCGGGAGCTCGGGTAGTTGTAGTTCACGAGGGCCTGGAGCTCCTCCGGGGTCTTCAGGGCTATCACCGTGCGCTCGGGCCTCTCCTGCGCCCCTTCACCGGCCAGCGCGGCGGTAACGGTTATGTCCACGGAGTAGCTGTCCAGGACTGGCTCCCTGGAGAGGGCCCCCGACCCCACGCTCGCGAGCCGCAGGAAGTCGTCCGTGAAGGGGAACGGGCGCCCGTCCCAGACGCGGGGGGAGTAGCCGGCGGGGCCCTTGGCGTCCAGGAACGGGGCGGCGCGGCCCGAGAGGAACTTCAGAAGCAGGCCCTGCTGGCCGTAGAGGGCCTGCTGCACCTCGGAGTCGGGGAGGAACTTCACGGGCAGGAGCACGTCGCTCTCCCAGTAGTGGTCGAGCGTCCGGGCGGCGGTCTCTACCAGCGCGACCTTGAGCGCCTCGAACTCGTTGTTGCGCATGCGCAGCACGAAGTCGTCGGGGCTGGAGTCGCCCTCCTGCACGTAGAGCGCCCTGGCGTAGCCGGCGAGGCTCTCCTTGGCGTCCTGGAAGGGCTGGTCGGCGTCCGCCGCGGGGGCCGCGGGCGGCGCCCCCGGCGCGGGGGCGGGGGGGGGCAGGGCCCCGGGGCCGCCGTAGTTGCGGGCGGCGAGGCGGTAGGCCTCGTCGGGGTTGCGGGAGAGGCTCGCCAGGATCTCCTCGGTGGACATCCTGTAGCGGGTGAAGGACACCTCGGCATCGAAGACGCGCTTGATGAAGTCCGTGCGGTAGTACATGTTCGACAGCTGATCACGGGCCACGCCCGCCATGGGCCCCACGGACCGGATCTTCTGGAGCGGGCCCCTGGCCCGGCGCCAGCCGTCCTTGGCCGCCGACCAGCGGGCCGACATCCGCCCGATCTCCAGGTTCTTGAGCCACACCGGGGCTTCGGTCGACTCCAGGAGGTAGCGCAGGTTGTCGAGGATGGTCACCGCGGCCCGCGCCCCAGGCGATCCGGAGGTGCCGGCGTGGAGCTCCTGGATGGCGGCCAGGCCCGCCTGGCCGAGCAGGCTCCGGTAGACGGCGCCCGAGAAGGCCAGCTCGAACTCGTCCCACTCCCTGAGGCACAGCACGTCGTGCTCGCGGCCGAACTCCCGGGCCGAGTCGCCCAGCACCGACATGCGGTCCAGGTTGGAGGCGGCCTCGATGAGGTTCAGCGCCTCGAGGATGACCACCCGCCCCTGGGCCGTGCAGGCACCCCGCACGGCCGTCAGCGCGCCCGGGGGGAGCGCCCTCTCCACGTCGGCCTGGGTGAAGTAGGGCGCCCAGAAGGAGGCTATGCTCACCGGGGCCACGTCGGGCGACCGCTCTATCCAGTCCATGAGCCAGGCGAAGGACTTGTCGCCGCGCAGCTCCATCGCCCGGTCCACCGCGTTGTTCAGCTCCTCCAGGATGTCCGAGCTGCGGCCCCCCCGGATGGGGCGGAACCCCGCCCTTTCCACACGGGTGCCCAGGAGCCGGGCGTAGGTGAGGTTCCACCAGGGCCTGCTCAGCGCCTCCATCCCGTCCGGCAGGAGCGGGAAGGCCGAGTCCGGCCCTTCCCCGCTGGCGGTTCCGGCGGTGAGCTCGTCGAGCCTCCCCGAGTAGGCCGCGAAGAGGTACAGGAGCTGCCGGAAGGTCACGGCGAAGAGATCCGAGTCGGGATCGGTCACCTCGTCCATCTGGCTGGCGATGGCGAGCGAGATCTCCGAGGTCACGGCCTCCAGGTTGTCCTCGTAGACGCCCTCGAGGCGCGCGCGGGCGGCCCCCGCGGGGTCGGGCCCCAGGCCCCGCAGCCTGACGGACCGGTCGTACTCCTCCAGGCTGGTGAGCATGTACATCGCGGCGTCCGCCCGCCCCAGCTCCCCCGTCCCGGACGAGCCGGCGGCCGCGGCGGCCACCTGCAGCCGCGACGCCGCCTCCGAGGCGCCCCTCTGGTAGTCGACGTTCTTCGCGAACAGGAGGGCCACGCAAAGCAGCGCCAGGTAGAAGGCGAGTATCCCCCGCACGAAGACGCGCTGCCGCGCCCCCCCCTGGCGGTTGATCCGCCGCGAGAGGTGGGCCAGGCCCGGAAGCGTCTCCGCGAGGAGCCTCTCCGGGCCCCCGCCGTCCGCGCCCAGCGCCGCCCCCCCACCGGCGTGGCCGCCCTTCCCCTGGGCGCCCGCGGGGGGGCCGCCGCCAGGGGCGGCCCCCCCCGCCCCGCGGGGCTTCGCGGCGGCCGGGGCCGGGGGGAGCGAGACGAAGATCCCGCCGATCCGCGTCGGCGCCCCCCGGTCATGCGACTGGCTCCGGAGGGCGCCGCAGAAGACCGCCAGCGGCCGCTGCAGGCCCTCCGCCGCGGCGGGGGCGGGCAGGAACGGCGCTATGCCCGCAGGCTCCTCCCAGAAGGTCTCGGTCAGGAGATCGCGCACCTCGTCGCGGAGGGCGCCCGCCGCCTCGGCCGCGAGCCCCTCGTCCCCGGCGTCCCCCTCCAGGAGCGACCCGGCGGTGGCCCCCTGCCGCGAGAGCCTCTCCAGGGCCGCGCCCCAGCCCGGCTCGAGATGGAGGCCCGTCAGGAACAGGTACACAGGCGGCGCGATGTCCAGATCCTCGGCCAGCCTGTCCAGGAGGAGCCCCGTCTGGAGGGCCAGATCGCGCAGCTCCGCCTCCCTCTCGAGGCGCAGGAGCTCCGCCGGGACCGCCGCCAGCACCCCCTGGAGCGGCACGCGCCTGCCGGTCTCGCGCAGGAGCGAGCACAGGGCGGCCCGCGTGTCCTTGACGCCCCCCGGCCCGGCCGCGGGCGGTCCGGCGGCGCCGGCCGCCCCGGGCAGGGAGCCCGTGAGCCCGGCCAGGGGCTGGGGCCCGCCCTGGGCGCCGCCCTCGTGGGAGACTTCGTACAGGCCGCGGACGGCCAGGTACACCGCGCAGTCGCAGAAATACCAGCTGCAGCCCTCGCCCCCCTCCAGCGGCGCGGCCGGATCGGGATCCAGGGGCGGCCCCGCCCCCCGCAGGAAGCCGTGCCTCCCCGCCCCCGGGGGGCCAGCCGCCAGGAACCAGGGGAAGGACCTGACCGGATCCTTCGGCAGCGAGCGCCCCGGCGGCCGGAGCGAGAGGATCCCCCGGTCCCAGTCCATGCGCAGGGGGGAGTCCTCCCGGGCCCCGGCGGGGAGCGCGCCGCCCCGGCCCAGCACCGTCTCGGCGTAGCGGCGGCGGGCCAGCACGCTCTGCACCAGGGTGCCCAGGTACCAGAAGAAAGGGAGAAGCAGGAAGACGGCCGGCCCCAGGAGGGCGATCCAGGGGCTCCACTGCTGGAACCAGGCCAGGAGCAGGAGCCCGAGCCCGGACCCGACCGCCAGGAAGAACAGGAGGAACGCCAGGAGGATCTTCTTCAGCACTCCGACCCCCTCCCCGGCGGGGATCCCGCGCCGCGGCCGACGGCCCCGGATCCCGCGCCCCGCGCGCCCGCGCCCCGCACCCTAGCGCCTCTCCGCCACGAGCATGAGCTGGGCCTTGTCGGGGGCCTCGTCCCAGCGCACCCCCACCTTGCACGCGAGCAGGGCCTCCTCCCAGAGGGGATCCTGCCGGCGGATCTCGAAGAACACGGTGTCGGCCCTCCGCAGCATCCCGGCGGGGCCCTCCCGCACGGGGACGAGCCCCACGCCGGGGAGCCCCATGGGCACAATCGTCGCCAGCCTTTCCGGCGTGGCGACGCGGGCCATGAGGGACACGGAGGCCTTGATCTCGTCCGCGTTGAGGCCGCTGCGGACGGCGAGCCAGAAACCCAGCGCGCCCTCGGGGAGCCGCGGGAGATCGCAGGTGAAGCTCGCCCCCTCCCGCCGGAAGACCAGCGTCAGATCCGGGCCCGGGTTCACGGACTCGAGGAGGCCCGCCACGGCGGCCCGCGCAGCCAGGAACGAGGGCGCGGGATCCGCGTGGTCATAAGGGGGGATCGGGGGCGGCCGCCAGTCGGGGGTGAAGATGGCGAGCTCGGACGCGAGCTCGCTCAGGGCCGCCTGGACCGCGCCGGGATGGGCCGCGGAGCCCCCGAGCAGGTGATGGAGCCGCGCTATGTGCCGCAGGACGATGCCCAGCGCCACCGCGAAGGCCCCCTCGCCCGGGACCGGGGCCCCGGTGCGCTCGCGGGAGGGGGACAGCTTGTACTCCTCGAGCTCCCGGCCCTTGGCCCGCAGGAGCTCCAGTACGTCCAGGGCGGCGTCCCTGAGCGGGCTGTCCGGGTAGAGCCTCAGGGACGGGGGCGCGAAGGGCGTCCGGGACACCCTCCCGTCCGCCCGCCTGAGGCGGGCTATCGGCAGCATGGCCCGCCCGCGGGCATCGGCGCTCTCGGGGCCGAACATGATCTCCGCGGCGTAGCCCATGGTGTCCACCCAGGCGACGCCCGCCCCCGTCAGCATGTCCGGGACGGGCGAGGGCTCGGGCGCCGCCGCCAGGAGCCGGCCCGGGGGGGCGTGCCAGCGGCCCGCGGGGGCCGCGGTGCCCTCGGCCGGGCGGGGCCCCTCCCCGCCAGGGCCGCCGCCCCGCAGGAAGCGCACGGGCTCGCCGCCCCGGCCCGCCTCGGCTGCTCGCGCCGCCGCATCCCGCGCCCCGGAGATCTCCCAGGGCGCTGCGCTGGCGTTGGCCCCCACGCTGGAGAACAGCGGCACCGCCAGGAAGGCGGTGAGGCGCCCCTCCCCGTCCCAGGCCTCGGGGGGGATCAGCGCGGGGGGCACGTCCGCGTTGCCGGGCACCGTGAGCCGGAACCCCCCGGGGAGCGCGAGGCCCATCTCGCGGACGGCCAGCACCCCCTCCCCCAGGGCCTCGTCGTCCAGGGACAGGGACGTGAAGCCCCAGGGCCACGGGAACAGGCTCCCCATGACCCAGTCCCGCAAGGCGTGCCGGCCGTGCTCGAGAATCTGGAAATGATGCGGCTCGAGGGGCCTGCCCTCCTTCCAGAAAATGATCGGGGAGCGGATCATGGCATCTCCGCCGGGGGCGTCCGGGGCCCCCGGGGCACGTTCGCGGCGGCCGGCATCAGTCCGGCAGCCCCGAGCGGGCGCGCTGGACGTTGTCGGCTGCGGAGGCGGCCGACCGCACCGCGCTCACGCCGGGGTTCTGCATGAGATCGGACAGCGAGCCCGGGTCCCCCTGCCCCCCCGCGCCCTGGGGCTGGGGCCCCGGGGCCGCCTGGCCCGGCGGGGCCGCCAGGGGCCGGACCAGCGGAGGGGAGCCCGAGGCCCCGGGGGGTGGGGGCGTCGCGCGGCTGGAGGTCACCGGCTCGCTTGGAAGCCCCAGTGCGCGGGAGGGGCCGCCCGGGATCTGCCCCGGCTGCGGCGGGGGGCCTGCCTCGGCGGGAGCGGCGCCGGCCGCGGGCGCTTGCTGGGCCGGGGCGGCCCGCGCCTGCGCGGCGGGGGCGGCCTGCGCCGGCTGGCCGGGCTGCCGGGCCTGGACGGCGGCGGGCGCCGCCGGGGGGGAGGCCGCGCCGGAGCTCGGCCCCGGGGCCTGCGGCAGTACGGCCGGCCCTTGCGGCGGCGGGGGCAGGGGCGCCTGGCCCGGGGCGGCGGGCTGGCCTGCGGCGGGCTGGGCGGCGGCGGGCTGGGCGGCGGGGACGGCCACCGGGGCGGTGGGCTCCCCGCCGCGCTCCGCCGGGCAGACCCAGGTCTCGCCTGGCTTGAGGGTCCAGGCACCGGGGCAGGGCACGTAGGCGGGCGCCGGATCTATGCGCTTGGCCCTGGTGCCCCTGGATCTTTTCTCCGGCTTCTTAACGGAACCGTCGGGGTTGATGTCGGCCACCACGAGATCGTAGGAGTCCTCGGACTTGGGGTAGAAGGCCAGGAGCTGGTTCCGGAGCACGAGCCAGGCCCGGAGCTCCAT
>JAITEZ010000091.1 GCA_031281735.1 Deltaproteobacteria bacterium | reverse complement strand
GAAGGCCCCCGAGGTCGTAACGCCGCGCGGCCTCCCGGAACTCCCGGGATATGCGCTCGATCCCGCTGAGATCCACCCCCGCCGAGAGGAGGCGCCCGAGGTTGTAGGCGAGGAACTCCTCGGCCTCCCCGGCGGCCATGGCGGCAAGGCGGGAATACTCGGCGGGGAGCGAGTAGTACCAGTCCAGATAGCTGTCGACGTTGGCCTCGTATGCCGCGAAGACGCGGTCTGTCTCGGCGCGGAGCCCCTCACGGGCATCCGCCGCGAGTGCCTCCAGGGCCCGGCGGCGGCCGGCGGCCTCGGCCACCAGCTCCGCCCGGTAGATCTCCCCCGCTATCATCACCGCGTCCTCATTCAGGCGGAGGCGGACGCTCTCCACCCTGGCGCCCCCCTCCCCCGCGAAGAACGCCTCCAGGGCGAAGGCCCCCGCGGCGAAAAGGGCCGCCGCGGCGAGGGCCGGGAGCGCCCCCTGGAAAAGGACGCCCGCCGCGGTGAGGGGCCTTTCGAGCGCGAGCGGGTGCGCGAAGACCCGCCTGAGCTCCCGCCTGGGGATGAAGGCGTAGGCCGCGAGGGCGCCCAGGCCGAAGAACAGGGAGCAGGCGGACAGGAGCGTCGCGGCCAGCCAGACGCCGGGGGAGACGGCGAAGACGGGGGCCAGGAGGTAGTCCGAGAAGCCCCCCAGCATGGCGTGCCAGGCGCCCGCGGCCCTGAGGAAGCTCGAGCCCGTCCCCGGGAAGAGCGTCCCCCGGGCGGCCACGGCGCTCGCGACGTCCGGGTAGGCGACCGGCGGGGAGACGAGTGGCGACAGGAGGGAGAAGGCGAGCAGCGAGACCAGCGGGGCCGCGAAAAGGGCGATCCGCACGCTCAAGGGCCCGTGGAGCCAGGGGGCCGGCTCGCGGCGGATGAGCCGCCCCGCGAGGGGCACCGCCAGGAGGAAGACCGGGAAGGACAGGAGGACGGGTATCCATTCGGCCGGCTTCAGCGCCGCGAGGTTCAGTAGGAGCCCGCAGACCAGGGAGAGGGACACGAGGAAGAGGAGGAAGTTCGCGAGCGTCCGGTTCCCGTGGAGACGGGCTATGCGCCCGCGGGGGTCGACGTTCTGGAAGAGGATGGCAGCCCTGACGGCCCGGCAGTAGGCGAGCGAGAGGAAGACGGGCACGGCCGCCGCGACCGTCACGGCGATCGCCGTCGCGTAGGAGGACGAGCCCGCGAACCTCGTGACGATCGGGAGATGGAACATGATGATGAGGACGGCGAGGTACCTGCCCCTCCAGTCCCGCAGGGGGGCGAGGGGCCTCTGGGGCCGCGGGCCACAGCCGGCCGGGCCTTCCGCGCGCGCCTGGGCGGCGCCCCGGGGACGGCACCTCGCCGGGCCGCCTCCGGCGCCCCCGCCCACCCCCTGGCCCGCCGCGGGGACGAGGGCGCGATACCTGAACGGGGTCGCTGACCGGTCACACATCCCGCCTGAACCTCCCCTGCCGGATCCCGCCGCAGCGGGCTGGGGTCGGCCGTACCGCAGGGCGCCGGCCATCCCCGCTGACGCCGCCGGAGTCAGGTATATCCCGGTGCCGGGGGCCAGTCAAGAAGCCGTCTTGTCAAGATTGAACACGCAATTTGCGATCGCGTCACACCGCTTGCCCGCGATGAAGGCCTCCTTTTCACGGCCGTTCGCGCCGCACGGGGCCGACCGCGCCCGGCCTCATGCGCTAGCAATATGAGAGCCAAGCCGCGCCGGGATCACCGCGCCGGGGGACCGGGCCCCATCCGGCCCTGCCCGCGGGGCCACGCGGGGGAGCCGCGCCACGCCGCGGCGGGGAAGGCGTCCCGGCATCCCTGCCCGCGGCGCCTCCCGCGGATCGCCGGAGGCTTCCCGGATCCCGCCCCCCGTCCCGGCCCCCCGCGCGGCCCCGGCCTTCCCGGTGCGCCAGATCCCGCGCCCCCGGCAGGCGGGACGGTCCCGCCTGCCGTCAGCGGGCGGCCCTCCCCCTCCGCCGTCCGCACGTGGCAGCGGGCCTCAGCTGGGATCCCTGTACCCGAAGTCCTGGAGGCTGGACTTGTTCTTGGTCCAGTCCCGGGTGGTCCTGACGAAGAGTTCCAGGTACACCGGCCCCCCCACGAGCCGCTCTATGCTCGCCCGGGCGGCGGTCCCTATGGCCTGGAGCTTGCGGCCGCCGGAGCCGATGACGATCATCTTCTGGTTCTCCTTCTCGACGTGGATGGTGGCCGCGATGTAGGTCTTCCGCGAGTCCCCCTCCCCTTCCCGGGGCTCCCGGAACTCGTCCACGGTGACCGCGGTGGAGTAGGGTATCTCGTCGCGGGTGAGGCGGATGACCGCCTCCCTCACGAACTCGGCCGCGATGAGCCGCACGGGCTGATCCGTCAGGGCGTCCTCGGGGTACAGGGGCGGGCTCGCGGGGAGACGGGCCGACAGGAGATCGAGGATCCTCGGGATGTTCCTCCCCGTCTTGGCCGAGACCGGGAGCACGGGGGCCCCGGGGAGCGCCTTCTCGAGCGGGGCGGTGATCTCGGCCATCTGCCCGGCGGGGACGAGGTCGGCCTTGCTCACCGCGCAGACCAGGGACGCGCGCCCCTTGCCGGCCGCGAGCTCGAGCGCCGCCTCGTGCTCGGCACCGCGGTGGAGGCCGTCAGCGAGGAAGAGCACCGCGTCGGCGTCCGCGAGCGCAGCGAGGGCCCGCGAGACGATGGCCCTGTTCAGTAGCTTGTCCGAGACGTGATAGCCCGGCGTGTCGAAAAACACCAGCTGAGCCCCGGGACGCGTGAGGACGCCCAGGATCCGGTGGCGGGTGGTCTGGGGCTTGTTGGCGACGGCGGCCACCTTCTCGCCCAGTATGCGGTTCAGGAGCGTGGACTTGCCGGCGTTGGGGGCGCCGAAGATGACGGCGAAGCCCGCCCGGTGCTCTTTCTTCATGGATTACGCTGTCCCGTGCCCCCGGAGTGATCCGATCCCCCGACCGTCCTGCGGCCGGGGGCGGAGACGCCGCGGGAATCGACTGAGAGGCAGGCAGGAATGCGGCCTCGCGGACGGGGATGCCAGCGGACCCGGCCCGCGAGGCCGGACAGGCCGGGCGGGTCAGGCGATGGAGTGGGGGACGGGGCGCCGGGGGGGGCAGGGGGAGACGGCGCCGGGCGCACGCGGCGAAACGCCGGGGCGGCCCGGTGGCCCGCCGGGATCCCGGCGGTTTCCTCAGGAACCCTTCGTGGCGCGGCAACCCTTGGCGCCCCGTGGGGCACTGGCGCGCTCGCCCGGCCCCGTGGACTCCCCGGGAGCGTTTCCCTGCGTGGAGGGAGCCTGAGTGCCGGGATCCGGCTCGGCGGCGTCCAAGGCTTCCCGCCTCCTCCTGCGGCAGTCCCGGGGCACGGCCACGTCATCCCTGGCCCTCGCCGGGCCATCGTGGGTCTGCGGACGGCTCCCGCACGCCTCGGGAGCCGCCGCGGCTGCCCCGGCGGCCTCGGCATCCGGCACGCTCGAGGCCATCGGCGCGGCGTTGCCCGGTTCCGCCTGCGCAACGGGGCCCGAGGCCGCCTGCGCGGAATAGCCTGAGGCGGCGGAGGCTGCATCGCTGGCGGCCTCCTCGTCCATGAGATCCTGGAGGAGGATCTTGGCCGCGTTCTGGGCGGCCTCCTTCTTGGAGTGGGCCATGGCCGTGGCGGGGTTCTGGTCGCCCACCTTCACGCTGATGAAGAAGGTGGGCTGATGGGCGGGCCCCACGGTGTTGGCGAGCGTGTAGACGGGCAGCCCCAGGCCCTTGCGCTGGGTGAACTCCTGGAGGGCCGTCTTGTAGTCGGCTATGGCGGGGGGGCTCTCCGAGCAGCCGGAAATATAGGGGCTCCAGAGGCGCAGGACGATCCTGCGGGTCTCCTCGGGCCCCCCGTCCAGGAAGACCGCCCCCAGGAGGGCCTCCATGGCGTCCGCCAGGAGCGAGGCCTTGTCCCGCCCGCCGGAGTTGTCCTCTGGCTGGGAGATGACCAGGTGCTCCCCGAGGCCGATGCCCCTGGCTATCTCCGCGAGCTTGCCCTCGCAGACGAAACAGGCCCTGACCCGGCTCATGGCCCCTTCGGAGAGCCTCGGGCTCAGCGAGAACAGGAACTCGCTGATGAAGAGCTCCAGCACGGCGTCCCCCAGGAACTCCAGCCGCTGGTTGTCGTGCTCCTCGCCCCCGTCCCTGACGTAACACTCGCAGACGCAAGAGCGGTGCGTGAGCGCCGCCTGGAGGAGCCTCTCGTCCCGGAAGGTGTAGCCTATGGGGGGGAAGTGCCTGGCCATGACCAACCCATTATAACCCAACGGCCGCCGGGGCCGGGCCTCCGCCGGCCGTGCCCCGGAAATAATCCGCCAGCCTGGAGGCCACGGCGCCGAACGAGCCGTTGGACATGACGCAGAAGAGATCCCCGGGCCGGGCCGCGGAGAGGGCCTCCCGGAGGACCGCCTCCGGATCCGGGCAGGCGAGGCAGCGGCCGGAGCCGATGTCCCGGGCGAGCCTGGCGAGATCCAGCCTGTCCCCTTCCGGGGCCTTGTCCGGGCGGTCCACCCCGGACAGGAGCACCAGATCCGCAGCCGCGAAGGCACCGGGATACTCCTCCTGGAAGACCGCCCGCCGGGAGGTGTTGCTTCTGGGCTCGAAGGCGGCCACGAGCCGCCTTCCCGGGAAGGCCTCCCTAAGGGCGCCCAGGGTCTTGGCCACCGCCGTGGGGTGGTGCGCGAAGTCGTCCACCACGGTCACCCCCCGGGGCCCACGACGGCGGGCGGGAGGATCCGGGCACGGCGGCACCGGCCCGGGCCAGCCGGGGTCGGGCACCCCGCCTCCCTCCCCTTCCGGGGCCCAGGAGTCGAAGAGGGGCTCCTGGCGGCGCCTGACCCCCCGGAAACCGGCGAAGGCGGCGGGAAGCGACCCGGGGTCGACCCCGAGATCGAGGCAGGCGGCCGCAGCGGCGCAGGCGCCCAGGGCGTTGTAGCGTCCCAGCCGCGGCCAGGCGAGACGGTAGGAGGCGCCGTCCGGGCCCCGGATCTCGAACTCCGAACGGAAGCCCCGGACGGAGAAGCCCGCGAGCCTCCAGTGGAGGGGGCCCCCGGCGGCCCCGCCTCCCGCCCCTCCCGGCGCGTCCCCCTCGCCGTAGAACTCCACGCGGCCCCGGCAGGCGGAGGCCGCCTCCCGGCACAGTGGGTCGTCCCCGTTGGCCACGAGCAGGCCCCCCTCGGGGACGAGCCCCGCGAGGGTCCGGTAGGCCGCGAAGACGCTGGCGAGATCCGGGTAGATGTCGGCGTGGTCGTACTCTATCGAGGTGAGGATCACCGTCCGGGGCCGGTAGTGCACGAACTTGGGGCGCTTGTCGAAGAAGGCGCAGTCGTACTCGTCCCCCTCGATCACGAAGAGGCCGCCTCCCCCCCTCCGGAAGGGGAGGGGGGAGTCGAGGGATGCGCCGCCCACCAGGAACCCCGGATCGAGCCCCCCGGCCTCGAGCAGCCTCGCGCAGAGGGCCGTGAGGGTGGTCTTGCCGTGGCAACCGGAGATCACGAGGTTCCGGGAGCCCTTCAGGAACAGCTCGGACAGGCACTGGGGCAGGGAGACGTAGGGGATGGCCCGCCTCGCCAGCTCCGCCGCCGCGGGGAAGCGCCGGGTCACGACGTTTCCCACCACCACGAGATCCGGCGACCCCGCCAGGCAGTCCGCCCCGTAGCCCCGGTGCACGGGTATGCCCAGCCCCTCCACGAGCTCCTTCATGGGGGGGTAGAGCCCCTCGTCGGCGCCCGAGACGGCGTAGCCCTCGGCCTGGAGGAGCCCCGCGAGGGAGGCCATGGCGACCCCGCCCACGCCCAGGAGGAAGACCTCCCGCGGACGGCGCGGGCCCCCCTCCCACCCCCGGGCGAGGAAGCCCTCCGGGAGGCGGTTCAGTTCCGGATCGAGATCCCACAGGCACCCGCCGTCCATGCTATCTCCTCCAGAACTCCGGCACGAAAAGGACCAGGAGGCTGTAGAGCTCGAGCCGGCCCAGGAGCATGAGCAGGCTCAGGATCCCCTTGGCCGGGCCCGGGATCCAGGCGTAGGTGGTGTCGGGCCCGAGCGAGCCCAGGGCCGGGCCGACGTTCCCGAGCGAGCTCAGGGAGGCCGAGGCGGCCGTCAGGATGTCCAGCCCCAGGCCGAGGAGCACCAGGGTGGCCGCGGCCGCCGCCAGGAAGTACAGCAGGAAGAACATCCACACCCCCTCGAGCACCTCCTCGGAGACCGGCTTGCCGGCCAGGCGCACCGTGATGACGCTCCGGGGGTGGATGTAGCGCCGCAGGACCCGGTGGAGTGTCTTGAAGAGAATCAGCCAGCGCACGCACTTGAGCCCCCCGCTGGTGGACCCGGTGCAGCCGCCGACGAGGGCCAGCCCGAACACCGCCCCCTGGGCGAGTGCGGGCCAGTCGCCCCAGTTGCGGATGCAGTGGCCGGTCGTGCTCGCGACGCTCACGGAGTGGAAGACGGCGGCGAAGGCCGCCTCGCCGGGGCTCCGGTAGTAGCCGGAGGAGAGGAGCGAGGACATGGCCAGCGCCGAGACCAGGACCACCGCCGACGCGAAGAACAGCACCTCGGGGTTCAGGAGCAGGGCCCGGGGCCGGCCAGTGAAGAGCTGGTAATGCAGGGCGAAGCTCACGCTCCCCAGGGCCATGAAGACAAGGGTCACCGCCGGCATGTACCAGCCCCGGAAATGGGCCACCGAGTCGTTCCAGTTGGCGAAGCCGCCGGTGGAGATGGTCGAGAAGGACAGGCACAGCGAGTCGAAGGCGCCGGCGCCGCCGGCGAGGTACAGCACGAAGAGCGCGAGGGTGTAGGCGAGGTAGACCATCCAGAGGATCTTGGCGGTCTGGGCCACCCGGGGCTTGAGCTTCTCGCCGGAGACGCCCGAGAGCTCGTTCTTCATCATGATCTGCCCCCCCACCCCCAGGAAGGGGAGCACCGCCACCATGAGCACGATGATGCCCATGCCGCCCAGGTACTGGGTGAAGACCCGCCAGAACAGGATCGAGGGAGGCACGAGTGAGAGATCCGCGATGTTGGTGGCCCCGGTGGAGGAGAAGCCCGAGAAGGATTCGAAGAACGCCCCCCAGGCGTCCAGGACCCCCGAGAAGAGGTAGGGAAGCCCCCCGAACAGGCTCACCAGGAACCACGAGACCCCCACGACGGCTATGCTCTCCCGGTGCCGGGGCTCCTGCCGGCGGGCGGAGCGGCCAGCCGCCGCGAGCGCGAGGCCGGCCGCCAGCGCCGCCGCCCCGGATTTCAGGAAGGCCCCCTCCATCCCGTCGCCCATGGCCAGAGAGCACGCCACTGGCAGGAGCTGCATGCATCCCGTGACCAGGACTATGAGGCCGGCAATCCAGCAGATGAGGCGGGGGTGGACCATAAGCCGTCAGGGGGCGGGGCGGAGGGGACGCCCCGGATGGCCCGCCGGGCGCGCCCGGCCGTGAGCGGTGGGCGGTGGGCGGGGGGCGGGAAGCGGGAAGGCCGGGCCTTCCGGCGGGGAAGCTGACCGGCCTTCCGGCTGGGAAACGCTGACCGGAGGGCCGGCGAATAGCCGGACCGGCGGCCGCCCGGCGGCCCCCGCGACCCGCAGGCGGCGCGGGGCGTCCTGGCCTCCCCCGGCCGGGGCCTCCCGCAGGCCCCCGGCCACTAGTGGGACAGCGCCTTCTCCAGGAGGCCCACCGCCTCCGAGCGGGCCACCACCGCCAGGACGTCGCCGGCCGCGATCCCGGTGTCGCCGCGGGGGATTATCACCTCGCCCGCACGCAACAGGGCGGCCACGATGGTGTTCTCCGGGAGCCTGGCCTCCATGAGGGTGCGGCCCACGAGCCGCGAGGCGGAGGGCACCTCCATCTCGATGATCTCGGCCTCCTCGTTCTGCAGGGTGGCGACCGAGACCACGAGGCCCTTGCGCACGTACTTGAGGATGGCCGATACCGCTGCCACCCGCGCCGAGACCAGGGCCTCGAGGCCGATGGCCGAGACCAGGGGGACGTAGCTGTAGCGGTTGACGCGGGTGATGGTGTTGCCGGCGCCGAGCCGGCGGGCGAGCAGGCAGGAGATCATGTTCTTCTCGTCGTCGGTGCCGACGGCGATGAAGATGTCGCACTCGCCCACGCCCTCGTCCTCCAGGAGGGACTGGTCGGTCGCGTCCCCCCGGAGCACCACGGTGCGGCGCAGCTCGCGGCTCAGGAAGGCGCAGCGCTCCTCGTTCTGCTCGATGAGGAGGACGGACATGTCCCGGCCCTCGAGCCTGCGGGCGAGATGGAGCCCCACCTCGCCCCCCCCCATGATGAAGACGGTCCGGGGCGGCTGCCAGTCGATGTTGAAGAAGCGGCTCACCTCCGGGAGGTTCTCGGGGGTGGCCGCGAGGTAGAGGAGATCCTTGGCCCTGAGCACCGTCGAGCCGTTGGGGATCAGGAGCTCGTGGTGGCGGTAGATGGCGGCGATGAGGAGCTTGTTCCCCTGCTCGCGGGGGAGCGACTTCATGAGCGGCACCCCCACGATGGGGTGGTGCTTGGGCAGCCGGAGCCCCACCAGCTTCAGCCTGCCGCCCGAGACGTTAATGACGTCGCCCGCCCCGGGGATGCCCATGAAGTCGATGATGGTGTCGACCACCAGCGCCGTCGGGTCGATTATGAAGGAGAGGCCCAGCCCCCCCCGCACCTCCTCCGGGGCGAGGCCCGCGTAAGAGGCCGAGTCGCGGATCCTGGCGAGCCGGCGGATCTCCGGGGCCAGGAGCTGGGCGTAGCGGCAGGAGAGGATGTTGTCGGAATCGCTCCCGGTGACCGCCACGAAGAGATCGGACTCGCGTATGCCCGCCTCCAGGAGCACGGCGGGGCGGGAGACGGGGCTCACTATGGTCTGCACGTCCAGGGCCTCGGACACGGCCTTGAGGCGCTCCGCACTGCAGTCGATGAGCACGACGTCTATCCTCTCGCGGGAGAGCTTCTCGGAGATGTTGAAGCCCACCTCGCCCGCTCCGGCCACGATAACCTTCATAGGTACAAGCCTCGCGGCCCCCGGGCGGCCGGGGCCCCCGCCGCCGGGGCCGCAGCGCCCTTCAGGAGATCGGGCTCCCGGAGGGCATCTCCCGGCTGGGCACGAGGAGCGCCAGCGTGTCCGCGCCGGAGGAGCACAGGACCATGCCGTGGGACTTGATGCCCATGAGGGATCGGGGCGCGAGGTTGGCCACTATCGCGATCCTCTGCCCCTTGAGCTCCTCCGGCTCGAAGTGCTTCCGGATGCCGGCCACGATGGTGCGCGTCTCCTCGCCCACCTCCACCGTGAGCTTCACGAGCTTGTCGCTCTTCCTGACGGGCTCGGCCTGGAGGATGAGGGCCGTCCTGAGGTCGAGCCTGCAGAACTCCTCGTAGGAAACCTCCGGGGGGGGCCCCTGGGGCGCCGGAGGCGCGGGGGGGGAGGGGACGGCGGTGGCGGCGGCTATCGACGAGGCGATGGAGGCCACCGCGCGGGCGGCGGCGGTGGCGGCGGGGGACTCCTGCGGCTTCCCGGGCGCGGCGGCGGCGGGGGCCGCGGGCGCGTCCGGAGGGGCTGCGGCCGGGGACGGGGGTGGCTTGGGCTTCCCCTCCCTCTCGGCCCGGGCGAAGAAGGCCTCCCCCACCTCGACCGGCCTGCCGTGGGAGAGCGCGAGGGTGAGGGCGGCCGAGTCCAGGGTGTGCGTCCCGGGGGCGAGGCCCAGCCTCCGCCATATCTCGTCCGCCGTGCCCGGCATGACGGGGGAGACGAGGGCGCCCGCGAGCGCCAGGCCCTTCAGTAGCGCCGCGAGGACCAGATCTAGCCTCTCCCTGGAGGCGGGATCCTTGGCGAGGTTCCAGGGCGCCTCGAGGTCGATGCGCTTGTTGAGGTGGCCCACGAACTCCCAGACCTTCCTGAGGGCCTCGCTGGGCCGCATCTCGAGGAAATGGCCGCGGTAGGCGGCCACGAGCTCAGCTATCCTGCCCTCCCACTCGGCATCCCGCGATAGCGCGGCGAGCGCCTCCCTGGGGATCACCCCGCCCGCGTAGCGCACGAGCATGGAGACGGAGCGCTGCCAGAGGTTCCCGAAGTCGTTGGCGAGATCGGCGTTGTAGCGGTCGAGGATCCGCGAGTAGGTGAACTCGCTGTCGAGCCCGAAGGTCATCTCGCGCATGAGGAAGTAGCGGATCGCGTCCGTCCCGAACTCCTCGCGCAGGGTGAAGATGTCCACGACGTTCCCGACGCTCTTGCTCATCTTCGCCATGTCCATCTGCCAGTAGCCGTGGACGTTCAGGTGGCGGTAGAGGGGCACCCCCGCGCTGTGCAGCATCGTGGGCCAGAAGATGGCGTGGGGCTTGAGTATGTCCTTGGCCACGCAGTGCTCGGCGCTGGGCCAGTAGCTGGCGAACCTCTCCCCGTCCGGCCAGCCCAGGGCGGAGATGTAGTTGATGAGGGCATCGAACCAGACGTAGGTCACGTAGCCGCTGTCGAACGGTATGTCGATGCCCCAGTTGAGCCGCGTCTTGGGGCGGCTGATGCAGAGATCCTCCAGCGGCTCCGCCAGGAAGGAGAGCACCTCGTTGCGGTAGCGTTCGGGGCGGATGAAGTCGGGGTTGCCCTTGATGTGATCTATCAGCCAGTCCTGGTACTTGCCCATCCGGAAGAAGTAGTTCTTCTCGGCGATGTACTTGGGCTCCGTCCCGTGATCGGGGCAGAGCCCGCCCACGAGCTCCTTCTCGGTGTAGAAGCGCTCGCAGCCGACGCAATAGAGGCCGCCGTATTCCCCGAAGTAGATGTCGCCGTTGTCGTGGACCCTCTCCATGAAGCGGGAGACCACCTCCTTGTGCCGCTGCTCGGTGGTCCGGATGAAGTCGTCGTGGCATATGGAGAACTTCGGCCACGCGAACCTGAAGTGCGAGGAGATGTAGTCGACGTAGATCTGGGGGGGCACGCCCTCCCGCCTCGCCGCCTCGGCTATCTTGTCCCCGTGCTCGTCGGTCCCGGTGAGCATGTAGGAGTCCTCGCCGTTGAGGCGGTGGAACCGCGCGAGGGTGTCGCAGACGATGGTGGTGTAGGCGTGGCCGAGATGGGGCTTGGCGTTCACGTAGTAGATCGGGGTGGTGACGTAATAGGTCATGGTGCCCTCGGGACGGGGATCGAGGCGGGTGAGGCCCGGGGTGGGCCGGGCCGGTGCCCGGAGAGCCCGGGCGGACGGACACGCTAATTTACATCATAGCCTGGTGCGAGTCAAACCGG
>JAITEZ010000071.1 GCA_031281735.1 Deltaproteobacteria bacterium | reverse complement strand
CCCGTCCGGGGGCGGCGCCGGGAATCAGGGTGCCACCGGCGCCTCGCCGCCCGCCTCGCGATCCGCACCTGGGGGGGAAGACCCGTAGCGGGCGATGACCCTTTCCTCGACGTCCCTCTCCCAGAGGCCCGATAGGTGCTTGGCGGCCAGGGACAGGATGTTCTGGCCGGCCTCAGCTGTCCAGCGCATGCCGGACTGGCGGAGCCTGGCCTCCAGCCAGGCCCGCTCCCGGCGCTCGCAGGCGTCCGGCTGGGGGACGGTGGCGGACGGCGGCGGGCCCCCGGCCCCGGAAGGGATCCAGTAACCGGAGGACTGCGCCGGGAGGCGCCTGCGGAGGAAGCCCAGGAGCCTGCGCCGCGCGTCCGCCTCTGACACCGCGGAGAGCTTGCGGGCGGCCTCGACCGCCTGGGGTATCCTTCCGGACGTGACGAGGCGGCAGAGGGAGACGGCGATCCTCTCCGCCCTGGAAGGGCTTCCGGGCGAGACGGCATCGGCGAAGCGGCGGATCTCGCTTTCGGCGATGCCTCGGTCGAGGGCGATAGGGGCCCCGGGGAAGAGCTCGTCGCGGATGCCCTCTACCCAGGACGAGCCGTCTGTCACGATGGCCGCGTCGGCGGGATCGTGCAGGCCGGCTCGCAGGGCCGCCGCCAGCACCAGCCCCTTGAAGGCCTCGAGCGGGCCGATGAAGGGCACGTGCTCCTTGTAGGCCGCGCAGGCGCCGCGGAAAGCCCCCGCGGCCGCCCCGTTCCCCGGAAGGGGGATCCTGCGGAAAACCACCGCCAGGAGGATGCGCTCCGGCGGCGGGGGGGCGCCGGGCCCGGCCCGCAGGCGGATGGGGGCCTCGCTCAGGGCTATGCAGACCGCGCCGGAGCCGCGGCCGCCGTCTCCCGCCGGCTTGCGCGAGACGTCGTCCTCCCGGACGCGGGGGGGATCCGCCGCGGCGGCGGCGCGGGGCCCGGGGCCGCGCGTGCCCCCCGTCTCCGCCCGGCAGCGCGCGGAGAGGGCCTTCCCCCATGACTCGCGCACCGCGACCGCCGCCTCGAGATCCGTCTTCAGGACCAGCGCCCCCAGGGTGTTGGCGACGGAGCGGATGGTCACCGACGTTATGTCGATGAAGCACTCCCTCGCGAGGCTGCGGCGCGCGGCCTTGAACGAGAGGGAGGAGGCCGCGTGGCGGGCAATCACGAGCATGGCCCCGGCGGTTATCTTGAAGGGGAGGGCGTCGATGCCCATGGCCTCGTCCAGGGGGAAGGACATCCCCCAGCCGCCGGGGGGGGCGGCCTTCGGGCGGGCTGGCGGCGCCGGGCCGGGGGGGGCCCCCCCGCCGGCGGGGATCCCGGAGGAGGAGGCGCCCCCGCAAGCGGGCCCGGCGCCCGCGCGCCCGCGGCCGCCGGCCGCGCGCGATTTCATGAGAGACGTCCTCTCGAACTCGAGCAGGCCGGTCGACGTGACGAGGGTGCGGGGGGCGCTCCGGTAGATCTTGAGCCTGTCGCCGGAGGCGGCGGCGGCGCGTTTCTTTCCCTCTATGAGCGGTCCCTCGTCGAGCCGGGCGAGCTCGTCCCCCAGGAGCCTCAGGTTCAGAGCGTTCTGCGATCGCGAGAGGTCATCGAGCAGGGCCTCGAGGCGCGAGGCCTCCAGGCCACCCCGGGCGTGGCGGGAGGCCGTAAGCCGGAAGGCCTCCACGAAGGCGAAGACGGCCTTCCAGTAGCCGCGGAAGATCTCGCCGCTGAAGCCGGCGGGGCACAGGCTCTTCAGGCCGTGGCAGAGCGCCAGGAACTCGTCCTCGGGCCTGAGGCCCGGGGGTTCCGGGCTGTCTTTTCCGCCAAGGGCCATATCAGCGGAGATCCTTTGCGAGCTTGAAAGAATCGGTTTTCGGTGAACGGTAAGGGATTATATCAGAAACTGGAGTGGTTAAGCCGGCTGAGCACCAATTTGATCTTGAGGGATAAGGGCGGATGCGGTTTTTTTTATTGGCGTGTGACGGCGCGTGATCCGCTGCTGTCTGGACTGAGCTGTAATATGGTGTAAATAAGTCCAGCAAGCCGAAATATGGAATGATAGTCATGCAGTGCTAAAAGATAATAGACACCCGTAGGGCGGCCCGGGGCACCCGCCCGGGCCCGGGGCGCGGCAGTCTGGATGGACCGTGTTTAACTACCGTCAGGCAGCGCGGGGCCCCCTCCCTGCGGGCGGCCTTACGCGCGGTGGCCAGGAGCTCGCGGGAGGGGCGGTGCGCCCGGGAAAGCGTTACGTGCCTGGGCGCCTCGCGGCGCCGGGTGCGGAACGGCCGGAACCTCCCCGGTCTCGCCGCGGCGGGTGGCCGTCCGTCCGGCGGTGGCCCGCGCTGCCGCGCCTGCCCGGCCGCCCGCGAGCCGCCGTGCCCGGGGGAGCGTGCGGGGGAGGCGGGATGCCCGCCGGGGCCGGATCGCAGGAAGGGCACATAGCCCGGCTTGTCGCGGCGGCAGGGCGGCTGGGCATGCCGCGCGGGAGGTTTGGCCGGCTGCGCCGCAGGCTGGCAAGGTCTTCCGGGGAGGGGGGGAGAGGCCAGTGCAGTGAAGGGGGGAGGAGAGGTGGAGGAGAGAGGATGAGTCGAGGGAGAAAGGCAAGCGTGATGCCGATCGATTCTGGTGATCGGGAGCGGGGAGCCGCCTGCCCCGCCGCCTGCGCAAGGCGGGGGGGGGCGGGCCGCCGTGATGCCGGAGTCCCCGGGGGAGGCCGGGAAGGGGCAGGCATGACAGGGGCCGGGGGACATGGCGGCGCAGGAGCGCTCCGGGGGACGGGCGCCAGGGCCTGGCTGCCAGTCCGGCAGTCGCGAACCCGCGTGGGCCGCCGGGCTTCCCGGCCGGGCAAGAACCGGGGCGGAGGGGAGGGCTGATTCCGCGCCCTCGGCCGAGGATGCGCCGGGGCGGGACCCCAGGGCGGCGGGACTGGTCAGCGGGGATGGGGAGCGGTCTAGCCAGTAGCGGGGCTGCGGCGCTGGGCGCAAGGGCGCCTCCCCGGAAGGCGACCGTGATAGGCCTGCCAGAACGGAAAACATCTCAGACAATACTGAAAAACAGATTGACATGATAATCGGCGGGTTGAGCGGGAGAGGGCGGGGTGCGGGCCTCCACCTGCGGCCTCTGCGGCGCCCTTTGCGGAAATCGCGCCCCCCGGGGGGAGTCCCCCGCGGGGGAGGCCCTGGGGACGGCTGCCGGGGGAGCCCGCCTGGCCGGCGGCTGCGCGGATGAGGTTTCATGCCAGGGGAGGGCGCCGGCACACGGGGCCCTGGTGGAACCGGGGCGTGAGCGGGGCGCGGCGGCAGGACTGCCCGATCCCGGGAGACGGTGGCGCCGGATCGGTAGCGGCTGTCCCGGGGGGGCGGGCGGCGGGCGGCCCCCACCTTCCGGCTTCCGGTCTCCCGGGCGGGCCGGGGATCGACGGATTGTCTGCCTGGCCATGCCCCGCCCCCGGCGGGTCCCGCGTCCTCGGCCTGGCCTGAGCGGCCGGATCTGGCGGCAGGGGCGGCGCGCGCTTCCTGGGGGATAAGGCTGGCCGACCGTGTGCAAGGCGTGCTGAAGAGCCGGCATGGCAGGATTACTGCCGTGGGGGGCGAGATGCGGCGGGAGCCCGCCCGGGGATGGGCGATTCCCCGTTGGCCCTGGCCCCGGCACGTCATGTGCCCGCGGGGGAAAGGCCAGCGGCGGCTCCCGGAAGCCGGGGCGACCTGGCACGGGCAGTGGGCGGGCGGGGAACGGCGGCGGAAACCGGGCTGGCCGCCCTCGCGCCGGCCGTCGGAGGATTTCCCGGGCTACCCGTTCGCCCCTGCCGCGGGACCGTCTCCCGCGCGCCGCGGGATGCGCGATCCGGGACTCAGTTTCCGGGACGCGAGGCCGCCACGGGCGGCAGCCGCTCCGCCGTCCGGGACGAAACCCCGGCACCGGTAGGGAGACGCGTTCTGGCGGGGCGAACGAACCGCACCCTGCCACGGGGAGGATGACTGGCCGGGCTGCGGGAGGCAGAAGCGGCGGGGCCCGGCGGGCCAGTTGCCTTGGCCAGTCGCCGGGGCCAATCGCCGGTAAATTTAGACGGCGATGCCCGCCGGACCGTGCCGCGATTCGCGGCCTGTGCCCCCGGCACCGTCAGCAAGCCGGGAGGCGTGGCCGGGGAGGCCGTCAGTGGCGTGGTTGCTGAGGGAGCCGCAGGCGACGCGCGCGGCGCCGGGGCGGTGGCGAGGCTTTCCCGTCATGGGAGCGGGTAAAGCTGTTCCCGGCCGGGCCGGGAGACGCCGCGCGGGAACGGGGCCGGAGCGGGCACGGGGAGGCAGGAGGGCGGCGCGGCCGCGCCAGCGGCGGCTGCAGGCGGGAGGCGCGGAGGAAGGCTGTCACGCGTGCTGCTTCACGTGCGCGAGGCCATGGGTGAAGGGACAGGGCCGCGGTCAGCCGCCGGAAGCCGAGCGGCATGCAGGAACCCCCGGCGGCCCCGTGATCGCGGCGGGCGCCGTCTGCAGGCGCGTAGGCGGCAAGGGCGGGGACGGGAAGTTGGCAGCGGGACAGATAGCGTCAAGATGATTATCCTGTGCGGTAATCACAAGATTTGAGACATCTATTAAAATACGAAATGCATATGCTGTATCAATGT
>JAITEZ010000051.1 GCA_031281735.1 Deltaproteobacteria bacterium | reverse complement strand
CCCAGCCTGGGGAGTTTCAGATGCCCCGCGTCCGGGATGGCGACGTTTGTCCCGACGAGGTTCGTGGTGTAGCTCGGCCTGTCCAGTCGTTTGCTCTTGTAATTCGGGTATCCGAAATGGCCGGGGTTCCGGAAGAGGTTCGCGAAGGCCCTCTCCAGGTTCAGCCGGACGTTTCACAGGGCCATGCCGTCCACTTCCCGGAGCCAGGGGTGCCGATCCTTCAGATGGGCCGGGGTGTTCCTCAGCGTGTCGCGGGTCAGGAGGCAGTAGATCCTCTCTCCGTCAGCATCCGGTTCCAGACGAACCGGCAGCATCCGAAGGTCCGGGCGATCAGATCCTCCTGCCTCCGGTCCGGATACATGCGGAACACGAACGCCCTGTTAGCCATCCCAGCGCCCCTGGCTCTCGATACAGCGTCTCAAGGCCTCCAGCGGTGCCTCGCCGACTGAGACAAGGCAATAGCTTCCATGCCAAAAACGGCCCGTCCGCAGGGATTGCCTGACTTCCGGGAACAACTCCCGTGCCTTTCTCGTGCTCCGGGATTTGTAGGTTCCCTGAAAGACATCCATACGGGTGCCCGGCGTCCCGGTCATTAACGCATGAACATGATCGTAATCATGGTTCCATTCTAATAACATTATGCCGTATTTATTACCTGTTTCTATAAACAAATCTTTCAAAAAAAAAAAAGGATAAAGCGTCTATTATAATTTTATGCCTATATTTTATTACTAAAACTAAATGATAATGCAATGAATAGACCGAATGAAATCCAGATGTCAGATGGACAAGGTGGCCCTCCTTCCAAACATGGATGATAGCATCATGTTCGCGAGATATTTGCCGCAATTCCTCCCGCCGCCTACGCTTCCCGCGTTCGCAGGCAAGGTGGCATTGAGGCGGGGAATCCTTGCGGCCTTTTGTTGACTACCCTGACGGCCGATGCTATTTTTTCCTGTAAGGCACGAGGCGCCGGGCACTGCCCGCAGGGCCCCGCCTCCAGCCGCCCCTATCCATGCCGGCCTGGCACCCCTTCCCGGGAGCCGCCGCCCGGCACCGGGCGGCCGCAAGCAACACTCCCGAATCCTCGCGCAGGGCACCCGGATACCTTCCCCGCTCTTTATCCAGGGGCCAGCTCCGGTGACGGATCCATGTCCTACCGCCAGCCATCGACATCTGGCGCTCCGGCCGCGCTCCTCGCGGCGTTGGCGTTCCTCGCTCTACTCCCGGCGGCCGCCCTCGCCTCGCCCGGGGGCGATGCCAGGGACATGCCCGACCTTTCCGCCGGCTCCACGCCCTCCGCCCCGGCCGCCACCACCGCCTCCCCGGCCCCCCCCGCCGCGGCTTCCCCGGAACCCTCCGCCGCGCCCGCCGCCCGGGAAGGCCAGGGAGTCCCGGAGCCGCCGGGGAATCCCGTCCCGGCGTCCGCCGTCTCCGCCGCGGAACCCTCCCAGCTTCCCGGCTATTACGTGGGCGCCTGGTTCGACTGGTCTGCCGGCCTCGGGGGGCCCCTCTCCGGCCTGGCCCCTTTCCCCTCTCCTGTCGCCGCATTCGCTCCCCGCTCCGCAGGCGCCCTGCCGGGCCTCAGCTTCGGCGGCGGCTACAGCATACCCGTCACCCAGCGAGGCACCCTGGGCCTCTACGGCAACCTGAGCATCAATAGGCACTATTCTGACGCGCCCGACTCCCCCCCGCCACTCTACGGCTACAGCCTCTCCACCCCGTTCAGAACCCGGTTCGGGGGACGCTACAGCCACGACTTCTCCCCCCGCGTCCGGGGCTACTTCGGGCTCGCCTGGGATCAAGGATTCGGCGGGGCGGCACCGGCGGAGCGCACCCCCCGGATCACCCTCTACGGGCCCGGCGGTGCCTCGGCTTTCGCCGAGCTGGGCCTCATCATCATGGCCCTGGGGGATGTGGATCTTGGCATCAGCACTTACGGCCTCTCTGGCGAGACCGGGGAAGCCGCCGGCGGCATGAGCATGGTCTTCTCATTCTGAGCACCTGAAGCCGCCTGAGAGATCGGTTCAAAATGACAGGAGGCTGAGGGGCCGAAGCGCGGCCCCCGGGCCGAAGCGCCCATGGCTGATGAAGGCGCAAGCCGTTGCTTGACGTCCTCCCTGCCCTGCAGGACGTGGATTCCCGGCGGATTCAGGGCCCCGCGCCCTGCTTCCCCCCGGCAGGTTCCCGCCTCCTAGCCTTCGGGCGATCCCCGGAGGCTCTTGCGGGTGGCCTTGAGTGCCCCTCCCCCTCAGACGATGGCGGCCTGCCCGGCCGCCAGGACGCTGAGTGCGCCTTCATGATCGGCACCGCCCCCGCATCCGCATCCCAGGCACCGGAACCCGGCCCGGGAGGGCCTGTCCCCGGCGTCCGTGCGCCCGCGTTCCGGGCACGTCCGGCTGGCGCCGCGCGGATCGGCCTTCGCGAGCCTCCCGCCACCCCGTCCCGCGGGCTTCCAGCCGGGCATCGGGACGGAAGCGCCCCGGCCCTGATCCGGGATCGCCAGGTTGAGGCCGCTCCTGGCCGACAAGTGGCGTCCGGGTTCCTCCGGCGTCCCCCTGGCCGGGGCTGACATGCCCCCGCCTTCAGAGCCCCGGCCGCTGCCGCGGCGTGGCTCCTGCCTATCGCGGCCGTGGCCTCGTTGATGAAGCCGCGGCGGGTGCCCGCCGTCCCGCGGCGGATTCCCGCAACCTTCCTCCCGGCCTTGAGCCGGTCCCTCCCAAGCCTCCTCTTCCGCAGGAGGGCCTTCCGGGCCTTCCACAAACCTTGCCCTGCCGGGGCGTCTCCTGAGCGTGTCCAGGGGCCCTATGGACGTGTCCCGTCCGGGAGGGTGGCGAAACGGGCCGCCATGCCCATGTCGATCCCGATCACCGAAGCGGACGGAGGCGCCGGGTCCGGGAATCTCCCGTCCGGTCCGGATCGCGCGGCCTGGCAGCCTGCGGCGCGACTCAGGAGTCGGGGCCGGCCACGGTCACCGCCGCGAAGGCCAGGGGCACCTCCCGGCTGTTCCTGAGACCGTGGCTCTCGCCCCGGCGGATCATGGCGAAATCTCCGGATCCGACAGGCACGGCCCGGCCGTCGGAGCCGGGGTATTCCCCGAACCCGCTAAGGATGAGGCAGATCTCCTCATAGTCCGGGTGAGCGTGCACGCCTGTGGCGCACCCCGGCGGGATGGTGTTCACGGCGGCCTTGGCGAGCCTGGTGCCCGCCGGGCGGGAGCAGGCGCGGACGTAGCCCGGAACCCTCGCGAGGCCCTCGCCTCCCTTGGGCTCCTCGACCTCCGTCGCGGCGGCGGCGCCCTTTCTGAAAAGCGTCGCTGATCTGATCTCCTCGGCTCAAGGCGCCCCGATGCCGGCAGCCCGCGAGGCCGGGAGTGCCGCCGGGGATGGGCGGGGTTCCCCGCGGCCTCCCGCCGAGCTAGACGCAGGGCGCGGCCGGCGGAATCCCGGCGGCGCCGGGCCGCAGGGACGGCTCGGCGGACCGGGCCTAGATGCGCCTGGGCTCGGGGGTCCGGGCAAGGATCTCGTCCACGAAGGCCTTGTCGGCCATGACCGTGGAGAAGGCGGTGGCCGAGCCCGCGGCCGCCCCGAGCCGCAGGGCCTGGGCGTAGTCGCCGGTGCCGGCGTAGGCGTGGAGGAAGCCGGCCACCATGGAGTCGCCCGCGGCCACCGAGTTCCTCACCTCGCCTGCCGCGGCCGCCACGCGCCAGGCGCGGCCGTCCTCGGCCAGGAGCAGGGCCCCGTCCCCCGCGAGCGACACCAGCACGTTGCGGGCACCCAGGCCCTGTGCGTGGCGGGCGGCCCCGAGCACGTCCGCGTCGGTAGGGAGGCCGCGTCCCGTGATGCCCTCGAGCTCCAGGCGGTTGGGCTTCACGAGGAACGGACGCCGGGGGAGGGCGTTGGAGAGGAGCGCGCCGGCCGCGTCCACCGCCGTGAGGACGTCCCTTCCCTCCAGGGCGTCCAGGAACTCGGCGTAGACCCCGTCCCCGGCGCCCTTGGGCACGTTGCCGGACATGACCAGCCCGTCCCCGTCCCCGAGCCTCCGAATCTTCCACAGGAGGGCCTCCACGTCGGCGCGGGTGAGCGGCGGGCCGCCGCCGTTGAGCTCCGTCTCCACGTCGGAGCGTATCTTCACGTTTATTCGCGTGAAGCCCTCCTTGAGGCGGATGAAGTCGACCTCGAGGCCCTGGTCCCGCAGCCCGGCCTCCAGGACGTCGCCTATCCTGCCCGCCAGGAACCCCAGCGCCACGGTGGGGGAGCCCAGGGTCCTGAGCATGGAGGACACGTTGATGCCCTTGCCCCCCATCTGCAACGCCTCCGAGGCGGAGCGGTTGATGCGGCCGGTGGCGAAGCCCTCCACGGCCACCACGTAGTCCAGGGCCGGGTTGAAAGTCACGGTGTAGAACACTGCGAGCGCCCCCTCCTTTCTCACGGGTCACTTGCCCGTCCCGGCCGGCTTGGCGGCCGGGCGGCATCGCTGCTGAGACGGGGGCCGCAGCCCCAGTCCGCCGATCCGGCGTCCGCCCGGCGGGGCACCCGTCCCCCTCCGGCCGCCGCAGCGCCCATCCGGGAGGCCCCCGCGGCCCGGGGCCCGGCCCCTCCCCGCCTGCGGGGGGGGCTGCCTGTCCCGGGAGGACGGCGGCGAACCGGCCGCTTTCTGCGAAGGCACTCCAGCGCGGGCGGGGATCTGGGCCCGCGTGGGCCGCAGCCCCTCTCCTGCGCTGGACCGTCCCCGCGCAGGCGGATTGGCCGGAAACGTTGCCGGGAATGATATCATATTTTCCGCGTTCCAAATGTTGGTTTTTTTTACATCGCGTCCCGGCGTCCCCGCCCCGGCGTGCCCCCCGCGTGAGACCGCCGGGACCTGTGGCGCAGGTACCGGCGGCGGGGCGACGAGCGGGGACGGCCGCGGTCCCGCTGGCGCGGAGTCTTTGCCCCGCGGCCCCCCCCGTGCTAGAATCGGGGCGCTTCCCCGCCGACCGGCCCCAGGCCGCGAGCCTCACCCCCCCTCCACTCCCGAGGAACCCCGCCGCATGACACCCCTGCCCGCATCCAACCTGACACGTCCTTCCCTGCGCCAGCTCCTGCGGAGGATCGTCTGGTCCTTCTCGCTGGCCCTGGCCGGGACCTGGGGGCTTCTCATACCCCGGCTCGCCATCATGAACCGCGAGAGCGCCAAGGGTCTCGCCGGGTTATGGTTCTACACCGACCTCGCGAGCCTCAGCCTGGCCATCTTCGGGATCTTCATGGCCGTCTACAACAACTCCAAGCTCGCCCCGCGGCTGGCCCGCCTGGGCGACCTGGGCGAGTCCCGCTGGGGGCTGTCCTGAGGCGGCCGGGGGGATCTCGCGGGGCGGGGCCCTGAGGGGGCCGCCGCCCCCGGTGCCGATGGGGATGGCTCCCGCCGGCACCGCTCCCCGTGGGGCCTCGCCGGCCTTCGGATCGCGCCGGGAGGACGTCCCGGGCGGGGACGCGGGCGGCCGCGGGCAGTCCGGCGCCAGTCCGGGCAGCGCACCAGCGCACCACCCGCCGGATGATCTCAGCCGCGAAATAGCCTATAATGCGGTTCGGGTCGGCCCACGCGGGCCTGGGGACGTTACGGGGGGGAAATGATAGCTATCCAGAGCGTGGATCTGCCCGCCTCCTTCCTGGCGGGACTGGCGATGTTCTTCACCCCCTGCACCCTGCCGCTGGTCCCGGCCTGGCTCTCGACCGTGGCCGGCGACAACGCCGCCGCCTTCCGCGCGGGGGGCGGGGCCTGGACGGGCCGGGCCCGGGTGGCGGTATTCGCCTCCACGGTTTTCTTCGTCCTGGGCTTCAGCCTGGTCTTCACCCTCCTGGGTGCCGCCGCCAGTGCCCTGGGGGACTTCCTCTTCACCAACCGGGAAGTCCTGCGCTACCTGGGCGCGGCCGTCATGATCGTCTTCGGGCTTGTCCTCCTGGGCGTGATACGCCCGTCCTTCCTCGCGGGCGAGCGCAGGCTCCCGGTACCCGAGGGTTCGGGGGGTCTCTGCGGGGCCTTCCTGGTTGGCATGGCCTTCGCCGCCGGCTGGACCCCCTGCGGGGGGCCGGTGCTGGCCTCGCTGCTCTCGCTCGCGGCGGTGGACTCCGGCGATGGCAGGGGGATCTGGCTCCTGGCGGTCTTCTCGTCGGGGCTCGCGGTGCCCTTCCTCGCGGGCTCCCTCCTCCTCGGGAGGCTTCTCCCGCTCCTGAAGGGCCTCGGCAGGCACACCGTCTGGGTGAACAGGGCCATGGGCGCGTCCATCCTGGCCCTCGCTGCGCTCCTCATCCTCGACAAGCTGGCCCTGGTGACCCCGGACCTCTGAGGGGGGCCCGCAGCCGCGCGCGGCTTCCGGCCCCCGGGAGGGCGGCGCGGAGGGACGTCTCGGCACCCCGGGCCGGCGGCACCGCCCCCCTCTCCGCCTCCACCGCCCCGACCGCCCCACCCTGCGGGCCGGGGCACTCGGGTACCCACCGATGAAAAAACCTGTGACTCTCACGGTCCTGGCCTTCGGGGCCATCCTCATATTGACGGGCCTGATCCTCCTGCCGTCGCGGCCCCCGGCCGCGGACGCGCTGGCCACCGTGGACGCCGCCGGCCCGCCCGCCGAGAGCCGCGAGGCCCTGGTGGCCGCCGCGGCGCCGGTGCTCCCCGCCTCGGCGGCGCCGCCCCGCGAGTACCCGGGGACCGGCATCAGGACGTACAGCCCGGACGCGGCCGTGGCCGAGGCCCGCGAGCACGGCAAGTACGTGCTCCTGTATTTTTGGGCCTCCTGGTGCGGCAACTGCGCGGCCTTTGACGCGAACGTGCTCCCTGACAGGAAGGTGGCGGAGTCCCTCAACAGCTCCTTCGCCCTCGTGCCCCTGGACTACGACCGTTCCGAGGAGATGGTCCGCGCCTACCGCGTCCGGGCCGTCCCCACCTTCATATTCATAGACCCCGAGGGCACGCCGGCGACGGTGCTGCCGGGCGCCGTCCCCGCCGATATCTTCAACGCGGTCCTGGCCTACGTGAGCACGGGCTCGTACAGGACCATGGAATTCGACGAGTTCGCGCTGGATCTCTGAGCCTCCCGCGGCCCCCGTGCGCCGCGCCCCGCCCGGCGGCGGGGAGGCCCCGCCTTCCGGGCGGCCGCAGGCCTCCCTGACCGCACTCCGCAGGCGGCCATCCGCGCGGCCGCGCCCGCAGGGCGTGGCCCGGAGGCTCCGCATGCCGCGCCCCGCCCGGCCGGTCGGACGCTTGCCCCGACGGCCCGCCCCCCCGCGGTCCGCCGGGCGGCCTGCGGCGCGTCCGTCAGGATCCTCGCTTCCGCCGCGGAAAGGCGGCGACCGGGAAGCGTCCCCCCCCGGCGCGGCGGCACCCCGGGCCGGCCGCGGCCGCGCCCCCTCCGCGAGCCGCCGGACGCCTTTCCGGGGACCGCCCCCGGCGTGCCGAGACAGCCCCCTTCCCCCCCCGCCCGCAGGGGATTGAGTCCGCGCCCGGCGGAAAGCGGCCGCCCAGCGACGGCCCGGTGCGGCCTCGGGAACGCAAACCTCCTGGACTACCCCATCACGAGAAAAGGTGCCCGAATGCCCCAAATCGCCCCTCTCAGGAAAGCCGCAGGCCTGCTGGCCGCGTGCCTGGCCCTCTCCCTGCTCGCCGGATGCGCCACCGTGGCTGGCACCGGCCGATCGCAGCTGAACCTCGTCTCCGACGCCGAACTCAACCAGGAGTCCGCCCTCGCCTACAAGCAGGTCCTCGCCGAGGGCAAGCTATCCTCCAACCGCCAGGACACCGCCATGATCAAGCGGGTGGGACAGCGCATCGCCCAGGCCGCCCAGCTCCTCATGGCCTCGGAAGGCCGGGCGGGCGATCTCGCCGGCTACAACTGGGAGTTCAACCTCATCGATGAGCCCGGCACCGTCAACGCCTTCTGCATGGCGGGCGGCAAGGTGGCCTTCTACTCGGGCATACTGCCCGTCTGCCAGGACGAGACGGGGATCGCCGTCGTCATGGGCCACGAGGTGTCCCACGCCCTGGCCCGCCACGGGGCCGAGCGCGTCAGCCAGCAGATGGCCGCGGAGTTCGGGGCCACCGTCCTGGGCCAGGTGCTCGGCAGCTCCACCTCGGTCTCCCCTCTGACCGCCCAGATGATCATGACGGGCTACGGCCTGGGGGCGCAGTTCGGGGTTCTCATGCCCTTCAGCCGTGCCCAGGAGGCCGAGGCGGACCGCATCGGCCTCTCCCTCATGGCCCTGGCCGGCTACGACCCCTCCGCTGCCGTGCCCTTCTGGGAGCGCATGCGCAAGGCCTCGGGAGGGGCCGGCGTGCCGGCGTTCCTGTCCACCCACCCTTCCGACACCGCCCGCATCAAGGGCATACAGGAGTACATCCCGGAGGCCCTCGCGAGGGCCGGCGCCGCCGGGGTGAAGATCCAGCCCG
>JAITEZ010000043.1 GCA_031281735.1 Deltaproteobacteria bacterium | reverse complement strand
CGGGGCGCCCCCGGGGGGGTGGCGGACGGGGGCCGCCCGGCCCCTAATCCGGAAATGCGGAGAGGTGCCGCGCGGCCCCTTTTGAGGGGTGCGGGAGGATCCCGATGCGGCCGTTCCGTGGCCAGAAGGGGCCGCCGGATCGCGGGGGCGGGGGCCCCTGGCCCCCCCGCCTCGCCGCCGTGCAGGAAGCCCTCACGGGGGCTACCTGCGCGTCCTCTGGCTCCCTACGCCTCCTCCTCCCCGGCCGGGAGGCCTTCCCCGAACATCCGGCCGCTGACGCGGACGGCCCTGGCCCCGCCGATGCGGCGGCCGCCGTTGCCGCCGGCCGCGGCCCCGACCTTCGGCGAGCCCCCGGAGTCCAGCTTGGCCGAGGAGCCCTTGGTCCCCTTGGTCAGCTGCATCATGTCCCTCACCACATCCAGGAGCACGTCCGACTCCTGGCGTATCCGGCCTGCCGTGGAGGCGGTCTTCTCTATGTTGACGGCGTTGTTCTGGGTCACGGTGTCTATCTCGATTATGGCCTTGTTGATCTGCTCGATGCCCAGGCTCTGCTCGGAGCAGTTCTCGTAGACTTCCCTTATGTGGCTCTCCAGCACGGGCTGGCGGTCTATCACCACGCGGAAGCTCTCGTCGGTGGCGTTCACCATGCCCGACCCGGATACTATCGAGCTGATGGTGGCGTCGATGAGGGACGCCGTGTTCTTTGCCGCCTCCGCGCTGCGCTGGGCGAGGTTCCTCACCTCGTCGGCCACTACGGCGAAGCCGGCCCCGGCCTCGCCCGCCCTGGCCGCCTCCACGGAGGCGTTCAGGGCCAGGAGGTTCGTCTGGTGGGCTATCTCGTCGATGGTCTTCACGATCTTCCCGATGGCGTTCCCGGACACCGAGATGGAATCCATGGCGGATATGACGTCCTTCATGGAGGCGGAGGCCCGGTCCACCGCCTGGCGGGTCTCTTCAACGAGAACGCCGGACTGCCTGGCCCTCTCGGCGTTGAGCTTGGTCTTCTCGGAGAACTCCTGCATGGTGGCGCGTATCTGCTCAAGCGACGCCGAGCTCTCGATGGTGCCCTCGGAGGTGACCTCGCTCGCCTCCGCCACGGCCGCGGACAGCCCCTCAAGGACCTCGCTGTTGCTGGAGAGCTCCCGTATGACCCGCCCCAGGCTCCTGTCAAGCGCGAGGACCGCCGTCAGCGCGAGGATCCCGCCCAGGATTACGGATCCCGCCGCCACGGACATCAGGACGAGGTACGTATTGCGGTAGGTCTCCTCCGCGTTCTGCAGCTCCCTGTACTTGATCTCCTCGGTGGCTTTACTGACCTCGGCGAGCCAGCCGTTTGCCTCGATCGCCAGGGGCTCGTAGACCTCCCACATGATCCTGGCCGCCTCGTTGTTGGTGTCCTCGTCCACCAGCTCGTAGACCTTCCGGAAGATGGCCGCGCCTGAGCTGCGGAAAGGCCTAACCCTCTCCCAGTAGATGCGGGACGCCTCCGGGAGCTCGGGATGGATGAAGCTCCGGGCCGGCCTGACGGTCGGGGGGGAGAGCTCCAGCTCGCCCCTGCCCCGGAACGCCACCGCCTTGGCCGCCTGGGAATCGAAGTCGCGCTGGTAGATGCGGAGCTCCTCGACGTTGGCCGCGGGCCCGGTGAGGATCTTCTCGAGCTGCCCCAGGAGATCCTGGAGCTGCTTGAGATCGGCCATGCCTACCTCGAGCCATTTCTTACGCCTCTCTCTTTCGACGGCCAGGGACGAGAGCTTCTCGGACAGCTGCAGGCTCTTGGCGGACTTCATCACCTCCAGGGACGTGAAAGCCACCTGGTCTCCCAGCGGGGTCTTGGCGGAGAGGGCGGAGTCGAAGACGTCCTGGATGGCCACGTCGAAGTTCGCCCAGAACTTCGTGCTCCCGCGGACCGCAAGGAGCCGCCCGTTGTAGCCGGTGCTCCTGAATGAGAGCTCGCAGATCCGCTCCAGGATCTCTCGCCGCTCCTGCCAGCCCTCCCTGATGCGCTTCCAGACCTCGGCCGCGGAGGCCACCGGCGAGTAGGAGCGCACGACGGCCTCCACCTGCCGGTCCATGACCTCGGTGATATCCGCCTTCAGCTTATTCTCCCTATCGGCGTCCTCGTTGACCATGATCTCCTTGAGCAGGGAGTGCATCCGGGTAACCGAGAGTTCAAGCCCTTTGATCACGTCCTGGTGCTTGGACTCGAACTCGAAGCTCCTTTCCATGGCCTCGTGCAGGTTTTCCACGGACCTCAGGCCCACCACGGCTATGGCCACCGCCGCGAGCATGAGGATCCCGCAGACCCCGAAGATTTTTGCCTTGAATGACATGCAGATCTCCTCATCCGTGACGGGGCGCTCGGCCCCCGCCCGCGGCGCGCGTTCCCGTCCCGCCCTCGGACGGTCGGGGGCAGGCCCGTCGCGCCGCACTTTCCAGCCGCGGTGCCGGGCCCGGGGCCTACGCAGGTCCCGGGCCCCGGCGGTCCGGCCGCCGCCCCGCCCCCGGCCGGGGCCGGCCGCCGCGGTAACCCTCGAGCGGCGGGGCGCCCTCTCGCGCGCGAGGCGGCGGCTGCCGCCGCCGGCGCCCTGCCGCCGCTATCCTAATCCCTGTGATCCGGCGCCGGCCGGGGCCCGCAGGGCCCCCCCGTCCGGGGGGTATCCCTCAGGCCCGCAGTGATCCCGGCGGACCCGCCGCGCCGGAGCCGGCAGCGCCGGACCCTAGGATGCCCGGCCGCCGGCGGCTGCCTCCTCGAAAAGCGGCCAGAGGCACCTGGCCTTGAAGCCCGACTTCCCGCAGCCGCCGACCAGCTCCAGCTGGGCGCCGTCGAGAAGGCTCAGATAGGCCTTCGCGAGCTCGGAAACGGAGAGCTTCTTGGGTGCCAGCGGCGCCATGAAGGAGGCGAGCGTCTCCTCCATCACGGAGTAGTGCTCCTCGCAGATCCTCTCCGTGCGTTCCCGGAGCTCCGGGGGCGGCAGCCTCAGTGCCCTCATGAGGAACCTGAGATACGGGGGATCCGAGCAGAACCTCTCGCAGAACCCGTCGAAGTAGGCCCTCAGCTTGTCCATCACGCCGCCCGCTCCCTCCAGCGCCTCCCTGAGCCTGGCCGACTCAATGCGGATGCAGGGCCCGATCAGGCTCAGGTAGAGGCCGCTCTTGCCCGTGAAGTGGGAGTAGATCGTGGGCTTCTTGACGCCAGCCGCCTCGGATATCGAGAACATGCTCACGCCCTCGTACGAGTTGCTGGCGAACAGCCCCAAAGCCGCCAACTGGATGGCGTTGAAACCGTCGTTTTCCATGCGCGTCCTACCTTCCCCGGACGCCCTTCCGGCGCTCTTCCAAGGCGCCGCAGTCCCTGTCCGGTCGCGAGGGTGTGCGGCCCCTTCAAATGGAGTGTATCACGCGGCAGAGGGCGCGCGACATGGCGCGGATCAATCGTCCGGGCGTTCCGCGCCGCATGAACGCGCGGCCGGCTATGAAAGCCTTGCCAGGCACGGTTTACACGGATCCCATCCGGCCCGTTTACCCGCCTTTTTGTCCGCTCGGTATCCATTTCCCTTGACAAGCGTCATCCCCCGCCCGCCGCGCGGCCGCCCGGCGGGGTAGCCTTCCCGGGCCCCGGCCCCGCGCCGCCCCGGGCGGCTCCCCTGCGGGCGCCGCACCGCCTGGCGGACGTGCGGGCGGGGACACCCTCACATGCCCGCGGAAAGCCCGCCGCCCGCGCGCGGGCGAGGAGCGTCCCGGTGCCTGCCCCTGCCTGACATCCTGGCGGCCAAGCGGACGCACCTGCTTGCCAGGACGGCCCGCCGACCGTCCTGCCACTGCCGCCGGGCCCGTCCGTCCCCGCGCCTGGTCATCCCAGGCGCCGGAAATGGCGTGAAGGGCGCAGAACGCGGCGTGAGACTCCACGCCGGGGCCGTCATGCCGGAGCGACGCCGGTTCCTGGCCGGCCTCAGGACGGCGGCCTCCCGCCGACGCCCGCCGACTGGACCGGACCGGCAGGAACCGCCCTGAACCCGGCCGGGGTCGGGAACCGGGGTGCTGCCCCCAGGCAGTCCTGAGCCCGCCGCCGTGTCGCGCAGGCAATGAACACGCCGGCGTCCGCGAGCCCGAACCTGAAACCTGCTGGCCGCTTTCCCGATCGGCGGTTCCTCCGAGGTCGGCGGATCCTCCGAGTGTCGCCACTCCAGGACTTCCGAGGCGCACCTTGCCCGCGCCGGGGACGGCGGCGCGTCCGGGGGGCATCCGTGCCCCTGCCCCGGGGCGGCAGCCGCGGGAATTCCGCAGATCCAGCCAGCCAGTATCGCCGGCGGGGAACAGGCTTGAGTGCCGGAGGCCCTGCACCCCCCTGGCATCGTCCGCAGATGTCCCTGCCGCCCGGGGGCGGCCGACTCGCGATCCAATCGCCCGATCCACCCCGCTCAGCTGCCGCCACCGCGGCGTAGGCAATCCCGCCCGCCCCGGTGCCTGCTCCCATGCGGGACGGCCCGCCTGCGCCAGTGCCTGGGGACGGGACGCCGGCAGGGGATGACGAAAACTTTTATTCCAGACATAGGACAATATCTACCAAAATCCGTATGCCCTGGCGGCAACGTCCGCGCTCACTCCCTCCGACAGCAACCGCGTATCGCCTCGACCTGGCCTTCGGCCAAGCTCTTGCCCTGCCCTTAGCCGGGCATTGGTTATTATACAACATATTAATATTTATATTTTTTTTATTTTACATGATCATTTTTTTGGCTCTTCGCGGAAAAGCGATCGTCAGGGACGCTGAGGTGGGCTACCCAGCGATGCCGAGTTGACATATGTTTGAGGATAGTGTATATAGATACGTATAGGTTGTATCTAGCCATGTCA
>JAITEZ010000323.1 GCA_031281735.1 Deltaproteobacteria bacterium | reverse complement strand
CCCCCCCCCCCCGGGCGCCCCCCCCGGGGGGGGGGGCCCCCCGGCCCCCCGCCCAGGACCCCGCCACATCCCGCCCGGGCCGCCGGGCGGGCCGAGGGAGACCCCATGAGCGAGAGCTTCGTACACCTGCACGTGCATTCCGCCTACAGCCTCCTGGACGGCGCCATCCGGATCCCCGATCTCGTCTCCACCGCCAAGTCCATGGGCATGCCCGCGGTGGCCCTGACCGACCACGGCCAGATGTTCGGGGCGTGGGCCTTCTACCAGGCGGCCGTGAAGGCCGGCGTCAAGCCCATCGTGGGCGTCGAGGCGTACGTCGCCCCGGGGGGCAGGCACGCGCGGGACAAGTCCGAGACGCGCCACCACCTGGTGCTCCTCGCCATGGACATGGAGGGCTACCAGAACCTCTCGCGGATGATCTCGCTCGCCAACATCGAGGGCTTCTACTACAAGCCGCGGGTGGACTACGAGCTCCTGGAGCGCTACGGGGGGGGGATCATCGCGCTGTCCGCCTGCCTCCAGGGGGAGATCCCCTACGCCATAGTGCGGCACGACTACACCAAGGCGAGGTCCCTCATCGAGCGCTACGCCGGGCTGTTCCCGGGGCGCTTCTACCTGGAGGTCCAGGAGAACATGATCCCGGACCAGGCGCACGTGAACGAGATCCTCCGGGGATACGGGAAGGACATGGGGATCCCGCTGGTCGCCACCAACGACTGCCACTACCTGCTGAAGGAGCACTACGAGGCGCACGACGTGCTCCTGTGCATCCAGACCAAGACGACCGTGGGGGAGGCGAGGCGCATGCGCATGCCCTTCAACACCTACTACTTCCGGTCGCCCGAGGAGATGCGCGGGCTCTTCTCCTGGTGCCCCGAGGCCTGCGACAACACCCTCGCGATCGCCGAGCGCTGCAACCTCGAGTTCCCCAAGAAGACCTACCACTTCCCCAAGCTCAAGCTGCCGGAGGGCGCGACCGCCGAGGGGAGGCTCCGGGAGCTCGCCCGCGGGGGGCTCGAATCCTTCTTCGCCAAGCGCGAGGGCCTGGGCAGGCCCTTCACGGAGGACGAGCTGGGGGCGTACCGCGACCGGCTCGAGATGGAGCTCTCCGTGATCATCAACGTGGGCTTCGCGGGGTACTTCATCATCGTCGCCGACTTCACCTCCTGGGCCCGCGGCAGGGGCATCCCCGTGGGCCCCGGCCGCGGCTCGGCCGCGGGCTCGCTCGTCTCCTTCGCCCTGGGGATAACCAACATCGACCCCATCCGCTACGACCTGCTCTTCGAGCGCTTCCTGAACCCCGAGCGCGTCTCCATGCCCGACATCGACGTGGACTTCTGCACCGACGGCCGCGCCGAGGTGCTGGAGTACGTGACGGAGGCCTACGGGGGCCCCCAGTACGTCACGCAGATAGCGACGCTGGGCCAGATGAAGGCGCGGGCGGTCATCCGCGACGTGGCCAGGGCCCTGGCCATGCCCCTCTCGGAGGCCGACGCGCTCGCGAAGCTCATCCCGGCGGACGACCTGACGATCACCCTCGACAAGGCCCTCGAGGTGGAGCCCAGGCTCGCCGAGGCGTACAAGACGCGCCCCGAAGTGAAGACCCTCTTCTCCCACGCGAGGGTGCTGGAGAAGCTCTTCCGGCACGCGTCCCTGCACGCCTCGGGGGTGGTCATAGGCGACCGCCCCCTCATGGAGAGGCTCCCCCTCTTCGTCATGCAGAGGCAGGGCAAGAGCGCCGTGGCCACGCAGTTCGAGCTCAACGGGGTCGAGGAGATGGGCCTCATCAAGTTCGACTTCCTGGGGCTCCAGACCCTCACCCTCATCAAGCACTGCCTGAGGCTACTCGCGGAGAAGGGCGTCCACGTGGACCTGGACGCCCTCGACACCTCGGACCCCGCGACCTACGAGCTCTTCCGGAGCGGGAACCTTAACGGCGTCTTCCAGATGGAGAAGCAGGGCTTCCGGCAGTACATAACGAGCCTGCGCCCCTCCTGCATCGAGGACATCACGGGCCTCCTCGCCCTCTACAGGCCGGGCCCCCTGAAGAGCGGGCAGGCCGAGCACTACATCAAGGTCAAGCGCGGCCGGGCCAAGCCGGAGTACCTGCACCCCCTGCTCAAGCCGATCCTGGAGGAGACCGGGGGCGTGGTGCTCTACCAGGAGCAGGTGATGCGGATAGCGCAGACCCTCGCGGGCTTCTCCCTGGGCGAGGCGGACGTGCTGAGGCGCGCCATGGGCAAGAAGAAGCCCGAGGAGATGGCCCGCATCCGGCCCGACTTCGTCAGCCGCTGCCGGGGCCGCGGCCTGGACGAGGCCGCGGCCTCCTCCGTCTTCGACACCCTGGCCAAGTTCGCCGAGTACGGCTTCAACAAGAGCCATTCCGCGGCCTACGCCATCGTCTGCTTCCAGACGGCCTGGCTCAAGGCCCACCACCCTGTGGAGTTCATGGCGGCCCTCATGACCTCCGAGCAGCAGAACCACGACAAGATAGCCGACCTCATGGCCGAGTGCCGGGCGTCGGGCATCGCGGTGCTGCCGCCCGACGTGAACTCCTCCGGCGAGAAGTTCACCGTCAAGGACGGGCGGATCCTCTTCGGGCTCGGGGCCATCAAGGGCCTGGGCCAGGGCCCCATCGAGGCCATCACCCAGGAGCGGGAGGGGAGGCCCTACGCCGATCTCTTCGACTTCTGCCTGCGGGTCTGCCGCAGGAAGGTGAACCGCCGCGTCGTCGAGGCCCTCATCATGAGCGGCGCGCTGGACGCCGCGGGGGGCGCCGACCGCGCGACCATGATCGGGTCGCTCGACCGGGCCATGAAGGAGGCCGCCGAGAAGGCCCGCGGCCCGGCCATGGAGCACCTCACCGTCAACAGCATCTTCGGCTCCGCCGGGCTGGAGCCGCAGGGCCCGTGCTGGAGCGAGGCCGCGCCCTTCACGGACTCCGAGCGGCTGACCGGGGAGAAGGAGTTCCTGGGCTTCTACGTGACGGGGCACCCCTTCGAGCGCTTCGAGCGGGCGACCAGGGCCCTGGGGGCGCGGCGCGTGGGGGAGGTGCTCCGGTGCAGGAGGCGCGAGCAGGTGCGCGTCTGCGGGAGGATCTGCGAGGTGAAGATCAAGAAGGACCGCAAGGGCAGGGACTTCGCCTTCGCCTCCCTGGAGGACTCCGCCTCGCGGATCGAGCTCCTGGTCTGGGCCAACTCCTTCGAGAGCGTCCGGGGCCTCCTGGACGGCGACGACGCCCGCTTCGTGGTGGTGGACGGCCGCGCGGAGCCGCAGGCCGAGGACTCCCGCTTCGGCACGGCCAAGATATCCGTGGAGGACATCTGGTCCCTCGAGTCCGACCTCCTGAACCGCGTCAAGTCAGTGGAGATCTCCCTGCCGCTCCGCCAGGCCCCGGCCGCGGCGGAGCTGCTGTCCTCCTGGGAGCCCATCCCCGAGGGCGCCCAGTCCCCGCGTTTCTGCCTGAATCTCCGCTGCCGGGACGGCGTGGCCTCCTACCTCGTCGACAGGCCCCCCCTGCTCACGCTCGAGCTCCTGGAAAGGGGCGAGCGGGTGCTGGGGGAAGGCTCCTTCAGGCTGGAGACGGCCATCCCTTCCCACTGAGGGTGCCGTCGCGGCGGCAGGATCCCCCCCTCCCGCGGATCCCGGCCCGGGGGGGCCGTCGCGGGGTGCCATAATCCGCGATCCGCCCCCGGCCGCAGGGACGCCCTCCCCGGTGGCGGGGCCGGGACGCTCCCCCCGGCCGGCTGCCCGGGGCCCCCGCGGGCAGCCCCTCCGCCCCCCGGAAGGACGGCACAGATGAGCCGCAACACCCTGGCCCTCCTCGACAGGCTCCCCGGCGCCGCGGTCCTCGCGGCGGGGGACGTGATGCTCGACCGCTACGTCTACGGGGAGGCCGTCCGCCTCTCCCCCGAGGCCCCGGTCCCCGTGGTGGCGGTCCGCCGGAAGACCTGGGCCCCGGGCGGCCTGGGCAACGTGGTCATGAACCTCCACGCCCTGGGCGCCAGGGCCCTGGCGGCGGGGGTGGTGGGCGCGGACGCCAAGGCCGAGGCCCTGCGCGGCCTGCTCTCGGGGGCCCTGTCCGAGGGCTCCCCCGGCTTCATCGCGGATCCCGAGAGGCCCACCACCGTCAAGACCAGGGTGATAGCCGGCATCCAGCAGGTCGTGCGCTTCGACGAGGAGTCCACCCGCGAAGTCCCGCCCCCGGTGGTGGCGGCCTACACGGGGGCGGTGGCCAAGGCCTTCCCCCTCGCGCGGGCGCTCACCGTCTCCGACTACGGGAAGGGCCTCCTCACCCCCGGGGTGCTCGCGTTCCTCCTGGGGGGGGCCCGCGCGGCGGGCATCCCCTCGATAGTGGATCCCAAGGGCGCCGACTGGGAGCGGTACCGGGGGGCCACCCTGGTCACCCCCAACCGGGCGGAGCTCGCCCTCGCCTACGGGCGGGACGTCTCCAGGGCCACGGGCGAGATCCTGGCCGAGGCCGGCCGCGAGCTCATGCGCCGGCACGGCATAGAGAACCTCCTCGTCACCCGGAGCGAGGACGGCATGACGCTCCTGCTCTCCTCGGGCGAGACGGTGCACCTGCCCACCCGGGCCAGGGCGGTGTTCGACGTTTCCGGCGCGGGGGACACCGTGGTCGCCGCCGTCGCCGCCTCTCTCGCCGCCGGGGCCGGCCTCCGGGAGGGCGCGGCCCTGGCCTCCCTGGCCGCGGGGGTGGTGGTGGGCAAGGTGGGCACCGCCACGGCCAGCCCCGAGGAGATCAGGGAATCGGCTGCCATCTCCGAGCTCGCGGCTCGGCGCTGACCCTCCGGGAAGAGGGGGACGGCCCCTGGCCCCGCCGGGGCATCCCCCCGGGGCCGAAGGGCCTGCCGGGGCCCGGCGGCGCGCCCTCCTGCGCGTACCGTCAGGCGGGAGGCGCGGCCCCGGAGGAGCCCTGCCCGTCCGGGCCGCCCCCGCCCCCCCCGCCGCCGTCGCGGCCCCCCCAGTCCCCCTCCGGCCCCCCCTCGGGGGGCCGGGGCTTCCTGGGCTTCCTGTTCCCCAGCCTCTGGGCGGCGGAGAGCCCGTCCGCCAGCCACACCCGCGCGAGCTCCGCTGCGCCCCTGAGGGACTCCTCCACCAGGGGCCACTCCTCCCCGCCGAAGGGCGAGAGGACCCAGTCCTTGGAGCCGCGGGAGTGCCCCTGGGGATCCCTGGGCGGCCTCCCGATGCCGATCCTCAGCCGCGCGAAGTCCACCGGCACGGCCTCCCGGAGGGAGTCCATCCCGTTGTGCCCGGCACTCCCCCCGCCGCGGGTGGCCTTGACCCGCCCCGGCGGCAGATCCATCTCATCGTGGATCACCAGCATGTCGTCCAGGGCGGCTATCTTGTAGAAGGAGACGAGCTCCCGGGCTGCATGCCCGGACAGGTTCATGTAGGTCTGGGGCCAGGCGAGGATGACGCGGGCGCCGTCCAGGGAGCCCGAGACGACCAGGCTGGACTTGAAGTTCACGGGGGGGCCGGCGGATGCCAGGCCCTCCCTGGCGAAGAGATCGAGGGCCAGGAAGCCCACGTTGTGCCGGGTGCCGGCGTAGGCCGGGCCGGGATTGCCGAGGCCCAGGATGAGTTTCGTCCCGGTAGCTCCCATTCCACCCCCTCCCCGGCGCGAAGGCTGCCGGGGCGCACAGCCACGGGGTAGGGGCCGCAGGGAGGCCATCCCCGCGAACGCGTTGCCCTTACCGCAGGACCGGCGGCCCCATTCTACCCCACATGGATTCCCCCGCCCAAGCGGATCCCAGCGCTTCCCGGGGTCGCCCCCCCCCTCCGTAGCCAGACCGGGGCGGACTCATCACCTGGCCGCCCTCCGCCGCCCTCCGCTACCCCCAGCGCCCTCCTGTGTCTTCCGCTGCCCTCTCCCGGTGCCCCACACTACCCCCGGCACCCTCCAGCGACTCCTGTGTCTTCCGCTACCTTCCAGTTCCCTCCAGTTCCCTCCAGTTCCCTCCTGTTCCCTCCTGTTCCCTCCTGTTCCCTCCT
>JAITEZ010000040.1 GCA_031281735.1 Deltaproteobacteria bacterium | reverse complement strand
CGGGGCGCCCCGGGGCGGGCCCCCCCGCCCGCTCCCGGCCCGCGCCCGGGCGGGCCCCCGGGGCGCCCCCCCCGGGGGGGCCGGGCCGGCCTCCCCGACCGCTTCCGGCCCGCGTCCGCGGCTGGCCCCCGGGAGGCCCCCCAGGCGGGGCGCGGCCGGCCGACCGCGCAACGGCCCGGTGCCTCTCCCCGGAGCACTAGGCGCTCCGGGGAGTCCCAGGGGCGACCGCCCGGGCCGGGTGCCGCGGGCCCCGCGCCCTCCCTGCCAGGACAGCGCCCCGTCCCCTCCCGGCGTCACGCCGCGAGGGTTTTTTTTTGTCCCGGATGGCACCCCGCCGTCAGCCGCTCCTTCCCGAGAGCGCGGCACCGCGCCGCCCGCGGCTCGGGGGCGGCGGAACGCTCAGGGCACGGGGGCGGCGGAACGCCCCTCCTACAGTATCTTCACCGCCTTCTCGAACCCCAGCCTGGGCCCGCGGGGATAGAAGGCCCCCTCCTGGCCCCAGCCGAGATTGACGAGGAAGTTGCTCTTCACGTCGCCCTCGGGGAAGAACTCGGCGTCCACCTTGGCGTTGTCGAAGCCGCTCATGGGCCCGCAGTCGAGCCCCAGGGAGCGGGCGGCCAGGATGAGGTAGGCCCCCTGGAGGGAGCTGTTGCGGAGGGCGGTGGTCCAGGTGAGGTCCGGGTCGTCCCGGAAGGGGGCCGAGGCGTCGTAGGCGGGCCACTGGATCTTGAGCTCCTCGTAGAACCTCAGGTGGGCACCCACTATCACGGTGACGGCGGCGCTCTCCACCTTGGGGACGTTGCCGGGGGCGAGGGCGGGGATCAGTCGTTTCTTGGCCTCGGGCGACCGCACGAACACGAAGCGGGCCGGTTGGCAGTTGACGGCGGTGGGCCCCCATCTAAGGAGCCCGTGCAGCTCGCTGACGAGCTCGTCGGGAACGGGTTTCCGCTCGTAGGCGTTGTAGGTCCTCGCCTCGGTGAAGATCCTCAAGGCGCTCGGGTCTAGGGGCTGGCTCATGGAGTCTCCTTCTGGCGTCCCGGGCCCGCAGGGGCGGACGGGCGCGGCGGGCCCCGGAGGGGCCCGCCCCCCGGGGATGCGTGCTGCCCCCGGCCGCGCGGGCCGGGTACGCCAGCATTATCACACGTCGGGCCGCGACCCGCTAAGCGCCGGCGCGGGGACGGACTCCCGGCGGAGGGGCCGCGGGGGGGCCCCCCGCCGGGGGCTGGCGAAAAACCCCGCCCCCCGGCGGATTCCGGGAGGCGGGGTCCCAACGGCCCGCACGGCGGAGGATCGTTATCCGGCCAGAAGATCCTCCACCAGGCCGTTGAATCGTTCGGCACCGCAGGGCTCGGTCTCGATGACGGGGTTGCCGAAGAGGTCGAAGCACTCGATCACCTCCCCGTCGGTGGGGGGCAGCCCGGTGTCCAGGACGAGCACCCTGTCGTAGCGCCCGAAATTGACGCGGAAGTCGGCCGGATCCCACCTGAGGTGCGCGGGGATCCCGTCCGGGGCCAGGAAAAGCTTGCGGATCCAGGCAGGCGTCACGACCATGGTCCTGCCGTCAGCCTCGAGCCCCCGCACCCTCTCGTCGCCGGCCATGGCCGACAGGCAGTTGGCCGTGGGGAGGCACCGCACGCCCTCCCCCCGGCAGAGGGCCTCCATGTCCGGCAGGCACCTGCGCCCGAAGAGAACCCTGACCCGCGAACGGTCCGCCGCCCGCGGATCGGCCAGGGCCTCCCGGAGCCTGGCCTCCAGGGCCTCGATCTCGCAGTGGTAGCCGGGGGGGAGCCGGATGATCTCGGCCTCGTAGCGGCCCGCGAGAGGCGCGAGGGCCGTCCCCAGCTCCTCGTCGAAGATCCCGCAGGCAATGAGCACTCGCCTCTCGCGCATGGGTCGCCTCCTTCGGGGCCCCCCGGCGGCGCGGGGGGCTGGGGGCCGGAAGGGGGGCCACCGGGCAGGCGCTGCCGGAAGGCCTCCCGGGCCCGTCCCGGCGGCGGCCGCCCTGCCGGGGCGGCCTAAGGGCGGGGGGCGCGTCCGGGGCTGTCCCGCGGGGACGGGCCGGCCCGAGCCCCGGAAGGGGTCCCCGGCCCGCCCCGGCGGGCCGGGGAGTCAGCCCCCCCCGCCGGCGCCGGGCGGGGGGCCAGGCACGCCCGACCGGAGGCCCTCGGCGTCCGGGACCGGCCCGTCCGGCCCGGGGCGCTCCCGGGAGGGCCCCGCCTTCCCCGCGTGGGAGGGCCGCTGCCGCGCGCCGCCGAGGATGACGAGGAGCGTCAGGACGAGCTGCAGGGCCGACTCGAAGCTGCCGAAGAAGGGCAGGCCCCAGGCGCCGATGGAGAAGGTGAGGAACTCCGGGTGGAAGAGGGCCAGGGCGCCGACGTAGACGTTGATGGACGCGAGGAACCAGAGCCCGCAGGCGACGGCGCGGCGCACGGGGGACCTGAGGCCGACGAGCTCGAAGAAGGCGGCCGCCAGCAGGAGGCCCAGGGACGCCACCGCCGCCCGGGCCCAGGCCGTGCCGATCCAGAGGGCCAGGTAGGGGACGCCGTTGAGCGGCATGTCCCAGGGGCGGACCAGCCCCACCTGGGGGATGTACTCGGCCCCGGCGCCGGCGGGTCCGGCGAGCCGGTACACCGCGTGCTGCAGGGAGAGGATGTAGGAGCCGTAGAGCTCCGTGTCGCCCGCGAAGAACCACGAGTACAGGGGGTACGCCCGCCGGAGGCCCGCGTGCAGGACGATGCACCCCGAGAGGGCGAAGAGGGCCGCGGCCGCCGCCGTGAGGATCTTGAGCCTGCGGTTGCCGGAGACCACCACGAAGACGGGCGCGAGGGAGATCAGCCAGAGCCGGGCGGAATAGCAGTCGCCGGCGGGGACGCTCAGGAGCACCGGGAGCGACCCGACGGAGAACGCGAGCGCCGCCTCCGCCCAGCCGGCCCCCCGCTCCAGGAACTTCGCCGCCGCGTAGGGCATGAAGGCGAAGAGGATCCACTGGCCGACGTGGAAGGACTGGGATAGCCCCCGGGACGCCGCGGCGGGGAGCAGGAGGACCGCGAGGAAGTAGAGCGCCGCCAGCGCGCCCCCGCCCCGGGCGAGAGCGCCGACGACCGGGGGCGGGGGCACGGCGCCGTAGGCGGCGGAGGCGGCGGGGGCGGGCTCCCGCAGCCCGTAGCCGAGGCGCGCCTCCAGCGCAGCCGGCCTCAGCCTCCGGACGAGGAGAAACGTGGCGGCCCCCGTGAGCGCGAACCAGAGGAGCCAGATCCTGGGCGCCATGGGGGTCTGGAGATGCAGCAGGAACCCCAGGGCGAGTAGGGACGGCGGCACGGCCAGGAAGAGGGCGCGGCTCAGGGGGTGCATCGGGCTCCTGCGGGCCTCCGGGGCGCGTGCGCGCCCTCCCCCCGCGGCTGCGGGGCGGCGTGGGGCATCGGCTGCGGCTTGGGCAGGCCATTATCGCAGACGGGCCCCGCGAGGTAAAGGCGCCCGCCCCGCGCGGGGCCCCCGGCCGCGCCGCCCCCGGGGCGGGGCCTCAGTGCGGGAGCGCGTCCCCCTCCCCGCGGACCACGAGGGTCCTCCCGTCGAGCGTCACCCGCCCGGCCTCGCGCAGCCGCTTCATGACGCGGGTGACGCTCACCCGGTGGGCCCCCACCAGGAAGCCCAGGTCCTCGTGGGTGAGGGGCATCTCCAGGACGTAGGAGCCCTCGCTCCCCCTGCGCCCGTGCTCCCGAGCGACGTTCAGCAGCACCCCGTAGAGCTTCTCCTCCAGGTGGGTCTGGCTCATGGCCTCGATGCGCTCGGTCAGGCTGGAGATCCGGCCCGCCATGTTGCGGATGACCGTGAGGCCTATGGCCGGGTGCCTGAGGATCATGCCCTCGAAGCTCGCCTTGGAGAAGCCGCAGGTGACCACCCGCTCGACGCACGATGCCGTGACCGGGTAAGGGAAGCCCTGGTCCATCTCGTTCAGGATGTACTCGCCCAGGTAGTCGCCCGGCTTGCGGATGTCCAGGATGAGCTCGGTGCCGTTCTCCATCACGCGGCTGAGGCGTATCCGCCCGGACTTGATGAGGAAGATGCTCTGGGCCGGGTCACCCTGCCGGAAGACCGTGTCCCCCGTCTCGAAGACGTTCCTCACGAGCGTGCCCGCGAGGGCCCCCAGATCCTCGCGGTTGAGCCCCGCGAAGAGCCACAGCCCGCCTATGCAGAAGGGAGACCAGCCCTCCTCGGCCGGGTGCAAGGCGTTGCAGGGGCATTTGTCCTCGGTCATGTGATCCTGGCTCCTCATGCCAGGCCCGGGGGCCGCCGGGGCGGCGGGAGCCCCCGGGGACGCCCGGAGTTCCGCCCGCCCGCCGGGCGCCCGGGCCCGCGAAGGTACGTTAGAAAAATACGTCAGTAAAGTCGGGGTTTTCCGCCGGGCGCCCGGGCCCGCGCCGCCTCCCCCGCCCGCCGGCGGCGGGCGGGGGAGGCGGGCCCGCGACCTCCGGGGCCGCTGCCGCCGGGTTCGGGGACGCCGGGTGCCCGCGGGCTAGACGATCTGCTTTCCGGCGTTCGGGCCCGGGTCGAGGCTGAAGACGGCCTCCACGGCTATCTTCACCGCGTACTTGGGGCCGGGGAGATCCGGCATGGCCTCCTTCACGCCCTTGGAGACCGTCTCGTAGACCGGCCCGGAGGTAAGGAGCTCGGCCTTGCCCTTGATCTGGTAGCCGGTCATCTTGTCCAGGACCGCCACGGCCACCTGGGGGTTCTCCTCCAGGGCCTTCCGGGTCTTGAGGGAGAAGAGGTCCGCGAAGACCAGGTTCTCGTCGTCCAGCACCTTCAGGGTGCCCTTGGGGGCCAGGTTGGGCACGCCGGCCTTGTCGGCGGTGCCGACCCAGGCCATCTTGCCGGCTATGAAGTCCTTGATCTCGGCTGTGAGCTTAGCCATAGTGGAGTCCTCCTAAGGGTATTCCTTATTTCGTCGCCTTGCATGCTCCGCCGCGTGGGGCGCTCGCGCTGCCCCCCCCTTCGGAAAGCCCCGCAGGGCCGGCGGATTTCGTTACCCTCCTAAGATATACCACCCGGCGTTCCGGTGCTGTAACAACCGCAACAAGAACCACCAAAAAAAACTCCCGGGCGGGACGGTCGGCGTCGGAACGGGCGGGCGGGACGGCGGTGCGCGCGGACGCGAAACGGAAAGGGCGCGGGGGGCGGGGACGCCGGGGCCGGCAAGGGCGGCGGGGCACGGAAGGGACTCGGGCGGCCCGGCGCCGCGGACGCGGGTCAGGGCGGGGGGCGGCCGGCGGCGAGGCGGGCGGTCGCCGCCGGGACGTCCGCAAGGGGCGGGCGGGGGCTATGCCGGAAACAGCCGGGCGAGGATCCTCCCGAGGTAGGGGGAGTCCAGGAGACGGCCCGCCCGGCCTTCCCGCGGCGGCCCCTCCGGGCCCGCCGGCCCGCCGCCGCGGCGCGGGCCCGGGCCCCGGAGCCGCGCGCCCAGCCGCCCGATGCCTCTGAAGGCCTCCCTGGCCCCGCCCGGGCCGGCCTCCAGGAGCGACGAGACCCGGAGGCTGCCGGGGAGGGCCGCCCCCCCCTCCAGGTGCGAGCTGGACCTGAGTATCCGGGCGCAGAGCCTCACCTCGTCGGGAAGGTTTGCGAACTCGTCCTCCGGCAGTGGCCTGCCGTAGCCCGGGAGATTGTCGAAGAGACCCTGCTCCATGGCCTCCAGGATCTTCCTTTCGGCCACGAGGGCCACGGGATCTACCTTGAGAGTGTCCACCGGCGCTCCTCCGGATTCCCCGCGGGCCGGCCCCCGCCGCCGCCGGGAGGCGGCAGGCCGAAGGGGGGCGGGCGGCTCCCCCTGGCCGGGGCGCCCGCCGCCGCGTCCCCCGCCGCCCCTGAGAAAGAAGAGAATGAAGAAGAAGAAGAAGAAGAAGAAGTTTAAGGACAGGGATACGACGGGGGAAGCCCGTGAGGAAAGGGCCCCGGCGGGGACACCGGCCGGAGGCGGGCCCCCGGCGCCCGGCCCCCTCCGCAGGGCGTCCAGATCACCGCCGCCTCCCCTGGCGCCGGGGCGGCAGGCCCGGACGCCGGGAAGACCGTGAAGACCGGGAAGACCGGGAAGGGCTGGCCCCGGCCTCGGCCGGACGCCCGCCGGCGGGCCCGCAACGGGGATTCTAGCACGACCTCCGGGACGGCGCCCGGAGGGAAGGATCCCGGCCGGCGGCGGCGTCCGGCCCCGCCGCAGGCGCCGGCCATCCTCCCGGCGGCCCGCGGCGCGGGGCCATCGCGGCGGCCCCGCCCGCCGCCCCCGG
>JAITEZ010000240.1 GCA_031281735.1 Deltaproteobacteria bacterium | reverse complement strand
TCTGCGGACCCCGCGGCGCTGCCGCGCCGGGAGACCGGTTTCCCTGCGCACCGCAGTATCTTGCGCACGCGGGGGAGGCGTGCGCCGCGGATGGCGCGTGACCGCCGCCGCCGGCGGCCGGCCCGCCTTCCAGTCTCCAGGGAGGGATCTTGGATTCCTGCCGAGCAATGTTGATAAAACCCCTGCCGATGCCGATATAATACGCAGGATACGAAACGTGCCGCGCGACTCGCGGCATCCGGCGGGACACATGGCAAACGAGAGATTACTGACGGGGTTTTTCATCACGGCGCTGCTGCTCGCGTCTCACGCCTCTTCCGGCACGACGCTCGCCCAGACGGGCCCTTTCCAGGTCCAGCGTCAGGCGCCTTTCCGTCCGCATTCCGGGAACGAGGTCGTGGTATACGAGATTGACACGTCGCCGCAGGCGGCGATGACGGAGGCCGCCGCTTCCGCCCGGGCCGGGCGGAGGGCTCCCGCGTCCGGGGCATCGGACGCGGCCGGGACGGCGCCGGAAGGGATTTCCGCCAGATCGCCGCTGCCGTCCGCCGGCCGCGGTGCTCCGTATCCGGCCGCCCCAGCGGCCGCGCCACCGGCCTTCCCTTCCCCCGCGCCCCGGCCTCCGGCGTCCTCCCCTACCGGCGGGCCCGCGCAGCCCGCCTCCGGATCCCCGCCCGCGAGAGGGTACGGTGCCAGGACTCCGGAGGTCGTGATATACGAGATCCGGACCTCGGGTACAGATCCGCGCAAGAACGCGGGCGCAGGTCAGCCGTCTCCTCCCTCCGGGGGGGAGGCTTCCGAAGCCGCGCCATCCGCCTCAGGCTCCCTTGCGTTGCCCCTCCCGCCCGGCTCCCGGGCGCACCCCGGCGCGGTCCCCGCGGTCGGGGAAGTGGACGGTGATCCTCCGCCCACCCGCCCGGCGTCCGCCGGCGCGGCGGCGGGGACGGCCCCCGCCCCGGCCGGGCCCGCGCCTCCGGGGGAGGCGCAAGTCGGCGCGGCCGGGGAGACGCTTCTGGCGGCGGCCGGGGTCGGCTCCGGGAGCCGTCCCCGCGGGGGGCGGGAGGCGGCGGAGCCCGCCGGGGAGATCGTGAGGGTCCTGTTCCTGGGGGACATCATGACCCACGGCCAGCAGCTCAAGTACGCCAGGACGGACGACGGCTTCGACTTCTCGCGGCAGTTCGCGAGGATCAAGCCCTTGCTCCGGAAGGCCATGGTGGTGGGGAACCTCGAGACTACCCTGGCCGGGCCCGCCCACAAGTACTCGGGCTACCCCTCCTTCAACTCCCCGGACGAGCTGGGCCGGGCCGTTTCCGAGCTGGGCGTGCACGTGGTCACGCTCGCCAACAACCACATCCTCGACAAGGGCTTCGACGGGGCCGCGCGGACCGCCGACGCCCTGGACTCCCTGGGCATCCTCCGGACGGGACTGAGCGATCGGGACGTGGCCCCGGGCCAGCCGCTCCTGGTGGAGTACGGGGGCCTCAGGTGGGCGATGGTCAACTTCACCTACGGCTCCAACGTCCGGCCCCGGGGCGAGAACCCGCGCGACATAGCCGTGAACGTCATCTCCGAGGACGCGGTGCGGGAAAGCCTCAGGGCGGCGAGGGAGCTCGGGCCCGACGTCACGGTGGCCCTCTTCCACTGGGGAAACGAGTACCAGACCCGCCCCCACCCCTCCCAGGTCAGGATTGCCGAGCTGGCGGCGGCCGAGGGGGCCGATCTGGTCATCGGGACACACCCCCACGTCCTGCAGCCCGTGACCTTCGTCCCCACCGAGCGGGGGATGACCCTCGTGGCCTACTCCCTGGGGAACTTCATCTCCAACCAGCGCCAGCCCCCCCGCGAACGCTCGGCCGTCCTGGCCGTCGAGTTCGCGAGGCTGCCGCGGGGAGGGGCGCGGCTCCACAGGGTCGCGGTCGCCCCCGTCTACGTGTCGTCCGGCTGCCGGAAGGCGGAGGGTTGTGTGATCCAGCTCCTCTACGGCGGCGACGCGCCACCCGAGGCGGAGCCCGCCGCCCCTCCCCCCGCCGACCGGACGCAGGTGGACGAGGAGGGCGTGCCGGTTCACAGCCTGTATCTTTACGACGGCCCCGCAGCGGGTGATAACGATGTTGCGGCGGGCCAGGCACCCGCCGGCGCGGACGGGGCGGGGGAAGCAGGAGAGCCGGTCCCCGCCGCGGGGGAGGGGGATCCCGCCGTCCCCGAGGCGCCCGTGGCCGCCGCAGGGCGGGGAGGGGACGGCCGGGGACGGGGCGGCGGGATCCAAGGGGACGGGGAGGGCGGCGATCAAGGGCTCCCGGCCAGGGAAGCCGCCCGGGCACTCAAGGCGGGCGGGATGGTGCTGGACTTCCTGGGCGCGCGGGGGGATCCGGACGCCTTTGGCTACTACACCCTCTGGGACGCCTCGGCGCCGGGGGATATCCCGCTGGGGAGCCGGAAGTCGCCGCACTGAGACGGCGGGCGGGTCCGGGAGGGGGCGGCAGGTCAGGCGCCGGCATGGCTGCCGCCTCCCGCGCCTGGCCCGGAAAGGCGTGCTCCCGCGAGCAGGCAGGCGAGGCCCGCGAGCGAGGCGAGAAGTATGACGGTCGCCATCGGCAGCACGGCGAGATCCGCCGCCGCGCTCACCGCGAGGCTCACGAAGCCACCCGCCGAGAACTGGAGCACCCCCAGGAGGGAGGAGGCGCTGCCCGCGAAACTGCCGCAGTCGTTCATGGCGATTGCCGTGGAGTTGGCCGTCACGATGGGCACGGGGATAAGGCACAGGAGCACGGACGCCAGCAGGAGCCACGTTGGCGGGAGGCCGGCGAGCTGGGATGCGGCGGTCACCGCCAGGGAGGCGGCGCACATGTACATGAGCGCGCCCCGGAGTATAGCCCGTTGCGAGAAGCGCCGCAGGAGCGCGTGATTCGCCTGGCTGCACAGGGCGAGAATGAGGGAGAACGCGGCGAATGCCCAGCTGTACTCGGTCTCGTTGAAGCCGTATCGTCCCATGAGGAGTGAGGGCGACCCGCTGATGAAGGCGAAGATTGAGCTGCCCCCGAAAGCGCCGGCGAGGGCGGGCCACAGGAAGCCGGGGCGCCCCAGGACGTTGCCGAAGCTCAGGAGGGAGGCCCCGAAGCCGATCCGGATCCTCCTCTCCTCGGGGAGCGTCTCGGGGAGCCAGGCACGGGCGACGGCGAGGCAGGCGGCGCCGAGGCAGGTCATGAACACGAAGGTGGACGGCCAGCCGGAGACGGCGGTGATGTAGGCCCCCAGGACGGGCGCCACGACGGGCCCCACGGCCTGGACGGCCATGAGCACGGTGAAGACCTTGGTGGCGCCCGCAAGGTCGTAGGAGTCGCGGACGGCGGCGCGGCCGATGATCATGCCGGAGCAGCCGCCCACGGCCTGGAGGAACCGGAGTATCAGGAAGGCGCGGAAGTCGCGCACGGCGACCATCGCCGCGGTGACCAGGATGTAGAGGGCCAGCCCGCAGTAGAGGGGGGCCTTGCGCCCGCGGCAGTCGCTCCAGGGGCCGTACAGGAGCTGCCCGGCGGCCAGGCCGAAGAAGAAGACCGAGAGCGTGAGCTGGATCCTCTCGATCCCGGTGCCGAGATCCCTGGCCATGGCCGGGAAGGCGGCGAGGTACATGTCGATGGAGAAGGGGGCGAAAGAGCCCAGGACGGCGAGAATCACGGTGAGGCGTGCGGTTGAGACGCCGGGACGGCGGGCTCCTGGCGCTGTTTCGGTCATGGCGAACGCTGGCTTTCCCCCGCCGTCCTTGTCCGGCGGGTTCCTCCGGGCGGGACACGCCCGGCGGACGGGGTGAGGGCTGGCGTGTGCCGGCCCTGCGGCGTGTGGGGGTGCCGGGCCCGGAGAGTAGTGGTCCGGTGCGAGGGGT
>JAITEZ010000221.1 GCA_031281735.1 Deltaproteobacteria bacterium | reverse complement strand
GGGGCCATCGCGGCGGCACCGCCCGCCGCCCCCGGGGGCAGGCGGGGCGGCCCTTGGCCCCGCCGGACCGAGGCGTGTTATCATGGCGGGCCGGGGCGTTCCCGGACAACCGGTTCCTGGAGGGCGGGAGACAGTGAAGTTCGTGGATCAGGCCAAGATCTGGGTCAGGAGCGGGCACGGCGGCCCTGGATGCGTGAGCTTCCGCCGCGAGAGGTTCGTCCCCATGGGCGGCCCCGACGGCGGGGACGGCGGCCGGGGCGGGGACGTCGTGATACTGGCGGGGGATCAGCGGGAGACGCTCCTGCGGTACCGCTTCAACCAGCACTTCGGGGCCAAGTCCGGGGGCGGGGGGGCCGGGCGCAACCGGACGGGGCGCTCCGCGGAGGATCTGATCCTTAAGGTCCCCGCCGGGACGGCAGTGCTGGACGCCGAGACAGGGGAGCTCCTGCGCGACCTGAGCTCGCCCGGGGATTCCTTCACCGTCTGCCAGGGAGGGCGGGGCGGCCAGGGGAACGCGCGGTTCGCCTCGGGGGGCTTCCGGACGCCCCGGTTCGCCCAGCCGGGCGGCGAGGGCGAGGAGAGGAGGATCATCCTCGAGCTGAGGCTCCTGGCGGAGGCGGCCCTCGTAGGCTACCCCAACGTGGGCAAGTCGTCGCTCATATCCCGGATCTCCGCCGCCACCCCCAAGGTGGCCGACTACCCCTTCACGACCCTCAAGCCAGTCCTGGGGACCGTGGACGTGGACGGGGAGTCCTCCTTCGTGCTGGCCGACCTGCCGGGGCTCGTCGACGGGGCCTCCGAGGGGGTGGGCCTGGGCCACGAGTTCCTGCGGCACGTCTCCCGGGCCGGGGTGCTGATCCATGTCCTGGATCCCGGCCGCCTCGACCCGGAGGATCCGCTCAGGGACCGCGAGGCCATATGCCGGGAACTCGAGCTCTACGATCCGGCGCTCCTGCGGAAGCCCGAGCTCCTCGCCATGAGCAAGATGGATCTCCCCGGGAGCCGGGAAGCACTCGCGGCCCTCCAGGGGAGACATCCCGGCGTGCGGGTGTTCCCCTTCTCGTCCTTCACACGGGAGGGCCTGGACGCCCTCCGCTACGCCATCTGGGAGGTGGTCAAGGCCTTCCGGGAGAGAGAGGTCGAAGCGGCCGCCAAGAAAGCCGCCAAGGCGGCCCGCCTGGAAGGGGCCGGGAAGTCCCGGAAAACCGGGGACGCCGGGGCCCCGCAGGCGCCCGGCCCGGAGACCGAGGTGCCCTAGGCTCCGCAGGCGCCCGCCCCGGAGACCGGGGACGCCCGTGCCCCGCCGGCGCCCGCCCCCGCCGCCGGGGTCATCCCCATGGGGAGAGCCGCCGGGAAGCGGCCTCCCCGTCCGAGGGGGAAGCCGTCGCCGCGGGCCAGGTTACGCCCGCCCGCGCCGGATCACCGTCCCGACCGGGCCGTCTCCTGACGGGAGCCGCGTCTTCCCTGCCCGGCGAGGGCCGCCCCTGCGGGCGGCACGGCCTCCCGGCAGCCCGCCGGCCGGGAGGCGGGAGCCCCCGCCCCGGGCCGGCCGCCGGCGGGACGGCCTGAAGCGCCGGCGGGTTTCCCTGCAGGCCCCGGGGCCGGGTGCCGGCGGGGGATGGCGGCCTGGCGGGCCGCGCGCGGCCCTCCCGGGACGGCTCCGCCCTCCGCCCCCGCCGGGCGGGGCCGGCCCGGAGCCCGGGCCCTGCCGGACAATTGCGAACTTGGCGGCGTTCTGGTAGTGTGGCGGGGCCAGTTTACGGTCCGGATTACGATGGGTGCCGCCGGGCCGCCGCCGGAAGCGGCCCCCGCCAGCTCAGCCCCCGCGCCGCCGGGGGACTGGCCTCGGCCGCCGCTCTCCCCCCCTCCCTAAAGGGTTCCCGCGCGCCCTCTTGAGGCCGCCCAGGAGAGGCCCATGAAACATATCCTGATAGTGGACGACAACCTCACCAACCTCGAGCAGATAAGCATACAGATCGAGGATCTCTACGACCTCTCGCTCGCCAAGTCGGGCGCGCAGGCCATCCAGATCTGCTTCAAGGCCGAGCCGGATCTCATCCTCCTTGACATCGAGATGCCGGAGATGGACGGCTTCACGACCCTGGCCAAGATCCGCGAGAACATCGCGCTTCGCTCCATCCCGGTCATCTTCCTCACCGCCACCCACGACAGCAAGACGGAGGTCAAGGCGATCCGGGCGGGGGCCGTCGACTTCATAGGGAAGCCGGCGGAGAGGGACATCCTGATCCACCGCATCGAGACCCACCTCGCCCTCTCCTCCTCCCAGCGGTCCCTGGACGGCAAGGCCCGCGAGCTCGAGGACGCCGTCATCGCCTCCTTCGCCGACATCATCGAGCACCGGAACGCCAACAGCTTCGGGGGCGCCAGGAGATCGGCGGAGATAGTGTCCATCCTCACGGACGAGCTCCTGAAGAAGGACGCCTTCCCGGGCGACCTTAACCGGCGCTCCGCGGACATGATGGCCCGGGCAGCGCCCCTCCACGACGTGGGCAAGATCGGCATAAGCGACTCCATCCTCCTCAAGCCGACCCTCCTGAACGACGACGAGTTCAGGCTCATGAAGACCCATACCACCGTGGGCGCACAGATCCTGAGGCGAGTCTTCAAGGAGATCCCCAGGGTCGCGGGCTTCCAGGACTACGCCGTGGCGATGGCGCTCTCCCATCACGAGCGGTGGGACGGCAAGGGCTACCCGGACGGCCTGGCGGGCGAGGACATCCCCTTCTGCGCGCGCGTGATGGCCGTGGCGGACGTCCTGGAGGCGCTGGTGGGCCAGCGCTCCTACAGGGAGCCCATCGGCTACCACGAGGCGTCCCTCATCATCGCCTCGGGCAAGGGCACGGTCTTCGACCCCAGGGTGGTGGAGGCCTTCGTCGCGGCCGAGCCGCGTCTTGCGGAGTCGGCCGCGAGGAACCCGGAAGAGTGATCCGCCTGCTCACCGCCCAGACCCGCGAGGCCGACGACGGGCCGGCGGCGGCGGCCGAGATCCTCGCCGGCCTCCGGGAGGCCGGGCCGCTCTCGCGCTACGCCTGCGGCCTCGTGCACTGCGCGGACTCCTTCGTGGAGACGGGGGCCATGTCAGCCGTCTGCCGGGCGCTCCCCTTCCCGACCGCGGGCGTCAACACCATCCTCCACTCCTCGTCCCTCGGCACGGTGGACAGCACGCTCCTCACCGTGACGGTGCTCACCAGCCCCGACGTGCGCATGTCCGCCGCCCTCTCGGAACCCATGGACGACGAGGTGGCTGGCCCCTGCGAGGCCCTCTACTCGGAAGCCCTGCGCGCCCTGCGGGACAGGCCCTCCGCCGGGATAGTCTTCGGCCCGATACTCCCGGGCTTCCCCTCGGGGGAGATGATCTGCTACGAGCTGGACGCCGCCTCGGGGGGGATGCCCCTCTTCGGTTGCCTCGCCTCCGACATTGACACGGGCATCCGCTCCCCCCAGGTGCTCTTCGACGGCACAGCCTGGCCCACGCGGGCGGCCCTGGTGCTCCTGGGCTCGTCCGCGAGGCCGAAGTTCTCCGTCTTCCCCGTCTCCGCCCGCAAGACCCTGCGCGGCAAGGCGGTGGTGACCGACTCCGAGGCCCACCTGGTGCGCCAGATCAACGGGCTCCCCGTCCTGGACTTCCTGGAGAGCCTGGGCCTCTGCCGGGAAGGCAGGCTGGTGAGCACCCACATGATCCCGTTCTTCCTGGAGCGCGGGGGCGGGCGCCCCCCCATCGTCAGGGCGGTGATGGAGCAGACCGCGGACGGCGCCATACTCCTTGGCGGCAAGGCCCCCGCCGGCTCCACCCTGGGCATCGGCGCCATGGACATCAGCCACATCCTGGACTGCGCGCGGCGAGCAGCGGCGCAGATCCGGCTCTCGTCGCCGGACGCGACCATCCTCTACTCCTGCATCGCCAGGAACATAGGCCTCGGGCTCAACTACACGATGGAGATAGAGACCCTGCGCCGGGACCTGGCCGGCTGCTCCCCCTACGTCCTCGCCTACTCCATGGGCGAGATCTGCCCCCTCGTCTTCCCCGATGGCAAATGGCGCAACGAGTACCATAACATGAGCCTGATCTCCATGAGCCTGTCCTGAGCCCGGGCCGGAAGGGACGCGCCGCGGGGCGCCTGGGACCGCAGGCCGGCGCCCCGCCTCCGCCTGTGCCCCGCCCCTCCGCCGCCCCGGCCCCGCCTCCAGCGCCTAGCCGACCGCCTTCCCGGACGCTGCTTTTCACGCCCGCCGATCCGTGATAAAATATACACATCCCTAATCCGTAGCCGGCCGTCCTCCCGTCTGAGTCCCGGACGCCCTGCAGGGCCCTCCTGGATGATGCCCGGAGGCCCGCTCCCCTTCCGCCGCCCGGCCGCGCCTGGCACCCTCACGCGCCGCCCGCCCTTACCCTCGGCGCCCCCTCTGGCACCTCCCTTGCTCCCTTTCGATCCTACCGCCCGCCCCGGCTCGCCCGGGCACGGCCTGACCGGCCGCGCCGTGTCGCCCGCCC
>JAITEZ010000185.1 GCA_031281735.1 Deltaproteobacteria bacterium | reverse complement strand
GATAAAAATATCATATCGCCATTAACTGCTGAACAAAAAACTATTTATGATTACTTTAAGTGCCCCCATCCTTTAACTTTTTCTTCGTAGTATTAACAGCTTTCCGGGATTTCAGGTTGTAAGCCTTCCCCTTTCACTTGACAAGCGCAGCGGACGCCAGCGCGGACCTGCGGGGGCCGCGTCCCCAGGATCCCGCCCCGTTGCCGCAGGACAGGCGCGGGGTAAGGGGGTAGGGGCCCGCCGCCGGGCGTGGGGCCGGGAAGGGTGGCGGGGCCTGGCGGGCGCAAAGAATGCCCCGCCCCAGCGGCCGCGCCCGGCCCCTCCCCCCGGAGCGAATCCCTCACCGGCACCCCGTATCCCGCCCTGGCACCCCCGTGCCTGAGGCGCTGACCCCCGCGCCGCCCGCCCGGCGCGGGGGTCAGTCCGCCCAGCGGCCCTGCCGGAACCTATCCTTCGGCGTGGTGGGGGCGGGGGGCGGCGGGGGGATCGCCGGGTTCCGGGAGGCGGGGGTGCTCTGGTTCATCTTGCGCAGGCCGTAGAGCCTGCCCTCCTCCAGGGCCGCCCTCTCGGCGGCGTAGAAGTCGGTCAGGAAGTCCCGGCACTCCGCAGGCGTCATGTCCCCGGGGAGCGGGACGCCTATCTTGCCCGCTATGCGGCGGGCCGTCTTGAACAGCGGCTCCTCGCGCCCAGGGCGCAGGGGCTTCCGGAGGATTGCCTCGAGCACCATGAGCTCGTAGTCCCCGTAGACGGCGAGCTGTCCCTTGGTGAAGACCCAGCGTGGCTTGCCGGCGGCCTCCGAGACTGCCAGGTCCGGGGAGAGCGCCTTGCTGGGGGTGACTATGACTATGGTGTCCGCGAGCATGTCCCCCACGCGCAGCCGATCGCGGTTCCAGCAGGGCAGGATCGTCACCCCGAAGAACCAGAGGGCCGCGAAGAAGGGGCCCTTGATGCCGATGTCATCGGGGCCCGCGAGCGAGATGAGCGGCAGGAGGATCTCGAACTGCCGGGTCAGGTTGCGGGTGACCACCGCGTACGGCGTGAGGGCCCCGCCCTTGCGGCTTATCACCTTGAGGCGGTTCGCGCGCTTGCCCGGGGTAGCCCCTTGCCAGGCGAGCTCGAAGTAGATGAAGTAGAAGTTGTTCACTATGAAGCTGGAGAAAAGCGCGAGGGTGATGACGGTCTCCGAGTCCGGGTTCAGGAGCAGGGGGACGAGGAAGATGATGGCGTTCGCGCCGATGATGAGCAGCACGTCCAGGAGCAGGGCCGAGACGCGCTCGACGCGGGAGGCTAGGCGCAAGGTCAGGATCGCCCCCTCGGGCGTCAAGAGGGTGCGCCCCGAGCCGTCGGCGTCCGCCGCGAACTCCGAGAAGTACTTGGGCCTTTTCGAAAACGGGGTCCGCGGCATGCCCTTCCAGGCGGGGACCGGTGGCGGCATCGGCAGCCTGGGTCTCCGGCCCGGCCGTAGTCCGGTGTCGGAGGGCGCGGGCGGGCCGCCCTGTGCGTATCCCTGGCCGGGAGCGGGCGGGCCCTGTGCGTATCCCTGGCTTGGCGCGGGCGGGCCCTGTGCGTATCCCTGGCCGGGCGCGGGCGGGCCCGTGTATGGCGGGTTCCCGTTCAAGCCGCCTCCCTGCCGCGGCTCGTGAAGTACCAGTACCAGAAGAGCCCGGTGAAGAGAGCGAAGAAGGCCCGTCCCGCCGTCAAGGTGATGAGCTGCCTGAAGCCCCCCTCGAGCACGGAGGCGATGAAAAGCATGAAGACCGCCCCCAGCATGACGGTCCCGGCCCGGCCGCCTGCCCGGGACAGGGACTCCCGGCGGCTGAGGCCGCCGGGGAGCGCCAGGGCCTGGGCGATGGAGAGCCCCGCCGCGGAGGCGAGCAGGAAGGCCAGGAGCTCCGTCACCCCGTGGATGGAGAGCCAGGCTAGGTAGGGGATGGCGAGATCCTTCTGGGCGTGGAGGGAGACCATGGCCCCCAGGATGCGGCCGTTCTGGAAGACCAGGGCCGCCGTGGGCACGCCTAGGGCGAAGGAGAGGCAGAACGAGAGGATGGCCACCTTGCTGTTGTGGCGGAAGAGGAAATTCGCGAATACCACGAATGTCCTCTCGAAGCCCGGCCACGGCGCGAAGATCTCCTCGCGGAGGATCTCCTCCCTCGTGTCCGTCACCTGGACCGGGGCCATTGGGGCGGGGATGATGGAATAGTAGTTCTGGGGATCCTCGCCCACCACCGCGTAGCCCGCGAGGAAGCCGGCGGCCAGGAGCACCAGGCTCGCGAGCAGGTGGAGCCTCAGTGCCCGCACCGCCCGGGGGAAGTCACGCCCGATGAAGCGCCGGAAGACGTCTCCCAGGGTCTCCCTGGGCCCGTAGACGGCGATGTAGGCCCGGAAGGAGAGGTTCTCCAGGTACATGAGGAGACTGCGGTCCAGTATGAGGCTGCGGGCGAGCGTCAGGGACGACACCGCCGTCTGGTAAAGCCCCGGCAGGGCCAGGGCGTCCCCGGCCGTGAGGGATTTCGCCCCCTTGCGTTCCATCCGGGCGAGTATGGCTTCCAGGCGGATCCAGGACTCCTCCCGGCCCTTCCGGAACCGGGCGCTTCTCAGGCCCTGCTCGGCCCGTGACAGGGACGGCGGGGCGGCGGGCGGGATCCCGGGGCCCTCGGGGCCGGTGGAGGAGCTGACGCCTTGAAGGGGATAGGCGCCCTGGGGCTGGTAGGTGCCCTGAGGCTGGTAAGGTTCCGGGGATGGCGGGTAGGCGCCCTGGGGCTGGTGAGGTTCCCGGGGCGGCGTGTAGGCACCCTGGGAGGGGTAATGTCCCTGGGGCGGGTAGGGTTCCGGCTGGCGGCCGGCGAGCGGGGGGGCGACGGCCCCGGGGTGGGCGGGAGATCCACCCGGGCCTGCGGGGGGGGCAGGCGCGGGGCCGGTGCGGGGAAGGGCCCTGGGCACGCCGGCGGCCGCCCCTGGATCCAGGGCGGGGTCGCCGGAGGTGGCCGCGGACGACTGCGGGGGGGCGCCGGGGAGGGGAGGGCGGTCGGTCATAGCATGCCGCGTTGCTTGATCATGAGATAGCGGTTGATGAGGGCGGCCCCGGCATCGGCTGGGGGAAGATCGAGGGAGTGGACGCCGAGGCGGCTCACGCGCTCGAGGGCGACGGCCCGGTCGTGCATGAGGTCGGCGGCTATCACGGACTCCGCCATGGACATGAAGTCCGCTGGCGGCCTGGCGGCGAGCCGCGCGACGGCCGGGTCGGGGGTGGAGACGAAGACGACCAGGTGCCTGCGGGAGAGGAATTCCAGGCAGTCCAGGAGGAGCGAGGTCCCGGCGGAGTCACCGAACTCGGTGAAGAGCACCACCAGGGCCCGGTGCCGGAGCCTGGTGGCGAGCTCGGTGAGGCACAGAGTGAAGTTGGTCTCCTCTGAGCGGTAGTCGAGCCGGGACGTGAAACGCTGCAGCTTCAGGAAGAAGGAGGGCGTCCTGCCCGGGGCGAGATAGCTCCTGAAGACGGAGTCGTAGCCGCAGGAGCCCACCAGATCCCCGCCCTTGAGGGATACCCAGGCGAGGAGGAGCCCCGCCCGCACGAAGTGGTCGAGCCGGGGCATGCCCGCCACGGGCTCGCACATGAGCCTGCCCGTGTCGAAGCCCAGGATGATCTGGCAGTTGCGCTCCATCCGGAACTCCTTGGCCAGAAGCCTCCGGTGCCGCGCGGACCTCTTCCAGTCGATGAGGCGGTTGTCCATGCCGCGGGAGTACTCGGAGAGGTTCTCGAACTCAGAGCCCTCGCCCCGGACGGGCCGGGAGACGGAGCCGGGCGAGCCTTCCCGGTCGAAGTAGGCCAGGGCCTCGGAATGCACGCCGCGCACGTTCTGCACTATCTCCGCGTCCAGGCCCAGCGGGACGCGCGCCCGGGTCTCGGCGAACCCGAGGGGGCCCCGCCAAGCGAACCACAGGGCCTCGAAGCGGGCGGGGCCCCGGCGGACGGGCACGAGCTCCAGCTCGGCCTCCCCCTCGCCGTCCTCCAGCGCGGCCGTGTCGGAGGGGTTGTCGCGCAGGGGGCCCCTGACCTCGAGGAGCGCCCGCAGCTCCATGTCCCCGGGCCTGCCGGGCAGCGTGATCCGTATCCGCAGGATCTCGGGGGTGCCCGCGTAAAGCAGCCTCGGCGGCACGAACGGGGCCGCGAGCGCGTCCGAGGGGGGGCTCTTCGCGAGATCGTAGAGGAAGAGCGCCGCCGCGAGCGCCGGCAGGTACAGCGCCGCGAGGAAGCTCTCCGGGAAGGCGGAGAGCACCACGGCGGCCACCGGTACCGAGCAGGCGAGCAGGACGGCGCATCTGGGGGCGGGAAGGATCACCTGTTTCGTGTCCGCTTAGAGTGGTTGGCCCGCGCCCGGCGGGGGCGCGGGAGGGGGGCGGTGAGCCTCTGGGGCCCGCGGGCCCGTTAGCGGGGCGCGGGGATCTGGTTCAGGATCTCGAAGACCGCGCGATCCGGCGTGAAGCCCTCGATCTCCGAGGAGGGGCTCATGACCAGCCGGTGGCGCAGGAGGGGGGGGGCCAGGAGCTTCACGTCGTCGGGGATGGCGAAGTCGCGGCCCGAGAGCGCGGCCAGGGCCCGGGAGGCGGACGCGAGCATGGTGGCCGCCCGGGGCGAGGCCCCGGTCTCCACCGCCGGGTGCTGGCGGGTGGCCCGCACCACGTCCACCACGTAGGCGGCGAGGGGGTCCGCGAGACGCACGGAGGCCGCGGCGGCCCGGGCGTAGGCCACGTGCTCCCTGGTCACCGCGGCCGCCACGCCCAGGGAGGAGGGCCGGGGCATGGAGGGCTTCGCGCCGTGGCGGCGCACGATGTCGAGCTCCTCCTCGCGGGAGGGGTAGTCCAGGATGATCTTGAAGAGGAAGCGGTCCAGCTGGGCTTCCGGGAGGGGATAGGTCCCCTGCTGCTCGATGGGGTTCTGGGTGGCGGCCACCAGGAAGTCCTCGCCCAGGTCGTGCGTCTTGCGGTCGATGGTCACCCCGCGCTCGCTCATGGCCTGGAGGAGGGCCGCCTGGGTCTTGGGGGGGGTGCGGTTTATCTCGTCCGCCAGGAGGATCTCCGTGAAGACCGGCCCCGGGGTGAGGGTGAACTCGTTGGTCTGGAAGTTGAAGAGGTTGGTCCCCACGATGTCGCCGGGCATCATGTCCGGGGTGAACTGGATCCTCCCGAACTTCAGCCCGAGGCTCATGGCGAAGGACTGCACGAGCAGGGTCTTGCCGACCCCGGGCACGCCCTCCAGGAGCACGTGCCCGCCGGCGAGCAGGGAGCACAGGAGGAGATCGAGCGCCCCCGCCTGGCCGACTATGACCTTAGAGACCTCGGCGCGCACCGCGCCGGTTATCCTTGCCACCAGTTCCAAATCCACTTTCCGCCTCCTCCTTCCAGAGGTGGAGCCTCCCGGCCAGGAAGAGCAGGCGGGAGGGATCGGGGGAGGGGAGCGCGAGCTCCTTTCTCGCCTCGGCCGAGATTTTAGCCAGGGTCCAGGGCGCCCGGTCCGGGGCCCTGGCGTCCAGCCAGGCGACGAGCCGCTGGCGGTCGTTCCTGGCCGCCGTGGGGGCCTTGAGGGACCTGGCCGCCTCCCGGAGGGCCGTGTCCGCGTAGCGCGCGAAGAGGTCCGCGAGCAGCGGGCCGCGCTCGAGGAGGAGCGCGGTGTTGGCGATGAGCCCCCCCTTGCCGAAGACGGGGCCGGGGGGGCGGGCCTCGGGCCAGAACCTCCTGGTCCCGAAGAGGGCGAGCAGTACCGCCGCTAGGAAGGCGAGCAGGAGCGGCCCCGCCGCCGGGGACCGGAAGAGCTCGGCGAGCGACGGCAGGGTGTTGCCGGCCCCCGCCCCCTTCCCCGTCCTCGTCTCCAGGTGCGACTCGTCGAAGGTCACGGCGGCGGAGCGGGGCAGGTCCGCCGTCCAGAGGTCGAAGAGCGCCAGCGCGAACCTGAGGTTCCGCCCGCGCACCAGCCCGTGGTTGGAGGTCACGTCGGGATCCGAGACTATCCAGACCAGGGGGGCCCCGGGCCGGGCCAGCTCGCCCACCAGCACCCCCTCGCGGGAGGAGACGATGGGTTTGAGGCCCTCGCGCCCCATGAGCTGGACGGGCCTCTCCCCGAAGTCGGGGTCGATCCCCAGCCGGTTGTAGTTGAAGGACGGGGCCCTGTCCAGGGTGAGGGTCTCGGGGATCCCGGGGCCCTCCCCCGCCTCCCCCTTCTCGGTGCCCGCGAGGAACGCGAGGGCGATCCCCGTCGCATCGGGGTGGAGGGGGGACGCCTTCCTCACCCAGCCTTTCCGGAAGGGGTCGTCGTCGGCGCGCCACTTGGGGAGGATGGCGAGGATCCTCCCCCCGCACTCCAGGGCATCCAGGTTGCCGTCCGAGGCCAGCCAGGCGCCGAACGGGTCGGCAAGCACCACCGCCGAGAAGGGCCCGCGCGGGAGGGGGGTGTCCGCGAGCCTGCGCTGGACGTAGGGGCGGTGCGCCTTGAGGATCTCGTAGAGGGCCTCGGTGCCCAGGGCCGACCTGGAGTAGCTCCCGTAGCCGGTGTCGCGTTCCACGGGGGCGCTGTCCAGCTCGGCGGGGGCGGCACCCCCGCCTTCCCCGCCCCCCCCGGAGAGGGCCCACAGGACGATCAGGATCAGCGCCACTCCCGCCGCGGCGAGGAGCGCCGGGCGCGGGATGCCTGCCCCGGCGCTCACGAGACACTCGCCGGGCCTGGGAAGGCGCCGGGCCCTCCGCCGGCGGGGGAGGGCCCGGCGGGGGGACGGTTCGGCGCGGGGGAGGCCTGCGGCCCGGCGGCCGTCCCTGACGCGGCCCTGGCGGCGGCCGGGGAGACGGAGCGCAGGAGCCTCCCGAAGCTCGCCCTCGCCGCCTTGTAGTCGCCGGGGCCGGGGGCGAGGCCGCCGAACCACGCCGACTCCGACCGGAAGACCAGCTCCCGCAGGGCCTCGTCCTCGACGGGGTTCAGGGGGAGGGCGGGGAGGAGCTCCCGCGAGGTGAGGTGCGGCGCCACCTTGTCGCGGTCGCGCCTCCGGAAGGCCTCGAGGCCGTTCAGCAGGAGGGCGTGCACGGCCTCCCCGAAGAGGCCCCTGGCGGCGAGCGCGTCGGCGTCGTCGCGGATCCCCAGGAGGGCGCGGTCCAGCTCCCGGCGGGGGCGCTCGCGGGCGGGAGCGGGCCCGGGCTTCCACGCCTCCTTCCGGGACCTGAGGCGCCTGGATATCAGGATGACCGCGAAGGCCACGCAGCCGCCCAGGACCAGGGCCGTTGCCACCTTGGCGAGGGAGGCGGGCGGCCTCGGGGGCTCGAGCCTCCTGGACGGGGCGCGGGGCTCCCGCAGGGGGAGCTCGGTCTGGATGCCCCGCTTCTGGACTATCTTCCTCAGGCGCTCCTCCTGCCGGGCGGCGTCCTCGGGGGGGGCGCCCGGGCCGCCGGGGGCGGGGGACGCTGCGGCGAGGGCCGGGGCGGCCCCGGGGCCCGGGAACGCCGGGGATCCGTACTGTCCGGGCTGGGCGCCCGCCGCCCAGAGGGCCACGAGCGCGGCCGCGAGCGGGGCCGCGCCCCGGCGAGGGAGGGCCCGCCCTGAAGGGGGCGGGGCCTCCGCGGGCTGCGGGCGGGGCGGCTGGGACGGCTGGGGGGGAATGGGGCCTGGGGGGGGAGGCGGGGGTGGGCGGGCGCGGCGTCTCGCGCGGCCCGGGCCGCGGGCCGGGGCGCGGGGCGGGGGTGTCCTGGCGATGGGCCATTATTGCATAGCCGTTCCCCGGCGGCAAAGGGCCGGG
>JAITEZ010000178.1 GCA_031281735.1 Deltaproteobacteria bacterium | reverse complement strand
CCACCACCACCTGCCGCCGGTCCTGCCCCGCGCCGCCGCCATCATCAACCCCCACCTGGGCGGCGGCTGGGAGCGCTCCCCCCTGGCCGGGGTGGGGGTGGCCTTCATGCTGGCCTGGGCCGTGCAGAGGGCCCTGAAGTTCAAGGGCGTCCCCTGCGAGATGAGGCCCCCCCTGGTGGAGAACCTGGCCCTGGTGGCCCTGGGAACGGTGGCCGACATGGCCCCGCTCACGGGCGTCAACCGCACCCTGGTCCGCCACGGGCTGCGCTTCCTGGGCAGCGTCGGCTGGCCCTCCCTGTCGGCTCTCAAGAACTCCTCCCGGCTGGACGACCCGGGCTCGGTCACCGTCCGGGACGTGGGCTTCCGCCTGGCCCCCAAGCTGAACGCCGCGGGCAGGCTCGGGAGCGCCGAGCCGGCCCTGGAGCTCCTGATAACCGAGGATCCCCGGCGGGCCCGCGAGCTCGCCGAGTCCCTGGAGGCCATCAACCGCGACCGCTACGAGAGCCAGAAGAGGCTCCTGGAGAAGGCCCTGGGGCAGCTGGAGGCCGAGGGCGGCCCCGAGGGCCGCACGGTGGTGCTCGCGGGGGAGGGCTGGCCCCGGGGGCTCCTCGGCCTGGTCGCCTCGCGGGTGGCGGAGGTCACGCGCAGGCCCACGGTGCTCCTGAGCCTGGAGGGCGATCTCGCCGTGGGCTCTGGCCGCGGGGCGCCCGGCTTCGATCTCTACGAGGCTCTCTGCGGGGCCCGCGGGCTGTGCCTTTCCATGGGGGGGCACTCGGAGGCGGCGGGCCTGCGGCTCGAGCGCGCGAAGCTGCCCCTCTTCCGGGAGGCATTCGAGAGGGCCGCCGCCCTCCAGCCGCCCTCCCCGGAGGACGACGAGCTCGAGGTGGACCTGGAGCTCGCCCTGGATGATCTGGTCCCTCTGGGGGACTCCTTCCGGGACCTCGAGCCCTTCGGGCAGGGCCACCCCGCCCCCGTGGCGATCCTCCGCGGCGTCCGCGTGACGGACGCCGGGCCCACCCGCTCCGGCGGGGACAGGCACCTCGTCTTCCGCCTGAGCGACGGCGTCCAGAGCTACAGCATGACGGGCTTCAACATGGCCCCCCGCCTCCCCGAGGTGGCGCCGGTCATGGACTTCGCAGTCGCCTACGACGGGAGCCGCTGGGGCCCCCGCTCCTCCGGCTGGAAGCTCCTGGACTTCAAGCGGCCGGGGGAGGCGCCCTGCCCCTGGAGTGCCGCCTGGGCCCCGCCCTCCGGGCCCGCCCCGGCGGGCGGGGCGGCCGGCGCCGGGGGCGCCCCATGAGCGGCCGGCCGAAACCGCCGGATCTCGTGGATATCGCCGAGATGACCTTCCTGGGCGGACGCACCCAGGACGCCATCTCCATGCTCTTCCAGGTGCTGAACCGCGATCCAGGGGACGTGCGCGCCTCCCGCGCCCTGGGGGCGGTCTTCCACTCCCTGGGCAGGTTCGATGAGGCGCGGCAGGCCTTCCAGAGGGCCCTGGCCGCTGACGAGGGCGACCCGGGCGCGCGGCGCGATCTGGCGCTCTCCCTGTACAGCCTCAGCCTCTTCGGGGAGGCGCGGGAAGAGCTGGAACGGCTCCTGGTGCGGCACTCCGGCGAGTACCCCTACTGGAGCCTCCTCTCCGCGGTGGAGGACGCAGCGGAGCGTGGCGCCGGGGGCCGCGGCCGCCGCCCCGTCTTCCTGCGGCCCGGGGACGAGGGGGAGGGCGGCGACCAGGAGGGGCCGCTGGATCCGGACGCCATCATGCAGGAGGAGATGATCCGGCGCTGCACGGACCGGGTCCGCAAGACGCTCGCCGTCTTCCTCACCATAGCGTCGGACCGGGAGATGGACATCCTGGCCCCGGGGCTCTCCGATTATTTCGATCTCAGGCGCGTCATGAGCTTCAAGTACGACGTGTACCTGGAGGCGGCCCGGGAGGCGGACTTCGTCTGGCTCGAGGGCCTCGCGGACAGCTCCGCGCAGTTCGTGGCCGACCGCGGGGCCGTCGAGGGCAGGAAGGTGGCCCTCCGGCTCTCCCGCGAGGACGTCCTGGGGGGCGCCGCCCGGAACGTCCCCTTCGTCTGGGCGGACGCGCTCTTCTTCGACAGCTTCAGCCTGCGCGACCTCTTCCTCGCCGGCAACCCCGAGCTCAGGGCAGGCACCCCCCTGGAGGTGGTGCCCCGGGCGATCGACACCCGGCTCTACACCTACGTGCCCCGCCACGGCAGGCGCAAGATAGCGGCCGTTGCCTCCCCGAGCCTCGGCCCCGCGGAGTTCGTCCTGCTCCTGGAGGCCTACCTGATCCTGCTCCGCCACCATCCCGGCCTCGAGCTCCACGTGAGCGTGGGGATCAGGAACATGGCCAACGAGCCCCACGTCCAGCAGTTCCTGACCGAGAACGGCTGCGGCTTCACGGTCTTCTTCCACGGCCATGGCGAGGCCCTCCAGAGCTTCCTGAACGGCTGCCACTGCTTCCTCTCCGTCGAGACCTGCCCGGGCGGGCCCGGGGCGCTGGAGGCGCTCCTCATGGGCCTGAAGCCCCTCATCCGCACGAGTCCCGGCGCCTCCGAGCTCTACCCGGAGAGCTGCCTCTGGCGCAACCTGGGTGAGATCCGGGCCCTCTTCGACGCCCCCCCGGATCCCGTGAGGATCTCGGGCCTCCTGAAGGACATCCACCGCCCGCGGGCGGTGGTCAGCCAGTACGTCCGGCGCTTCATCGCCCTGGGCTGGTTCTGAGCGTGCCCGGGGTTCCCGCGGGGGGCCGGGGCGAAGGCCCGGCAGGGGGCGCGGCGGGCGGCGCCCGCGTGGACGCCGTTGCGGGAGATGCCCGCGCCGCCGTAGCTGGAGATGCCCGCGTTGCCGCGGGATATGCCCGCTCCGCCCCCGCGGGATCCGCCCGCAGGGCCGCCCCGGACGCCGCCGGAGAGGGCGGCGGCGATGCACTCGCGGCGTACCTGCGGGACGATGATCCCGTCTTCCCCCTGGCGGCCGTGGTCGGGCAGGGGAGGATGACGGAGGCCCTCCTGATCCTGGCGGTCGACCCCTCCGTCGGCGGCCTCCTCCTCGTGGGCGAGAAGGGCACCGCCAAGTCCACCGCGGCGAGGGCGATAGCCGAGCTCCTGCCGCCTTTCCTGGCCTTCCCCTGCCCCTGCCACTGCCGGCCCGGGGACCCGGATCCCTGCCCCGCGTGCCGCGAGGGGCTCTCGGGAAGCCCCCGCCCCGCCCGGGCCCCGTTCCGGACGGTGCCGCTGGGGGTGACGGAGGAGAGGCTCCTGGGCGGCCTCGACTTCGAGAGGACCCTGCGGGACGGGACGCCGTCCCTGAAGCCGGGCATCCTGGGGGAGGCCAACAACGGCCTGGTCTACATTGACGAGGTCAACCTCCTCGACCCCTCCCTCGCGCACCTCATGCTGGACGCGGTCTCCTCCGGGAGGGTCCTGGTGGAGCGGGACGGGTTCTCCTGCCAACACCCCGCGAGGGTCGCGCTCCTGGGCTCCATGAACCCCGAGGAGGGTCCCCTGGGTCCCCAGCTCGCCGACCGCTTCGCCATGACGGTGGAGCTCAGGGGGGAGGGGGATCCCGCCCTGCGCGCCCTCATTGTGAGGCGGAGGCTGGAATACGAGGCCGATCCGGTGTCCTTCCGTGATAGCTTCCGGGAGGAGTCGCGCAGGCTCTCGGAAGGCATCGCCGGGGCGCGGGCCGTCCTCCCGGCGCTGGAGATCAGCCCCGAGGCGCGGGCCTGCGCCGCCGCCCTGGCCCGAGCGGCCGGGGCGGCGGGCCACCGGGCGGACATCTCGCTGTGCCTCGCCGCCAGGGCCAGGGCCGCCTGGGAGTCCGCCTGCGGGGCGGGGGGCCCGGGCCGGGAGGGGCCGGGTGGGGCCGGCGCGCCCCCCGGCGTCCTGAGCGTGGGCCCGGAATGGGTTTTCAAGGTTGAGGGCCTGGTCATTCCGGTGCGCCGCAGGGCCGGCGGGGGTGAGCGGGCGGCCCGCGCCGCCGCGGCGGAGATCGTCCGCCCCGGGGAAAGGGATCCGTCCCGGGACGCGGGGGAGCCCGCCTACGTGGTTAACGCCCCCGAGATCCCCCCTGAGTGGCGGGGGGAGGGCTTCGGCGAGGAGGACGAGGGGGGAGTGCTCCAGATCTTCCGGACGGGGGAAGCATACGCGATCGTGTCACCCAGATCCCCCCGCGAGGCCGGGCCCCGTGAGCAGAGGGGGCGCCGCGGCTGGCGGGAGACCCTCAAGGCCAGGGGGAGGGCCTTCCGGACCACCGCCAGGCGGCTGGGCAGGCCCGTCTCCCTGTCTGCCACCCTCAGGGCCGCCGCCCCCCGCCAGCGAGAGCGGGCGGAAAGGCTCCGCGCCGAGGGGTCGGAGCCGGGGAGGATCATCCTCACCCCCGCAGACTTCCGGGAGAAGGTCTTCCGCATGCGGACGGGCAGGCTCGTCCTCTTCCTGGTGGACTCCTCGGGCTCCATCGGGACCCTCTA
>JAITEZ010000109.1 GCA_031281735.1 Deltaproteobacteria bacterium | reverse complement strand
CGGGCCCCCGGGCCACCCGCCCGCGGCCCCCCCCACCCGGGGCGGGGGGCGGCGGGCGGACCCCGTGCTCGCGCTCGCGGCCCTGCAGGTGGCGGCCGGGGGGGCTGGCCCCGAGCTCGCCGAAGTCTGGAGAGAGGGCACCGGGCTCGCGCTGATCTACCCCGGTGCCGTGACCGCCCCCTCCCGGCTGCCCCTCATCCTGGAGGGCCTGGGAGCGCCCGGGTTCCGGCGGGACTTCCTCGCGCGGCGGCTCGCCGGGCTCTCGGGCGGCGGCGCGCCGGGCCCCCTGGCCGTCCGGCCCGACCTGCGGAAGGTCTTGCTCGTCGAGTGCCGGGCCGCCCCGGACGGGTTCGCGGCGCCCTCCCGCGAGAACGACTGGCTTTACCGCAGGGCCGAGGGGGGCGCCGGGGTGATCCTCGCCCTCGGGGCGCCCAGCGACTGGACGGGCGCCGGCGGCCCGGCCCCGGCGGCCGTGCCCCTGGCCTACTGGCCCGATGCCGGCCTCCCGCCGGACGCCGACTCCCTTAAGAGGGCCGCCGCTGAACTCCGGGACGCCGGCCTCGGCTGCCGGGCGGCCGTCACCCGCCTCGCCGGCAGGCCGCGGCAGGGCGCCAGGATCCTGGGCGAGGCGGGCGTGCCCTTCCTCGCGGCCCTGGATCCGCGCGACGGGTTTTACGCCGCGCTCCTGGAGCGGCACGCGGACTCCCTCGCCGCGGAGCCCCAGGACGCCACCGCGGCGGAGACCCCGGCACCGGGGGCGTCCCGCTCCTCCTTCTCCCTGGCCGGGCGCGAGTACCGCACGCTCGCGGTCGACGCGGAGCTGGACGGCCAGCCGGTCAGGGCCCTCGTATACCTGGACCCCGCCGAGCGGCGCCTGGCGGCGGAGGGGCTCCGGCTCTCCGAGGAGGCCCGCCGGCGGCCCGAGGGCGAGCTCCGGGGGCTCGCGATGCCGCTGGGGGTCGAGATCCTCCTCACTTCCGCGGAGGATCTGGGGCCGGAGGAGGCGCTCCGGCTCTACCGCCTTGCCCTCTGGCCGGAGGCGGGCCTGGGCGGCCTGTGCCGCGCACGGCACGTGGCCCCCGCCGAAGGCTTCCGGAGCCCCGGCTCCGGGCGCTCCCCGGAACCCTCCTGGGCGGCGGCCGGGACGGGGCCTGGCCGCGGGGAGCTCGAGCGGCGGCACGCCCGCTACCTGGGGCTCCTGTTCCTCTCATTCATCGCCTCCGCGGCGGAAACCGCCGTCCGCGGGGCGCTCGCCCCCCTGGGCCTCGAGCCCGGATGGGCCTTCCCCGCCCTGGGGGGGATCCTGGCGCGGGTGGACATGGAGGGGGCATACGAGGTCATGGAGCCGCCGCCGCTGGCCAGGCGGATCCTGGACGGCCTGGGGCTCGCCCTTCCGCGGGGCCGCGTCAGGCAGGAGCAGTGACGGCCCCCCCGCCGGGCCCCGGGGGCGGCGTCCGGGCCCGCGGGAGGCTCTGCCGGATTCCACCGCGGAGGGCCGGGGGGTCGTTCAGCGCCGCAGCCTGAGAGCCCAGGCGTCCCTGTCGGCGGCCTCGCCGGTGGGGGTCGGCCTCGCGGCAGTGCCCGCCGCCGCGAACCCGCCGCCGGAGAGGACGGCGAATGCCGCCGCAGGCCGTCCCGTGATCTCACCGTAGCCTTCGCGCCACAGTTCCCTCCCCTCGCGGTCCAGCCTCGCCAGCTCGAGGCTTCCGTCGTCGGGGCGCTCTCCCGGTGCGGGCGGGTAGGGGAGGAGGGCCGCGAGATAGCCCCCGCCGGGCAGCGGCAGCGCGTCGGCGAGGCGGGCCCGGCCCGCTATCCGGCGCGACCAGGCGACCCTCCCCTCGGGATCCAGCCTCAGGAGCGCGTTGCGGCGGGCGGAGGGGTCGGCCGGGGCCCAGGGGCCCGAGACGCCGGTCATGACATAGCCGCCCTCCGGGACCGCCCGGAAGGAGAAGGCCCTCGCTGCCCCCGCCGCGCCGCCGTAGGATCTCCGCCACAGCTCGCCGCCGCCGGGATCCAGGGCCGCCGCCCAGGCGCCGCCGGAGGCCGCCGCAGGATCCGCCCCCTCGCGGACCCAGACCGAGGCCGCCGCGGCCACCCCGCCCCCGGGCGTCTCCAGGGCGCCGATGGGCACCTCGTTGGCCGGGCCGCCCAGGCACCTCTCCCAGAGGATCCCGCCGCCCCGGTCGAGCCTCAGGATCCAGAGGTCGAAGCTCACGGGGCGCGGGCCCCCCGCGTCCGCCGCGCCGTCCGCGCAGAGCCGGTCGCGGGAGAGCAGGCTGCCCGAGGCGATGAAGCCCCCGTCGCCGGCCTCGGCAGCCGTCGCCAGCTCGTAGAAGCCAGTCCCGCCGTAGAACCTCGTCCAGGCCACCGCGCCCGAACTGTCCAGCCTGGCCACGAACCCCCTGCGGGGTCCGCCCCGCGACCGTGCGTCGGGCGCGGCCCCGCCCTGGCCCTGCGGCGGGGCGGGGCCGCCGTCCTCCGGCCAGGCGACTCCCGCCGCGACGAAGCCGCCGTCCGCAGTCGGGGCCACCGACAGGGCGATGTCCCTGCCGTCCCCGCCCAGGACCGTCTGCCATTCCGGGTCGCCCGCAGGGGAGACCTTGAGCATCCAGGCGTCCTCGCCGACCCTCTCGCCGGGTACGAAGCCGCCCGAGGAGGCGGTGTAGCCCGCCATGGCGAACCCGCCGTCCGCCGCGGCCGCCACGGAATAGACGGCATCGTCCGCGGATCCGCCGTACAGTCTCTCCCAGCCGGAGGCGAGCGGGGCCTCCCCGTCAGGAGCGGGGCAGGCCGCGGCCAGAACAAGCAGCGCGAGAGAGGCCGCAGCGGCCGGGAGGGAGGGGCGGCACCTGCGCCGCAGCGGCCGGGAGTCTTGCGCGGGCGTGGCTTTCATGTCGGTCCTGCTTGCGGTAGTCCGCGCGTCGGCGGGTTTCCTTGCCGGTCACGCCTGCGCGGGAATCCGCGCGCCGCGGCGGCCGCTGGCCGCGTGCCCCGGCAGTGAGGTTATCGCCTTTCCGGGTAAGGGTCAATGCCGACGGTCGTCCCTGAAACGCACGCGGGCGGGGCGGGATCCCCCGATCAGCGCACCCGCCGCGCGGGGGGCAGGAGCCGCCCGCCCCCGGCCCCGGCCGGGGACGGTCTCCCGGCAGGGACAGGCCCCGCCGGCGCCGGGGGGGCCTGTCCCTGAGAGGCCGCGGCCTCGTCCGGGCGCGAGCCAGGGCCCTGGATCCTGGCGATGAGAACCGCTGCGGGGACGTCCGTCACGCCTGGCTGCTTGACCGGCGTATCCTGGTCGGCTCCATGGTATCTTGCCGCCTACCGGCGGCGGTGATATAATCAATTGAGAGTTGATATATATTGATAATATCAACTATTGAGTGTTATTTTCAGTAATAATAGGTATCCCATCGGCCTATGATCCCGCCGGTGCGGGCCGCCTCCATCCGCAGGGTTGAGGCCAGGACGATCGATGCATGGCTGCAGGATGATCTGTTGAGCCCTGAACCTACATGATGTTCCATGATCTGCCGGGAGGTACTTGTCAGTGGGCGGGTGAAACCCCCATCCTTCAGGGTGGGGATATAAGCCGCCAGGATCTTGATTCCGAAAATATATGATATAATATTAATATATAATAATAGGTATATATTTTTTTTTTAAAATAATATAATATAAAACTAAGAAAAGGAGGTGGATATAAATCATGGAAACCCGACCGGGTGTCCCGGAACCTCGTGGGCAGATCCGCCGGATGCCGGAGATCCGTCTGCGGCTGAGGCGCGGCCGTGCCGAGGAGATGCCTGGCTGACAAGGGGGCGCTCCCGGCCGGGAACCAGCTGAACAACACGGTTCCCGAGCCGGTAAGGGAGTGCAGGCCAGGGATTCCTGAGACTGGCCCCGTCCCGTGCCCTGCAGCAGGCCATGATCGGCCTGGATCGGGCCCTGGGGACCCGGCGGGAGGGCCGGGGCGGGTTCCCCGTGTCCCGGAAGTTATGGCCGGGGCGACCAGTTCCGGTATCCCGGGCCGGACAGTACCGGACGGGGCCCGCCCGCGCGGCAGGCTCCCCTGGCCGGCTGGCCGAAGTGCCGGAACTCCAGGCCTGCGGAAGGCGCGCTCCGGAACGTCTCCGTCCCGTCGGGACGGACGGGTCCCGCGTCTCGATTCAGGCCGATGGGGACGTCCCTGACCCCGGCCCGCACAGGGGGGCTGCAGGGGGGATGCCGCCGGCCTGGACATGGGCATCGCGCTTTTCACCGTCGGCGGCGGCGCGTACCCCGGCCTCCCCCCGGGATCCAGGCCGGGACCCCGGCCCCTCGAAAGGGAGAGGCGTGTCCGGAGGGTCGCGGCCGGGAGATGCCGGTCCGCGGAATTGAGGGCCGGGAAGGCTCATGCGGGGAGGAAGGGGAGGCCCCGGATCCCCGCGGGCGGGAGATCAGGGAGGCCTTGCCGCGGGACGGCCGTCGCCGGCCGCAGGGTTTCCGGCGTCCGCAGGGGTTTCCATCACAAGGCCCCGGCCGCGATCGGCAAGAGCCGCTCCGTCGTGGCGGATGGGGATCCGAAGGTGAGGGACATGTCCGCCCCCGCCAGGGGGGCTCCGGAGGGATCCGGACGGCATGCTGCGGCCAGGAGCCGGCCAAGCAGCCGGGCGATCCCGCGTCAGGGCCGGGGCGCGCGCCCGGCGGAGCCCGGACGGGAGCCGGCCTTCCGGGGAGGCCGGCCTGTCCGGGTCGATCCCCGCGGCGCCGGCCGGGGATGTCCCGGCTGCGGACATGCGGGGAAAACAGGCCGCGGGACGCGGGCCGGTCCCAGATGCCTGGGAC
>JAITEZ010000050.1 GCA_031281735.1 Deltaproteobacteria bacterium | reverse complement strand
GGGGCCCGGCCCGGGGCCCGAGGCGATGAGGCTGTCAAGCTCCCCCACGACCGCCGCGAGTTCGGAGATACCCTCCTTCAGGGCCCTGACAGGTGCCTCCGCCCCTCCGCCCCCCCCGTCCCCGGCCGCCGGCGGGGGCGGCGGAGGGGCAGTGGGCGGCTCTGCGGCGGGGATCGCGACCTTGGTGCCCTGGAGCTCCATCGTCTGCTCCAGGAAGATGGCGCCGACGGTCTGGTTCATCTTCTTGAGGGTGGTCTTGTTCTCCTCGGATGCCGTGTGAGTATAGAGGAGCTTGAGCAGAGCCGGGATGGGGAACATGTAGAAGCCGTCCTCATCGCCGCTCACCCCTTCCGCTAGACTGGAGAGATCTTCCAGCGCCCTCTCCGTATCGAACCCGCCCTGGGCCGCGTCGGCCTCCATCTTCTTGATGTGATCCTTCACGGTCTCGTTGGTGCAGCTCTGGTAGAGGGTCTCGAACACATCGGGCAGGACGAAGACCGTCTTCTCGAGCGGCTGCCCCGCGGCCCCCGGCGGCGCCTCGGGAACCGGTGGAGCGGGGCCGCCGGCGGGCTCACCTCCACCGGGGAGATCCCGGGCGTCCCCGGCCAGGGTCGCGACGAGCTCCTTGAGCCGCGCGAACCTGCCGGCGAACTCGTCCGCCGCGCCGCCGGGGGCGTCTTCAACGCCCGGGGCCGCCGCGCCTTCGGCGCCGCCGACCTCCAGGAAGCCCAGCCCGCTCAACGTCCTGAGTTCGCCGTTCAGGCTGTCCATGTCAGCCTGGATGAGGTCGGCGATGTCCATGATCTGGAGGGAGGCCTTCTCGGTTATCTCCACCACCTCCTCCAGCTGCCCCTTGGCGTCCTCGAGATCCGCCCCGGTGCGGGAGAGCCCCGAATCCTCCAGGGGAGGGAGCTCGGTTACCGAGATGGAGAGCTTGCGGGCGAGCTGGCCCACCCGTTCGAAAAGCTCCTGGGAGATCTCCTGGAAGAAGGCACCGCCGTCCGCGCCCGCAGGCAAGGCGACGCCGGCCGGCGGCACAGCGGCGGCAGCCGCGGGCGCGATCGCTGGCGTGCCCGCCGGTGACTGGGATGGCGCGGCCTGGAGATGCTGGGACTGACACGCCGCCGGGCTCACGACGCCCATGGAGGTGTTGGCGCGGACGAGCTCAGGGATGACCCTGATCTCATATACGGCCTCGGGGGTCACTATGCGGAACTCTCCTACTCCGACCTCAAACCCGATGACGGGGGGGCTCGCGCTCATCAGCAACCTCGCAACGGCCAGCGGGCCGGCCTCGGGCGCGCGGCCCTCAGGCCTCGGCCCCGGTTTCAGTCCAGGATCCTCACGGGATCCCTGAACAGCAGGACGGACTGGGCCTTCCCTGGCCAGGGACGCAACGGGGGACGTCCGCCGCCAGTCGCGCCCGGGCGGTCCCGCCTGTCGCCGAGGGCAGTCATCAGGTGGCCGTCGGCCCGGCGACTCCAGGGCGAGCGGGATGCCTCCCCCTCAAGCCTCCCAGCGGCAGGGAGGCGAGCCCGGCGCCAGGGACGGCTCGGCCTGCGGCCCGCGCGGGTGCCCCGCTGCGGTGGAAGACCGGACGCGGCCCCGGCTCCAGGAAAGCCGCCAAATCCACGGATTCAGATCCAGTGCGCGGCAGGCGGGCGCGGCGCCTGGCGTCCCGATCCCATGCCGGCTGCGCGCACGATACCGGGTTTCCCAGCGCCCCCGGCCGCAACGCGGGAGCCCTCCAGCGCGGAGGCCGACCCAGGGCAAGCCGGGATATGGCCGCGTCCGGCGATCATTAGATTCTATCAGAGGCCCAGGGCGCGGTCAACGGACGCACCGGGCCGGCAGCGGCCGGGAAAGCGGCCGCGGGACTGGGCAAGGGAGGGAGGCGGGTGAGGCGGCACCGTCTCCCCGCGGCCGCCGGGCGGAGGCCGCCAACGCCCCCCGGCCGGCGGCAGGGAGCCCTCAGACGCCCCCAGCCGGGGGGGCCTCCGGGGCTCCTGGGCCGTCCTCAGGCTCCCCCAGGGAACATGATGCTATAATCATAGCCTCCCAGACCGGCGCGCCGACGGCGCACCGCCCGTTTATCAGTGGGCGTCGTAAACCCCATCCTTACAGGGTGGGGATATTAAGCCTCAGGGATCTGGTTCCTGAACAAAACATGATATCATAGAAATGGATGGCAATAGATATATAAGGCACAATTAATAATATGATATCAAAAAATGGGCATAAATATAAGACACAGAAACCCGACCGGGAGTCCAGGAACCTCATGATCAGGTTCGCCGGACGCCGGAAATTCGCCTGCCGCGAAGGCGTGGCCGTGCTGAGGAAATGCCTGGGTGACAAGGAGAAGCTACCGACCAGGAACCAGCTGATCAACCCGATTCCCGCGTTAAGGAGACCCGGACTGGGATTCCTGAGACAGGCCACGTCCCGGGCCATGCAGCAGGCCATGATCGGCCTGGAAAGGCCGTGAGGAACTGGCGGGAGGACCGGGGCGGCCCGTTCCGGTATCCCGAGCCGGGCCGAACAGTCCTGGACGGGATCCGCTCGCGCATCAGGCTCCCCAGGCCCGGCTGGCTGAAGCACCGGAACTCCAGGCCCGTCGAAGGCGCGCTCCGGAACTTCGCCGCACCGATCGAGACGGACGGGTCCCGCGTCCCGATTCAGACCGAGAGGGACGTCCCTGACCCCGCCCCGTCCAGGGGGGACGCCGTCGGCCTGGACATGGGCATAGTGCGTTTCGCCGCCGGCAGCGACGGCACGTTCCCCGCCCTCCCTCCCGGGGCTCCGGCCGAGACCGGCCGACTCCTCGAGAGGAAGAGAAGTATCCGGAAGGTCGCGGCCGGGAAATTCCGGTCCGCGAAAGAGAGCCGATAAGGCTCAGGCGGGGAGGAAGGGGGGGCCCGGATCCCAGTAAGCACGAGAGTGAGGAGGCTTTTCCGCAGGACGGCCGTCATTTACCGCAGGTTTTCCGGTATCCGCAAGGATTTCCATAATATGGCCTCGACCTCGATCGGCAAGAGCCACGCCGTAGTAGCCGTTGAGGATCTGAAGATTGGGAACTTGTCCGCGTCGGCCTGGGGGACGGTCGAGGAGCCGGGCCGCCACGTGGAGGCCAAGAGCGGGCCCAGCCGGGCTATCCCGCGTCAGGGCCGGGCGCGTTCCCGACGTTGCCCGGATGGAAGCCGGCCTTCCGGGAAGGCCGGCCTGTCCGGGTCGATCCCTGCGGCGCCAGCCGGGGATGTACCGGTTGCGGGCATACGGGGAAGGCGACCGCGGGACGCGGGCCGTTTACAGATGCCTGAGACGCGGTCACGGGAACGATGACGGCACGGTAGGCGCGATGAACGTCCTGGCGGCCTGACAGGCCGCCTCATGCCCGTGGAGGCCAGGGCGGGCGCCCGATGCCTGCCCTGCCCGTGATCCGGGTGCCCCGCGAGGGGATCCGGGGCCGATGCCCCGGTCTCGGTTGGGAATCCCCGTCCTTCAGGGCGGGGAGGATGCCAACACGGGAGTCAGCCGGAAGCCCGCCGATCCGGCAACTCGTCCCCCCCGCCGGGACAGGGGACTGAGCCCCCCCGGGATCGGGTTTCTCGGTATAACGCCCTCCGCAGCCGGATACCTAGGATCCGGGCGCTCCTCCCAATCCGGCACGCGACTTGAGAACCAGCCCCCGGCCGGGGCCGGCCGCCGCAGGCCGACAGGCTCCCGGCCTCCCCTGCCGCCTTCCCCGCCCTTTGCCCCTCCCAGCCGGGATCCCGGAGAGACCCCATGTCCCTCACCGCCATCATCATGACAAGAAACGAGCGCCGGAACATCGAGGGCGCGGTCGGGAGCCTCGCCGGGCTCGCAACCGAAATCCTGGTTGTGGATCGGGCCAGCGAGGACGGCACACGGGAGATTGCCCTCTCCCTGGGATGCCGGGTGATAGACGACGACCTGGGCGACATCTCGGCCGCCAGGAACCTCGCGCTCTCCCTGGCCGCCGGGGACTGGGTGCTGTTTCTGGACGCGGACGAGAGGCTGACGCCGGGGCTCGCCTCGGAACTCGCCCGGCACATGGAGGAGAACCCCGGCCGTGCCGCGTCCTTCCTCAGGCATAACCACGCCTTCGGGAGGCGGATGCGCTTCGGGCCCCTCTGGCCGGACCGGGTGGCCCGGCTCTTCCCCAGGGACTCGGTCCACTGGGAGGGTCTTGTCCACGAGCGGCCGGTCACGGGTCTCCCGGAGGCCAGGCTCAGGGGCGCGGTCATCCACCACACCTACCAGGACTTCAGGAGCTATCTCGACAAGCAGGGTCTCTACGCCCGGCTCTGGGCCGAGAACGCCCGCCGGCGCGGGGCCCGCTCGGGGCCGGGCAAGGCCTTCGCGAGGGCCCTCTTCGCCTTCCTCAAGATGTTCTTCCTAAGGCTGGGCATCATGGACGGGCCGGCCGGATGGTGCCTGTGCTGGTACTACTCCGGGGCATACACCCTGGGGAAATACCTGCTTCTCGCGGACGCGGGCATGCCAGGCGGGGGAGGCGGTCGACCGGTGCGGGGAGCCGCCGAAGACATCGCTCCGGGGTGGGATCGGGGCGGGGAAGCCGGGCATCCCACCACGCCGGAACCGGCGCCAGCCATGGAGCCGGAAGCCGCCGGGGAGCCATGAGGAGTCATGGCCCCCCCGATCAGCGCCCCGCGTAGTTCCCGCGGATGAGGCCGCTGCGCCGGGGAGTAACGGGCGGGGTTCCGGGCGGCCCGCGCTTGGAGGGAGCCTCGGCACGGCTTCGCGGAAACCCCGTGCAGGCGCGTTCTGAGAGCTGTTTTCGGGGACGCGGGGATGTTTTCCTGTTGACATCGACCTCCCCCTGGAGTATAAGTCTTTCACCGTCCGGTTCAGGGCCATGGCTTCATGGCCATCCCCCCTCCGGATTTGCGGGAATAACTCAGTGGTAGAGTGCAACCTTGCCAAGGTTGAAGTCGCGGGTTCAAATCCCGTTTCCCGCTCCATCTGCGATGCCGGCTGCTACTGCCAGCCTTCACATAATTCAAACCCGGCGTAATCATGAGCTGTTACGCCGGGTTTTCCATTTCTTGTCCTCCCCCCGGATGTCTCTTCCGGAGGCATCTTAGGCGATCCCCGGTCTTCCTTTCTTTCCAACGGGTCGAGGCCAGGTTGCCGTTACGCCGACAGACGGCCGCTCTTCCCCGGGTTGGCGGACGACCCTGCCCGCATTCGGTCCACCCCTATAAAGACTGGATAATCTGTCCCTGCTGCCTGCATACCGGGACATCACGGATGGGGGACTGCGGTGAGGAGGACGGCAAGCCCAAAAGCCCGCTGCAATCGGGCTGACCCGCGAAGGGGGCCGCGCCTGGATCCCACGGGCGCACCTTCGGGTGGGGCGGGCTGGCCTCCGCCGCAATACATGATCCTGGCAAAATCAACCCGTTTAATTTTGGCAATTTACTTATATAATATTTTTATAATCATTTTAATTTAAAATATATAATTGACAGTATCCGCTCATAACGGGAGTCGTTCGGAGTATAAGGAGACTTATCCCTGCGGTCTCAGGGGCTTAATCCCTGAATATGGAATCTTTGCGGCATGCTAAAGCCTGTCAGCGGCAATCATGCCAAAACACTCTAAACGAAGCTCAAGTTGCCTCTGAAATGCCAGGAAGAGCCCTTAAGAAGCTGGAGGGGCAATGGTTCACGATCAATCATCCCCCCTACCGCGAGGGAACCATTCGGCGGCTTGCCCCCTGGCTGAGTAGCCCGGCCGCCCCGTTGCCGTCAGGGTCGCAGAACCTAAGTCCAGGGCCGTTGAGAAAGAGGCAGGAATAGCTAAGCTTGTAGTCAGGATAGCCGCCCTGCCTCCGGTTTCCTCCAGCCCTGGCCTTCCGCCTTCCCAATACATGTTTGCATCAATACTTGTTTGCAATAGAGCCGGCACTGAGACACGGGGGGCCGGAGGGCCAGGACGGCCCCCAGAGGCGCAGACCGGACGGCCTGCCGAGGCACACAGTGCCTGCCAGAGATCCCCTTTCAGCCCCGAGCAGCCCGATAACGAGCACGCCTACTGTGGCCGAGCCTGTCTGTGACCGGAATGCTGGGCCGATCCGGTCCGGGACACCAGCGGGAGTAACGGCCCCAGTCCGGATGATTGCCCGAGAGCTGCCCGCCCAGGGAGCGAGAAATCCCGCCCGGCTGTTTTCCTGCTCCTGCCAGCTGGGACATGCGCATTCCCCTGGCCGCCTGCCTGCAGTCCCCCCAACCGGGCCTGCGGGGATCCGCTCCAAGTTAAAGTCTAAACCCCTGCCTGGCAGATGGAAAAAGCCCCGGACCTCTTGCAAGGTCCGGGGCTTCGCGTTTACGGCACCACCCGCCGTCCCAACCGCGGCGGCCTCCCCCCCCGGGGCGGGTCGCGGACAGGGACTGCGGGTTGCGACCGCAACGGACATGGCGGGTGGAGCCGGACGGAAAAGTGCCGTCCGTGAACCGCGCCGCTCTTGCCGGAGTGCGGGATCCGGGAAGATTCCTGACTAACCGGTAAGTATCCCGCTCCCGCAGGGGAGCGGGACGTCATCAGGTACAGAGCGGAAGGCGGAAAGTGTCAGGGGGCCGCCCTTTCAAAGGTTTCCAACTGTGCTTCAGACTATGCGAGGAACCGGATTCAAGAGAAAAAGCGAGAGCCGAACGTGGGAGCCGATAATGACAGCCAAGCGTGAAAGCCGAACGTGGGAGCCAAGCGTGAGTGCCATACGCATGCCGGTTGCCAGTAGGCTGCACGAGACCGCAACGGTCTCGAAGATCCCAGCGAAGCCAGGCAGTGACGGGGCAATGCCCTGTGGCACCGATGAATCCTGCTAGTCCCGCCCGATTCCGGAAGCCGCACGGCATCCAGCGGACCCCGGCTGGGGTTGGACTAACTTAATGCGCGTGCCGCCGCCGACCATTACGGCAACCCGAGGGAGTGGACGGGCGAGGATTCCACTCCGGGAGGGCCTGACCGGAAATGAACCTTCCCAACTCGCGCATCCGGCGGACTAGCCCGCGTCAGACCGCGAGGGGAGAATGCCGCTGGAATGAAGGAAGAGGCTGAGACCCTCCAGGGCGGGCAGCCCCCCTTGTCTCCAGGCAGGCTACGGCCATAGCCCCGCCCCGTGAGTCCCCGAAGGCCACTTCGGGGAATCCCAGCTCGCGCAGGGAGGCGAAAAGCCTGCCGCAGCCGCACAGGAGGGCACCGTCCAAATCAAAGTGCGGCGTCCATCGAGAATGGGAGGCTCCCCGGCCGCCTTGACCGCCGAGACGCCCATGAGTTCCCTCCACCGCCTTTAGATGACATCGACGGCGCGGAGGTTGGCCGCGTGTAACAACGGGAGGGTGGAGTCTATCAAGAGGGGAATGCGAACCTCATCCTCTTCCGGGAAATGCCAGGAAGCCTCGTCCTGCATGGAGGTTGCCTCCTGCAAAGCCGCGCGGTTCCGGTTGAGAACCTGGCGGGAACCAGCGAAGGCCCCCCGGTCGGCATGAACGTAATGCAGGATCCAGACCAACCCCGCCGATGGGGCCCGCAATGCGGCCTCCCCCATAAATAGCCTGAATATCCCCTCCCTGCGCACCGCTTCCGGCGCGGATTCAGTCCTGGAAAAGTACACAAAAACGTGCAAGCTCACGGGAAAAATCACGCATTTGTCGGGAAATGGAGAGAGGGAGGAGGAAAGCAAGACTGTGGCAACAGGAGGGACGGCGTTCCGCTCCCCTGACCGCCCAAAGGAAAACCACTGCGGGGCCAGCTGGCATCGGAGGGGCGGCGATCCGTCCCTGATAGCTTCCGTGAGATTACAGTCCCTGCTGAAAGGAAGGCCCGGAAAGGCAGGGTAGGGCCGGGGCGGGGCGCCGGGAAGGGGACGCCGGAAGCCTCAGCGGGCCAGGAGGCCCGGCCTGTCCCGCGTGGATCTGAGGCACCGGCAAGGGCGGCGGCTGGGGGGTTCTGCAGCCACGCGGGACAGGCCTGCCAGTGAGGAGTGGATGGAGAGGGGAAGGGGCGGAGAACTGCCGGGAGAAACGGCCCGTCCTAGAAATCTGTCTCCCCGGTGGCCTCGTAGATGACGCTGAAAACCTC
>JAITEZ010000098.1 GCA_031281735.1 Deltaproteobacteria bacterium | reverse complement strand
TCCTGCACAAGCCGTCGCGGTCGACAGCCAAGACCAGCGACGCGGTCGCGATCGAGGATCTGGACATGCAGGGCCTCGCCCGGGCCCTGAACTCCGGCAAGAGCGTGGGCGACGACGGCTGGGGGATGCTCGTCTCGATGCTCGGTTACAAGCTGGGGGAACAGGGGAAGAGGCTGGTCGTGGCCGCGAGATCCTTCCCGCCGGGCAGGGCCTGCTCCCGGTGCGGCCACGTGAAGGACTCGCTCGGCCTCTCGGAACGGACGTATGCCTGCGAACGGTGCGGGCACGTCCTGGACAGGGACTGGAACGCCGCCCTGGACATCAGGAGGGAGGGGCTCCGCATGCTGGGCCTCCCTGAAGACGAGAACCGCGGGATACGCGGGGTTAGCCCGGACGCTGATCTGGCGGGCCCGAGACGCCTTGAACGGGAAGCCCCCACCTCAAACGCGTAGCGTTAGGTGGTGGGAGCATATCACGATCGGCCGGGGAATCAGGGGATGCCCGCCCGTCCTTGAAACCACGGGGGAGGGAGGGTCCGGACGCCGCCCCTCGGGGGGCGGCGCCGCAGGGCCCCTGATGCCCATGGCGCGCTGGGGCGTCCCGGAAGGCGGCCTGGCCGGGCGGCGCGGACGGTCGCCAGTCCGGAAGCCGGATGGACTTCGGGATCCGGCAGGGGATGCCCCGGGGGGCGCGGGGGAAAGGTGGCCCGCAGGCCTCGCCACCGGCGCCGCGATTATCATGGCGATCCCTCGCGGTGCGCCGCGGGGGACACGGCTGCCCGCCGGGCGGCGATGCCGCCACAAATGGTCACCGCCGCAGACAGTGGTTACGCGGAGCATCAGTGACGGGCACCCTGAACCGTCAGGCTGATTGAGTCATGCCTCCTGACAACCCTGCTGCGCAACGGTTGAGGAGCCGGCCGTGCGTCCCCAGCGTGTCCCTGGCACGGCCCGGCGACTGTCAGCGGCGGCCGTGTGCGACCGGGGCCGGGGCTGGCGTGATCCTGGAGGGGACGTCCCGCCGCGGATAACCCGAGGGGCAGGGGTGTCAGGAAGCCGCCGGACGCGGCGGGGAGTGGCGTGTGAGGGAGCCTCGGCCACCGCCGGGCGGGATTGTCCCGGGACGCTCCCTGGCCGGGCGGCGCGGGGGTGGGGCGTAGCCCAGGAGGCCGGGACGCCTGCGGATTCCGCCGGGAGGCGCCGCCCCGCGACGCGGTGAGGGCCTTCTGCCCGCCCCGCATGCGGCGGCAAGGGGCCCGGGCCATTCGCCCGCGATGCCGCGCAGCGGATAGCCCCCCGCCGGGCATCGAGGCGGCCGCCGCGGAAAAGCGCTTGAGGCGAGCCGAACGCGGGCCGCAGGCCGCTGTCCCGCGTGTGTATCCAATGATGATGATCTTACTCAAGCTCGGACGCTTTGCCGCGCAACTGCCGCGGATTGAGCGTCCGATCCCCGGCGCGTCCCGCCGGGAAATACCGACGATCCCGCTCGGAAACCGATATTACATAACGCCAGTGGACGCGGCGCCGCTGGCTGCCAAGGAGCCGTGCGGGAGCTGCGCGGCGGGCCCACGGAACGTTACGCGCGCGGGGACGTATCCGCGGCTGCGGCTCCCGGTGGCGCCGGACCCGGCGCCGAGATGCCGCAATTGAAGTTGACAAAGGCGGTGCGAGTTGTTACTTTCCCTGATCAGCGAATCCATCCACTCCACTCCTTCCCGCCCGCACCTGAAGCCCTGTGCCCGCTCACTCCCCCTCCCTCCCCCGCGACCGCGGGGCGGGCCCGCCTTACCTGCATCCCTTTGGCGCACACCCGAGAGATGATCGCACTCGGCCCGGCGGCGGGACATGCCGCCGGCCGCCGTCCAGGGCGTGCAGCGGGAGAGTCACTTCCGCCGTCAAGAGGGTGCGGTTGCTCCCTGGCGGGAGGATGAAGGCGCACGAGCCGCCATCTCCTCTCTCCCCCTCGCCCGCTACCCGCGTCATGGCGCTTACCCCACGCTTCGGCATTCCCCGCCCGCGTTGACGTGCCTGTCCGGCACGTCCCGCGCCCAGACCCGTTCCGGAGGCCGGCCGCGGCTCCGGCCAGGCAGGCGGGGCGGCGGCGCGTCCTCGCTCCTCCGCCCCTCACATCCCCGCACCCCGTCGCCGGCGGGCGGACTTGCCGCCGAGGCGCCGGACGGACGGCGTTTCACGGGAGGGCATGCCCGGCCGCGTGCCCGCAGGAGCAGATGGGTGCCTCACGCCCGTCTTGGGCGCCCCTGCGCGGCACGGGGAGGCGTGCCATCCGGGCGGTCGCCCCCGCGGGCCGCGCCGCCGGTCTGTCAGGCGCTATCGGGCCGTCAGCGCAACGGACCGTTACCAGCAGAAGGCAGGGCGCGGCGCCTACCGGATACGCCCGCCAGGCCGTGAACAAGGTGGATTTTCATGCTTGCATACCGTTTACCGACCGTTTGCGCGCCGATCCTGGCGCTCCTCCTGTCAGCGACAGCCCTCCACGCCCAGGGAGTGACGCAGGCCTCGTCCCCCCTCGACCCGGTGGTCGTCACGGCCGCCCCCCAGGGCGAGCAGCGGCACAAGAGCACCGCCACCGTGGTGGTGATCGACCAGGAGCAGATCAATGCCGCCGGCGTGACCTCCCTGACGGATCTGATAGCCACCACGGCGGGCGCCTTCTTCAGCGAGTGGACCCCCGCCCAGACGTCGATAAACATCCGCGGCGGCCTCACCGATGGGCAGGGCAAGGACTTCAAGGGCCACATCATGGTCCTCATGAACGGCAGGAGGGCAGGCACCGCGAACATCTCCAAGCTGTCCCCCAACGAGGTGGAGAGGGTGGAGATCATGCGGGGGCCCAACTCCGTCATGTACGGGAGCCAGGCCATCGGCGGCATCGTGAACATCATCCTCAAGAGCGGCAGGACGTCCGACGGAGGGCTCGTGGACGTGCGCGGCGGCTCCGGCAGCCTCGTCCAGGGGCACTTAGAATACGCCAGGACCCTGGGCGCCTCGGAGGATTTCGCGTTCTTCGTCGGCGGCGACTGGGGACACAAGTCCGACTACCACGCGGGGAAGGGCGGCGGCAAGGAGATCAACACCGCGTGGACCCGCAAGGGCGGCCTGATCGATCTCGACTGGAAGGTTAACGAGTCCAACACGTTCCAGCTCACTGCCAGGAGCGACGGGATCTACAACACCGGGTTCAGGGGGTCCGGCGCGAACTACTTCACCCGCGAGGACAGGAGCAACCACTCCCTGGATCTCGTCTGGGAGCTCCGGCCCTCCGAGTTCCCCCTCGACCTCGACGTGCACGGCTACATGGTCCTGGACATCGACCACTTCAAGTGGGGATCCCCCCTCACAACAAATTTCGACCAGGACTTCAACAAGCGCAAGCTCAGCATCGCGGGCATCAGGCTGCAGCCGGTGTGGCACGTGACGGACTACAACGATCTCCGCTTCGGGATCGACTACGAGTTCAGCACGCTCCGCAGCAACAGGTTCAGGCGGAACAGGACGACCGGCGAGGTGCAGGTGATCGAGCCGCAGGACTACAACCAGACGGAGAAGATCCTCGCCTTCTACATCGAGGACACCCTGCGCCTCCTGGACGACCGCCTCACCATCAGGGCGGGCGCGAGGCACACCACGGGCTGGCTCTCCTCCGACAACACGCCCGGTGCCCTCGACCAGCTCCTCTCCTCCGACAAGTACACCCACTTGACCTGGAGCGCGGGCCTGAACTTCGCCGTGACCGACTCGGTTAGCCTCCGGGCCGGGGCCGCCACCGGCTTCAGGTCCCCGGTCGCCTCCGAGAAGACCGGCTACATGACGCCGCTGAACGCCCCGACCACCAAGATCTACGGCAATCCGGACGTGAAGCCGGAGACCAACATCATGCTTGAGGCGGGGCTCTACGCGTTCTCGACCGGCTGGTTCGCCGACCTCGCCGTGTTCCGCAACGAGATCAAGGATCGCATCGGCTACCAGACGATTCCAGGAAGCGCGGACAGCAAGTACCAGAACAACCCGGGCAAGATAGTCGTGAGCGGCGTGGAGTTGAGCGGCCGGGTGAACGTGGATGAGCTCGCCGACATGGGAGACTGGAGGCTGGCCTTCGGCCTCTACGGCAGCTACAACTTCAAGATGGAGGACGAGGCCAAGACCAGGAGGCTCGTCCAGGGCAGCAACAGCAACAAGGTGGAGCGCATGTACCAGTACCAGGGGTCGGTCTTCGCCCAGCTCGGCCGCGCGGGATCCGTCCCCTGGTCGGCGAGGATCACGGGCGTCCTCCGCGGGCCGGTATGGTACAACACCGAGGAGGGCCTGCTCATCCCCAACTTCCGGCCGACCCGCCAGTGGACCCTCCGCAAGGCGGCCTACTGGGTGTTCAACTTCTATGGAGAGGCCTCCGTGACGGACTCGTTCACCGTCTACGGGGGGGTGAACAACATCCTCAACAAGAACCACCACCCCCTGTTCTTCGCCCTCGACAACGGCGGCATCAACCTCGCCAGCACCAGCTCCAACGGCGGGCTAGGCACCTCGGCGCCCGGCACCGAGTTCTTCCTCGGGGTGAAGTACGCCTTCTGATCCGGCGCCGCCTGCGGCGGCGTGAACGCCGTCCCCGTGACGGGTTCCCGCCGCCGAGGGGGCAGTGCGCTGACGGCCGCCGGCCGGGATCGCCCCGGCCGGCGGCTCTTTACGGACGCGGGCCGAAGTCACCGCAGAACGGCGGGGGAGCGGTCCGCGTCCACCTGAGCCTCCACGGGGCGGCCCCGGGGGACGCCCCGGCGGGACCGGCTCGAAAACTTGCCGGAGACCCAGCCATGACACCCCGAACCCCACCTGCGGCCCCTGCGGGATCACTTATCGCCGCCGCCGTCCTTCTTGCCGCCGCTTCCGCGGCGTCTTACGCCCGCGCGTCGGCGGAGGTCAGGGGGCTGGATCTCTTCCCGGCGACGGTGACCGACGCCTTCGGCAGGGAGGTGACGGTGCCCCTGCCGCCGAAGCGCATCGTCACGGTGTTCTCCTCCAACACCGAGCTCGTGGCGTCCCTGGGCCTTTCCGGGCTCATAGTAGGGATCGACGCCATGACCTTCTACCCCCCCGAGATCGTCGACGTCCGCAAGATCGGCGGAAGGCTAGGCATCTCCCTCGAGGAGGTGGTGGACGCCAGACCGGATCTGGTGCTGCTCACCCCGGCCCGCCAGGCGGCGCACAACCTCCTGGGCCCCCTGGGCCGCCTCGGCATACCGGCGGCGGTGTTCACCGCCAGGGACTTCCCGGAGATCGAGGGGAACCTCATGAAAACCGCCGTCCTCTGCGGGGTGCCGGGGAGGGGCGAGGAGCTCGTCCGTTCCCTCGAGGGCCGCCTCGCGGCTGTTCGCCGGGCGCGCGGGGGCCTTCCCCGGCCAAGGACGGTGATCCTGTACGCGAGGCTCTCCTCCGGGCTGTTCCTGGCCGCGCGGGAGGGCGACTACCCGGCCTCGCTCATAGGCCTCGCGGGGGGCATCCCGGCGCTGGACGAGGAGGTGTCCGGGCCTCGCGTGCCCCAGATCTCCCCCGAGGCCCTGATGGGCCTCGACCCGGACATCATCATTCTGACGAGACGCGCCGACGAGGGGACCGAGCTCTTCGACTACCTTCAGAAACCGGCCTTCGCGAGGCTCAAGGCCAGGAGGACAGGCCAGATACACGTAGTCCCCAGCGCCGAGTTCCTGATCCCTGCGGCGAGGGTGGTGGACGGGGTGGAGCGTCTCGCCAGGATCTTCACTGAATGGGGTGGCCGATGACCAGTAAGGGTTGGGCGGTGCCGGGGAGCAAGGCCGGCGAGGCGGTGCCGGCGCCGGAGGGCGAGAGGGCGGTGCCGGATGCCGCAGGGATAGCGGCCGTCGGCGCGGGCGTATCCCTTCCTGGCTCTGCGCCCCTGACCGGCGGCGGGGGGAAGGCCCCCCCCCGCGCGGCGCACGGGGCTTCCGGCGGGGGGGGAGCCGGCCTCACCGGGGCGGGCGTCACCCGCGAGGCACCCAGGCTCGCCCGGTACCGCGCTGCCTTCGCCGGCGCCGCCCTGGCGCTCGCGCTGTCCCTCCTCCTCGCCCTCTGCGCGGGGCACGTCTGGAACACCCCGGACGAGGTCTTCCGGGCCGTCCTCGGGGAGGGACGCGACACCGCGAACCTCATCAGCCTCTGGCGGCTCCCCCGGGCAATCACGGCGGCGGTCGTGGGGGCTCTCCTGGGCCTGAGCGGCGCCGTCTTCCAGGGGATCTTCCGGAACCCCCTGGCCGAGCCGTGGCTGGTGGGATCCTCCGGCGGGGCTGCCGTGGGGGCGGTCCTGGCCCTGCTCCTGCCCTGGCCTGTCCCCCAGGATCTGGCTCTCCCGGCGCTCTCCTTCGCGGGGGCCCTGGGCGCGGCCTTCCTGGTGCTCGCCCTCGCCCGGCTCTCCGGGAGCCTGGACACCGCGACCCTCCTCCTGGCCGGCATAGCCGTGGGCGCCGTCCTGACCGCGCTGAGATCCTTCCTTATGATGACGCTCTCCTCCGAGACCGTGAGCCTCCAGGTGGTGATGAGCTGGCTCATGGGGGCCATCCAGGCGCCGGACGGGGCGAGGATGCGGATCATGCTGGCGCTTTCGGCGGCCGTCTTCCTTCTCTCCTTCGCCGTGTCCCGGCCCCTCGACCTGCTGGGCCTGGGGGAGGGCATGGCCGCAGCCTGGGGCCTGAACGTGAGGCGGACAGTGATCCTGGGCCTCATACTGGGGTCGGCCTCGGCGGCGCTCGCGGTCTCCGCAGGCGGCATGGTGGCCTTCGTGGGCCTCGCGGCCCCGCACGTGGCCCGTCACTTCGTGGGGACGCGGCACCGGAGGGTGATCCCCTTCTCCGCCCTGGCGGGCGCCGTGCTGGTGACCGTCGCGGACGCCCTGGGCCGGAGCCTCATGCCGCCCGGGGAGATCCCCCTAGGGCTCATCACGGCACTCGCGGGCGGGCCCTTCTTCCTGGCCCTCCTGGCGGGGCGGAACAGGAGGCTGTCGTGAGCGGGCTTTCCCTGGAAGGCGTCAGGGTCGAGAAGGCGGGGCGCCTGATCCTGGACGTCCCCTCACTCTGCCTGGGATCGGCGGGCCTCACGGCCCTGGTCGGGCCCAACGGGGCGGGCAAGAGCACGCTCCTCAAGGTCTTGGGCGGCGCGGAGAGGGGGGCCTCCGGGAGGGTGTCTCTCGACGGCAGGGATCTCCTCCGGATGCCAGGCCGGGAGCGGGCCGCCAGGACGGGCTTCGTGCCCCAGCATTTCACACCCCACTGGAACCAGAGGGTCTTCGAGCTGCTGGAGCTCGCCGAGGAGAGGTGCGGCGCGGCCCCGGGGCTTTTCGCCGAAGCCGCCGCCGAGTTCGGGCTGGACGGCCTCCTGGACCGGGACTGGGAGGGGCTCTCCGGCGGCGAGCGGGCGAGGGTGCTCCTCGCCATGGCCCTGGGAGGCAGGCCCCCGCTGGTCCTCGCCGACGAGCCTGGCGCCGCCATGGACGCGGCGTACAGCCTCCGGACCCTCGAGACCTTCCGCAGGAGGTCCGCCGAGACCCTGTTCCTCGTGGCCATCCATGACCTGAACCTCGCGGTGCGCTTCTTCCCGAGGATAGTCGTCCTCAAGGACGGACGGGTGGCCTTCGACGGCGGCCCGGAGGAGCTCGCGGAAGGGGGCTCGCTTGATAGGGTCTTCGGGGTGCGCTTCTGGAAGGTGGATTGCGGCGAAGGCTTCGTGCTGTTCCCGGTGTCAGTGCTGTGACCCGTTCCGGGCGCTGACGGCTAGCCGTCGGGGGGCGGCGTGAAGAGGCCTGCCCGGAGTAATCGGCTCCTGCGGCTGCGGCCCCCCGGCGGAATCGGCGCCTGCGGACGCGGCCCGGTGCAAGAATGCGTCTGCCGGCGGCCGTGAGGGCGTGCGGGGCACCATGCAGGGCCGGGCATGCCTCGTCCCCTGCCCGGACCGGCCGGTCCCGGCAGAAGTCGGGTCTCCCGCCCGGGGATTATCCCGACCTGGCTCCGGCGGCCGTTCCCGGCATGCCGGAGCGCCTGCTGCCGGAACCCTCGTCAAGGGTTATCCAGCACCTGGGCCGCGTCCCTGACGTCCGGCTCCGGCATCCTGGCGGGGCGTGTCCTGAGGCCTTTTTCTATGCCTTTTCGAGGCACTGGCCCCCCTCAAAGACCGCCCGGGGGCCTCTCAAGGGATTCTCAAGGGCCTCCCGGACGGGAAAGGCCTCTCCTCAAAGGTTACGAAGGCCTCACAGGGGCCCTGCGGCACTGGCCGCTCCGGGCACGCCGGGACGGCCGGCCTGGGCTGCAGGAGTGAACGGCCCCAGCAGGGCTCCCTTCTTCCTGGCACTCGGAGGAGATTCCGGTGGTGTGAGGTCCGGTCAGGCTAGGGCCTGACTCGGCGGTGCCCGAAGGGAATACCGGGGTAGCGGGATGATCCGGATCTCCCGCGAACGCCGTCGTGCTTCGGAATGCGGGCCGAAGCACTCGGCGCGCGGGGCCATTCCGGCGGCGCGCGGATCTAAAAGCCCGAAGCCTTCCCTGAGGGGGGCCCGGCCAGCCCAGGTTGAGACGGGGCTCGGCCCTCGCGGCCAGCCCCGCCGTCTCGGAACCGGGAAGCGGCCGCGGCCCGGTAATTCCTCCCAGCGTCTCCGGAACGCGGCAGCGGCGAAGATACCCGCCCCGGTAGTCCCGGCCTTGGCGTTCCTCCCCCGATGGCCTTCCTCTATTATTCCTGGATCGACCCCTCCCGCGCCCGCTTCTGGAACCCCGTTCGGGGTTTGCAGTCCGGAGGGCGAGTAGCCAGCGGGTGGTGCATAGGGGAGGCCCTTGTCGGTGCCAGACTTCGGCGGGCCGGGTGAGACGGTCCCCTCCGATGGCTACAGTACGGTTGGGTATATTTTAATTATTAAATTATTTTAATTATTAAATTACTTTAAATATAAAATATTTTTTATTTTTATATAGTTTAATATGTGATATTAAACCTATGGTAGCTGGACTTGTGCCATGAGAAATGCGGCAACACGCATGCCCCCCTGGCTTTTCGGCTTCCGGGAGGATCATTTGAATGCCTGTCATTTTTCATTCCTGTCATTCCTGCTGTTGACAAATGGGGGATTCTCTGGTTAAATCGCCAATCGTAGTGAACCGTATCGATATTACCGTATCGATATCGGGCGGGGAGACCATGGCTGAACTAAGGCCCATTTCCATCATGCTCTACAAGCGGCTCCTGAGCTATCTCAGGTTCATGAAGCTGCGCCCTGCGGGTAGCCCCGACAACATCTCGTCAGCCGTCATCGCCCAGGCCCTGGGCCTAAACGACGTACAGGTCCGCAAGGACCTGGCGGCTGTGAGTTCGGGCGGAAAGCCCAAGATCGGCTACATCACCCGGAACCTTATCATGGATCTGGAGCATTTCCTGGGGCATGACAACTGCTCCGAGGCGGTGATCGTGGGAGTGGGCAACCTGGGGCGCGCCCTCATCTCCTACGAGAACTTCGAGAACTACGGGCTCAAGATAGTGGCCGCCTTCGATAGGGATCCTGAGCTGATCGGCGCCTACTTCAAGGGCGTCGAGATCCTGGATGCCGATAGGATCCAGGAACTCTGCGGGCGGCTTAGGATCAACATCGGCATCATCACTGTCCCCGCTTCCGAGGCTCAGTGGGTCTGCGATGCCCTTTTGGAGGGCGGGGTCCTCGCCGTCTGGAACTTCGCCCCGGTGACACTCCGGGCGCCTGACACTGTGGTGGTACGCAACGAGGACATGGGGGCCTCACTGGCGCTCCTGATGAACAACCTCAAAGAGAAGGTGGAACGCCACCCGGTGGGCCGTCCGGCCTCCGGCAGACAGGACTGATTTCTTCCCGGCTGACAGGACAGTTTTTCTTCCACCGCAGGCAGGGCAGTTTCCTTTACCGGCAGGCAGGGCTTTTTTCCCGAGACACCTCCGAATCACCGTCACCTTCTGGTTGTTTCTCGAGCTTCGCCCCGCTGTACACTGGCCCTATTGGCGCCGCCTGAACCCTTCCCGCGGACGGCCTTCGGGCCCCCGCTGTTCCTCCCATCTGCGGACAGCCGACGGGCCCCTGTTACCTCTGACAGCCTTTCCCGCCTCCCAGCGGCGCCTGGACACTTCCCGCGGACGGCCGTCGTGCCCGCATTCCCGTGATTTTTTCGCGCCGCACCTGCGGCGCCTGTTTTTCCGCGGATAGTCATCGGGCCCGGTTCACTCGGACATTGTCTGCACGCTTTGGGGCACCTGAACCATTGCCGCGGACGGCCCCAGGATCCCCGCCCCAGCGACCGTCGCGCCCCAGCTTTTCCGGCTCCCGCTCATCCCGCGGTCAGTCAGCGGGCCCCCGGGCCCGCTAGGGCAGCCCCGCCCCCGCTACGCCCGGACTGTTCCCGCGGACGGCCTTCGGCCCCCTCTCACGAATAATATTCTGTCCGCG
>JAITEZ010000402.1 GCA_031281735.1 Deltaproteobacteria bacterium | reverse complement strand
CGGGGGACAGGGGGAGGGGGATGCCGCCATCTCCGCCGGAGGCCGCGGCTGGAGACGCGGCGAGGAGCTCCGCGCCGGGCGCGGCGGGGGCCGCGGTGCCCCCGCCCGGCGCGGCTTGCGGCCTCGTGTATCTCATCGGCCCCTCGGGCGCCGGCAAGGACACCCTGATGGAGGCGGCGGCGGAGGCGGACCCCCGCGTCCGCCCGGCCCGGCGCTTCGTGACACGTGCCGGCGGCGGCCGGTGGGACGTATCCGTGTCCAGGCGCGAGTTCGGGGAGATGCTGGACGCGGGCCTCTTACTGTTCCACTGGGAGAGCCACGGGTTCTCCTACGGGGTTCCTGCGGAGGACGAGCGGTCCCTTCCGCCGGAAAGGGTTCTCATCGTGAACGGATCCCGCGAGTATCTCGGGAGGGCCGCCCGCATCCGCCCCGGGATAGCGGCCGTCATGGTGACGGCGCGGCAGGATGTCCTCCGGCAGAGGCTGACGGCCAGGGGACGGGAGGCGCCGGACGCGATCGAGCGCCGCCTGGCCCGCGGGGCCCAGGCATTCGCGGCTCCGGAAGGCGTCGCGGTGTATGTCCTGGACAATTCAGGGGCCTTGCGGGAGTCCGTCCTCGCGTTTCTGGCCATCGTCTCGGGAATGGCGGACGGACGTCGGCGGGAGGTGCCCCGCGGTTCTTGAGGGTCCGGGGAACCCCGCGCCCCGGCCCGCGGGCCCGGACGGCAGCGAGCCTTGACCGGGGCCGCGTGCGGCGGTGGCGTGGAGCCCGCCCGTGGCGGGGAAGTGAGGGGCCCGCGCTGCGGGGACACGAAGAGCCGCGCTTCAGGGAAGGGATACGTCGCGATGCGGGGAAGGGAAGCTCTTGCGCCGCAGGGCTGATGAGCCGCGCTGCTGGGACGATGAAGCGTGGCGCGGCGGGGGCGCGGGGCCCTTGCGCTGCACGGGAGGGAGGCCCCGCGTTGCCCGCCGGCGGCACGTGAAGCCATGGCGCCGCCGTCGCGTGAAGACATGGCACCGCGGTTGCGTTGAGCCCCTGCGGTGCAATGGCTTGCAGCCAGCGCGCCGCTGGGAAGCGGGGCCTCTGAGCGGCGGGGCCGGGAAGGCGGCGCGCGGGGCTGTCTTTCCACGCGGCGAGGGCCCTCGGGGCCATCCCCCCGTGCCGCGCTGCGCCGGCCCTGGCGAGGGGCGGCCGCCGGTGTCCGCTGGAGCGTCCAGGCCGGGGCATGGCGCGGGCGCCGGGCTTGCGGCGGCGCCCGCGCACGGGGGGGCGGTATCTTCCCCGGCCGGGGATCGGCAGGCCGGCGCCTTCCCGCCGGCAGTTGGCGACTGGCGCCTTGTGGCACGCGCCCATGCGCCTGCCCCTGAAGGACGATCCATCGAGTGAGCCGCGGCTTGCGCGGCCGGAGCGGATGCCCTCCGGGACGCCGCCAGCCACGTACGTGGGCCAGGCCCCGTTCCGGGGCAGGGTTTCCCCGCGTGCCTCTCTCTCAGGACGTGCGGAACAGGTTCCCGCCAGTGTAAAGCCCGGTCTGTGTTGAGGCGTCAAGGGCGGCCGTATCCCGTCCGCGTTCCCCCTGCCGCTCCGGCGCCCGTTGGATGCCGGCCAGCCGTGAGCTGCCGGGCCTTCCGGCCCCGCAGCGGGGACGGCGCCGGGGCACGGGCCGGAAACCGGCCGCGGAATCGCCGGTGACAACCAACCTGGAGCGCAGGTTTCGCCATTCGGGCCTGCGGCGCTTACTCCCGCCCCGCCGCCTGGCTTGGCCGCAGGGGCAGCCGGCCGCGATCTCCACGGCGCGCGCAGCCGGGATCGTCTTGCGCGCCGGCCCTGTCCCGGGGGGCCGGAGGAGGCCGCCTGCGGCCCCGCGCGGGCGACGCGGCGGGGGGAGGCCTCCCGCGGGTGGCCGCTGCCGCCTCAGCCGGGGGCCTTTGCGGCCGTATCGCCCGCCGCAAAGGCCCCCGCCACGAGGTAAAGGAAGATCTCCTGGTTGCCTTTGGGGCCCAGGACGCGCGAGGGGGCCTCCCCCGCGACCCTGAGGGGGGGGGCGAGGCCAGCGGCGCAGGAGGCCACCTTCCGGACGGCGGCGGCTATGGCATCGGGATCCCTCACCACTCCCTTCCTGACCGCGGGGCCCCGCCCGGACTCGAACTGAGGCTTCACCATGGCCAGGATCCTCCCGCCCGGCTTGAGGAAACGCGTGGCCTCGCCGATGACCAGCGTGAGCGAGATGAAGGAGAGATCCATCACCGCCAGATCGAAAGGGCCCCGCAGGTCCTGCGGGGAATGGTCGCGGGACAGGAAGCGGGCGTTGCAGTCCTCCACGGCCAGCACGCGGGGGTCGGCCCTCAGCCCCGCGTCCAGCAGGCCGCGACCCACGTCCACGGCGCAGACGAAGGAGGCCCCGGCCTTGAGCAGGCAGTCGGTGAAGCCGCCCGTCGAGGCGCCCAGGTCCAGGCAGCGCCAACCGGCCGGGTCTATGCCCAGATCCTCCAGGGCGCCCTTGAGCTTGTCACCGCCGCGGCTCGCGAACTGTCTCCCCTCGGAAAGGGTGATGGCCGTCCCCTCCCGGTAAAGCGCGCCCGCCTTGGGGACGCGGGTCCCGTCCGGGAGGAGGGCCCTGCCGGCCATGACGAGGGCCTGGGCCTTCGCGCGGCTGGGGGCGAGGCCCAGCCTGACCATGAGCTCGTCTGCGCGGAAGCGTGGCTCTTTCAAGGGGCGGTCTCCGGTTTGGGGCGGTCTCCGGTTTGGCGTGGTTCGGGCGGGGTGTCGC
>JAITEZ010000370.1 GCA_031281735.1 Deltaproteobacteria bacterium | reverse complement strand
CTCCCCAGTTCCCGGGGGAGCCTCTCCCGCGCCTTCCGGCACGCCCTGGGCGATCCGGCCCGGTTCCCGTCCGGGCTCGAGCAAAGCCCGGGCACGGGGAAGCCGAGCCCCCTCACCTTCCCCGGATCCGCCGGGACCTCCGGGACGGGAGGTTCCGGGGACCCGGACGGGACGGACGCGAGGCATTGCCCTTCCGGGTCCCGGCCCGCGGTCACCATTTCAGCCGCCGGCCCTCGGGGATCTCCCTGTGGCGGACGGTGCGCGCCCTGCCCGGCCCGGGGAGTTTCAAGACGCCCCGCGTCCGGGATGGCGGCGTCCGTCCCGGCGGGATCCGCGGCGTGGCCTGGCCGGCCCCTGCGCCTGCCCCTGTGATCCGGGGATCCGAGACGGCCGGGGTTCCGGAAGGGGTCCGCGAAAGCCCTCTCCGGGCCCGGCCGGACGTCGCGCGGGGCCATGCCGTCCGCTTCCCGGAGCCAGGGGGGCCCGGCTCTCAGACGGGCCGGGGTGTTCCTCAGCGCGTCGCGGGCCAGGAGGCAGCGGATCCTCTCCCCGCCGGCATCCGGCTCCGGACGGAACGGGTGCGGCCGGAGGCCCGGTAGATCAGATCCTTCCGCTTCCGGCCCGGGTACATGCGGGACGCGGACGCCCCGTCCGCCGCCTCGAGGCCTCCGGCTCCCGGCATGGCGTCTCAGTGTCCCCGGCGTCTCCCCGCCGGCTGATGCCAGGCGGCGGCCCCCGTGCCAAAAACAGCCCTTCCGCAAGGGTTGCCCGGTTTCCGGGAACGCCTCCCGCGCCTTTCCCGCGCCCCGGGAACTGCTGGTTCCCGGGAAGACGCCCGCGCGGGCGACCGGCGTCCCGGTCACTGGCGCATGATCATGATCATGGTGCCATTCCGATAACGTCATGCCATATTCAATGCCTGTTTCAACAAGCAGATTCTCAAGAGAATGGATAAACTCCCTGTTATAAAATTACATCAATATTTTACCGCTGATGATAAAGGCAACGCGACGAACAGGCCGGATGGAAACAAGATGTCGGACGAATACGTGTACCCTCCCTCCGAATATGGATTACAGCGGCATGCTTGCTGGAAATCTGCCCGTTCCTCCCGCCGCCTGCGCTTCCCGCTTCCGCGGGCAAGGCGGCGTTGAGTCGGGGGAACCCTTGCGGCCTCCTGTTGATGGCGGGGCATTCAGGGAGGATCATGATACAATGGCAGCCGGTTCCCCCGGCCTTTCGGACGGCATGTCCCGCCCCCCGCGCCTTCCCGGTGAGGAGGCGGGGGCGGCAGGGGCGGGGTCTTACCCCTCCCGCCCGCCGCCGCGCGGGCGGGGGAGGCGGGAGGGGGCTTCAGGGAGGGACAGCAAGGTGGCTTCCGGAACCGTCCAGGCCCAGGCTGCACCAGAGGCGGGTGAGTCCCTGCCCGGCATACTGGTGGTGGACGACAACCTGGCCAATCTCCAGTTCGTGAGGAGCCAGCTCTCCGACTGCTACCGCGTGGCCCTGGCCAAGAGCGGGCCCCAGGCCCTGGCCATGGCGGCCAGGAGCGTCCCCGATCTCATCCTCCTCGACATCGACATGCCGGGCATGGACGGGTTCGAGACCATGGAGAACCTCAAGCGCCACCACGTCCTCAGCCGCGTGCCGGTCATCTACCTCACCGCCAGCCGGGACACGGAGACGGAACTCAGGGCCCTCGCCTCCGGGGCCAGGGACTTCTTGACGAAGCCCTTCGAGAAGGAGATCCTGCGGCACCGCATCAGCCTGCACATCCGCTTCAACCAGTACCAGCATCACCTGGAGGACACGGTCAAGGAGCTGGAGGACAGCATGGTGACCTCCTTTTCCGGCCTCATCGAGTGCCGGGACGGGAACACCGGCGGTCACGTGGTGCGCACCCGCCAGTACGTGGAGATACTGGGAGGCCTGCTCGTGGACCGGGGGCTCTTCCCGGAGGATCTGAACCGGCGGGAGCTGGGCCTCATCGTCCGGGCGGCCCCCCTCCACGACATCGGTAAAATCGGCGTCTCCGACGCCATACTCCTCAAGGAAGGCAGGCTCACCGACGAGGAGTACGCGCAGATGAAGAGCCACACGGTCATCGGGGCGCGGATCATCGACGGGATGTACCGCCGGGCGCCCACCCAGCACTACCTGAACTACGCCAGGAAGATAGCCGAGGGCCACCACGAGCGCTGGGACGGGAAGGGCTATCCGAACGGCCTGGCCGGGACCGGCATACCCCTGTGCAGCCGCATCATGGCCGTGGCGGACGTCTACGACGCCCTGGTGGAGGATCGCATCTACCGTCCCGCCCTCTCTCACGCCGAGGCCATGCGGATCATGGCCGAGGAGCGGGGGAGGATCTTCGATCCAGTGCTCCTGGACGTCTTCCTGGGGAACGACGCGGCCTTCCGGGGCCGCTGAGAGTACGGCGGGCCCGCGTCGCCCGCGGGCCGGCCGTCGGCGGGGCGGGGCGGGGCGCGGGCCTTTGGGGCCGCATGCGAGGCGGGAGGGAGGCGGGGCCGTTCCGGCCCCGGGGTATCCGGGAGGGCACGGCGGACGAGGCGGCACGGGCATGGAAACCGGATGAAGCGGTGGAGGCGAGGTTGCCGGCGGCACCGGGGAATCCCATGAACCGGGGCGGGTGAAACAGGGCGGAACGGGGAGGCGGCGCGGCCAAGGCAGCCGGGGAGCCTGGCGGGACATGGCGGCGGGGTGGTCTAGGCAGCCGCCGGGGCCTTCGGGGCGGCTGGGGAGCCGGGAGGACGGGGGGAGGCAGGAGGGCGATCCGTGGACGGCCAGTCAGGACCGAAACAGATACTGGTGGTGGACGACAACATCTCCAACCTCAGGTACATCAGCGCCCAGCTCTCCGACTCCTACAAGGTCACCATGGCCAAGTCCGGGGCCCAGGCCCTCCAGATCGCCCGGCGGCAGCCACCGGACATCGTGCTCCTGGACATCGACATGCCGGAGATGGACGGTTTCGAGACGCTGGCCAGGATGCGGGAGGATCCCGGGCTCGCCCGGCTCCCGGTAATCTTCCTCTCGGCCAGCCACGACCCGGCGACCGAGGTGAAGGCCCTCCAGGTGGGGGCCATGGACTACATCCCCAAGCCCTTCGAGAAGAAAATCCTCACTTTCCGCCTGAGCCTGCACCTGAGCCTCTCCCGCTACCAGACGTCGCTGGAGAACACCGTCCGCGAGCTCGAGGACAGCATCGTGACCTCCTTCTCCGAGCTCATAGAGGCGCGGGACGAGAACACCGGCGGCCACGTGAAAAGGACCTCGGCCTACGTCCGGCTCCTGGGCCGGGCAATCCTTGACCGGGGCCTGTTCGGGGGCGAACTCGACCCGGGGGAGCTCGATCTCATGGTCCGGGCGGCCCCTCTCCACGACATCGGGAAGATCGGGATCTCGGATCTCATCCTGATGAAGAAGGGAAGGCTGACCGCCGAGGAATACGAGACCGTGAAGCGCCACACGACCATCGGGGGGGATGTGTTGCGCACCATATACGAGAAGACACCCACCCAGGCCTATCTCCGGTACGCGATCCTCATAGCCGAGGGCCACCACGAGCGCTACGACGGCACGGGGTACCCCTTCGGGAAGAAGGGGGAGGATATAGAGCTCTGCAACCGCATCATGAGCGTGGCCAACGTCTACGACTCCCTGGTGACGGACCGGGTCTACCGTCCCGCGCTGTCCAGCGCCGAGGCGGCCGAGATCATAACGGCGGGGGCGGGAACGGAGTTCGATCCCCGGATAGTGGGGGTGTTCCAGGAGGTGCACGGGGAGTTCTCCGCGGCCGCCGTGGCTGCAGAGGACAGGGCCAGGGAAGATGCAGAAAACTGAGGGAAGGCCGTAACCATTCAGCCAAAAAATCTTGCCCCGCAGATAACTGATGCTTTTGCAGAAACCCCTCTCTATGGGGGCAGGAGTCTACCAAAGATCAATATTTAAGATAAACAAGATCTCAAGCCCGGCATTTTGTCACTTATCATGAAATATGCTAATACGCCACTTATCTCACGATTTTTTTTGAAAAGGGCATGTTTTTATCTTGATTTCCATGTCCTTTTATGTTACAATGCTTTCCATAAGTTGATAAATTCGGGGGAACAACTTATGGATACCGTCCATTACACAAGTTCCTTGTTAAGCCGTGCCCACCTGAACAGCATTCAGGCGGAAAGACAGACGGGACGTGGGCCTCGGACTTCAAGAGGCTGATCCTGGCCAGCCTGCCCATGGACAGGATCCGCCAGCGTTAC
>JAITEZ010000278.1 GCA_031281735.1 Deltaproteobacteria bacterium | reverse complement strand
ACCCGCCCCGTTGGGCCCCAGGAACCCGAAGATCTCCCCCCCGCGCACCGTCAGATCCAGCGAGTCCACCACCGTCTCCCTCCCGTAGCGCTTGGTCAGGCCCTCGATGACGATGACCGGGTCGCCGGAGGCGGTATCCCTGCCGGAAGGGGCGGGCCCGGAGACGACGTCCGCCGCCCCGGCTTTCGGGGCGGCGGACGCGCCCGCGGGAGACGAATAAGCGTCCCCGGGTAATTCTGTCATCTCCACTAACCTCCGCTCCCCTGCCTCTCGGATATGCCTGCCGCCCGGAGCCGGAAAGGCCGGCCGAACCGGACGGCCGGCAGTGATGACACCATCCTGCAGTCACGGTACCGGATCCGGGGCGGCTCTGGGCCGCCGCCGGGCGGCGGACGCAGACGTCCCCGGACGCCTTACAGGGCAAGCCGGATCATTATAATCACCCGGACAGGCGCTGTCCACCGCCCGTCCTTGGTGACGGATGCCCCGCCTCCATTCCCTGCCGGACAGCCAGGAAAACCCCGCAAAGGAAGGGGGAGAATGGCAGGATCCGCAAGCTCGGCAGACCGTCCGTCACCCGCCGCCTGTCTGCCGGATATCGACATGACAGCCATATAAGCATATTTTTCAGCTATTTAAGTTTAAAAACTATCCTTTTCACAAACTCTTTTCATGGTCACGAAAAGCATACCTGATCCGGGGATCATCCTGCCAGCGATGCCGGGTCGGCACCCTGAATCCTTTGACTCCTGCTTGGTTACGGATCCACCGACCTAAGCCCAGCCATATGCCAACACCCTCATATACCTAATAGATTATCAACTCCAGATCTTAAACAGCATTATTGATTATCAGGATCCTGCCCTTTGGCCGCCAATCTCCAGCCCCTAGCTGGGCAACACAGGGCTCCATACAAGACCCCAGCCCTGTACAGAGGCTTTCCATGGCCCTTCACTCAACCTTGAACCGAGATTGTCCCGCGTAACAGTTCAACAGCCATGGTGTCAGGCCGCTAACCTTTACCTATTTGCTGAATCTGCCTCAACGCCCACCCGCAGCCTCCTCCCGCACCGGGCTGCGCCAGTTAGCCTTTCCCGTCCAGGCGATTCCCCATGCCGGAAGCCGGCCACTCCCGTTCCAGGTACCTATCATCTTCAAGGCTACCAGGCGGCTGCCATTCCGATCCAGACTGAACGATGCCAAGAGCCATAGCCGGGAGCCGGATGGCTGCCAACTGCGGCAGTCACTCTTTCGCTCATTGGCGCCAGCTTAATCCAGCTTTCAGAGGATATACTGACGGAATGGTTCCCGGGCAGCGAACCTCGCGGACGCGAATCGCATGGCCGCCTTGCCGGCAAGCGTCTGAGACGGCTTGGCTGACGGGAGGCGACCAGTGGTCCGGCTCTGGTTACCTCATCGGACCGCTTCCGTGGGCACCTCACCGAACCGCTTCCGTCAGCTCTCTCGACCGTGAGTCATTACAAGACGGATGAAGGAGAAGGCTAGCGAGAGCGAGCAAGAATGAACCAGATCAAGAAAGAGAGGACGTGGGGGAATCGAGAGAGATAACAGACCCAGGGAGAGAGAAATCAGAGAGAATGAAAGAGGTGATTTGCAGGGAAGGGCGGGAATGCCAGGGAAGAGAGCAGGAGGACCTGCGGGAAGGATGAGTAAGTGCCGATGAAGGAGGGACAGGAGAGCTTGCGGGAAGGAGGCGGGAGAGGCGAGGATGGAGGGGCGGGAGGAGGTATCGTAGGCAGGAGGAGTGGGGAACGGGGGGGACTGGCTGAAGAGTATGAACCCGAACGGGGAAGCTACTGCCCCTAAAAAACGAGAAACCGCGACTTGGGCGGGCCGCGGTTTCTCGAAAGCTCTAGAAACAAGGAGAAAGAGTTATTTTAGCTTGCATCGGCCTGGAGGTATGTCCCCGACCTGGTTTGCCCTTGAGTTAAGCAATTCACGGGCCAACCACGCCAAAATGATAACGCCCTGTTTTTATTGCTTTTTTATTCAGCGGGCATGATCTCGGTCGTTCAATATTTTTCAGCGACTGCCAAATGCGTTCAAATATTTGAACAACCCGTTCAAAGATTTGAACGCAAATACAATTTTTGAACGGACTGGAGCCGATGGAGGCGCCCGCGAGCACGCTCCTCTCACTTAGCCGGGATCCGGAACGGCTAGTCACGGCGAAGCCTTCCCGTCACAGTCCCCCTTGCGGCGGATCTGGCATCACCCTGGATCCGTCCACAGGGGGACGCAAGAGAAGCGCCCTGGGAACGGATGACCGCCAGGAAGGCGGGACGCCCGGAAGGAAACACGCCCGGGTCTGGTATCATGTTAAGCCATTCTTAGGGACTGCCAGCAACAGGCGTGCCATCTGTACCCCTGACTCCGAGAATCACGTCCCGCTCCCTCCCGCCCGCGAACTTCCCTCCCATCGCCTCGGGGATCCCTCCTGCGGCCCCACGCGCCTTCCGGCGAAGCCGCCCGGCGCGTCACGAATGCCGCTTGAGGGCCTGGAGGCCTTCCTTATGGCACTTGTACGCGTTTCGGGTTACACTGGCCTCACCACGGGCGCACAGAGCTTTCTTCCCGGTTCACGCCGATCACGGTCCGCGGGATATTTTCCGGGCCGGCGCACCCGAGCTTCCGCGCGAGTCCAGCCCCCGGGCCGCTTAGGCTTCCCGGCCCAGGATTCCCGCCGTCCTGGGGCACCCGCCCGGATTACCACCTTGCCCTTTCTTGGCGACTCCGGACCAACCGCCGTGAATCGTCCCCCGTCCCGGCCGGGCCTCCCCCCCGACTGACGGCCGGAAGCAAGCCCCGTGGCCGCCGCGGTTTCAGAATCCCGTTGCCGCAGGCGGTTCCGGGCAGCCATCCCCGGGACAGCCACATCCGGTCTTCGGTTCCACTCCCGCCAGCGTTTCTAAGCGTTTCCAGCAGACCGGCCCAAGCCGCCCGCCCCCGGCAATACCCCGGCCGTCCAGTCGGCGGCGCGGCAGGTCGGGTCCGTCCCCGGCTCCGGATCCCCCGCCGTGACACGCGAAGGCCCCAAGGGGGCCCGCACTCCGGCGGGCCCCCTACCTCCGACACGCGTCCCGACCCCGGGTGATCGGGCCCCGACGCAGACGCAGGCCCCGGACACGGACACGGCCCCGCTCACCCGGCATGTGGATCCGGGCCGGGGCACAGCCGGAGCAAAGTACACTGTGGCGAGGCCCTCCGGGGCACGGCACCCTAGGCGCGGTGCCCAGTGGCACAGCTCCCCGTGCCAGGCCGCCCCGTGGCTGCGCAAGCCGGGGAGCCACGCGAGCAATCGTGCCGAACCGATCCCCGGTCCACCAAGAGCCATGACGGAACCACCCAACGCGCCCCTCCCCGATACCGCCCCCCCCCTTCTGGAGATAAGGGACCTGGCCATCGGGTTCGGGGACGGGGACTATCTCCCGGTCAAGGGCCTGGACTTCCGGCTCGCGAAGGGCGAGGTGGCGGGCCTGGTGGGGGAGTCAGGGTCGGGGAAGTCCCTCACGGCCTACGGCATCATGGGGCTCCTCCCCTTCGGCGCCCGCTACCGGCGCGGGGAGATCCTCTTCCAGGGCCGGGACATCCTGAAACTCCCCCTCGCGGTGAGGAGGGCCCTCTCTGGATCCTCCATGGGCATGATCTTCCAGGAGCCCCTCACCGCCCTCAATCCCGTCCTCACCGTGGGCGAGCAGGTGGCAGAGATCTTCCGCATCAGGCTAGGGCAGCACCGCAGGGAGGCGAGGGAGTCCGCCTGCGCCCTCCTCTCCCAGGTGGGCCTCCCCAACCCGCGGGCGGCCTACGCGAGCTATCCCCACCGCTTCTCGGGAGGCATGCGCCAGAGGGTGGTGATTGCCATGGCGCTGGCCCTCGACCCGGATCTGGTGATAGCGGACGAGCCCACAACGGCCCTCGACCCCACCATCGCCCTCCAGATCATCCGCCTCCTCAAGGACATGACCTACCAGAGGGGGGCGGGGGTGCTCTTCATCACCCACAACCTGAGGCTTCTCTCCGGCCTGGCCGAACGGATCTTCGTAATGTACGCGGGCCTCATCCTGGAGGAGACCGGGGGCGGAGGGATGGCCGCCCCCCTGCACCCCTACACTCGCGGGCTCGTGGCCGCCCATCCCCCCAACCCTTCCGAGAACTCCGGAAAGTCCCTGGTCCCCATCCCCGGCCAGGCGCCGGGCCCCCGTGACCGGCTCCCCGGCTGCCCTTTCGCGCCGCGCTGCCCCGAAAGGGACGAGGCCTGCTCGCGGAGCCTCCCCGAACTCCTCCCCGCCCCGGGCGGGGGCAGGGTGCGCTGCTTCAGGAGGGAGGACGCCGGTGCGTGAGACAGCCCTGCCAGGCCTGGCCGCCTCCCCCCCCCTGCCCGCAGCCCACCTCCCCCTGGAGCGTGCCGGCCGGTTACCGCCGGCCGCCGCGTTGCCAGGATCCCGGGCTCCTGCGTCCGGTCGCCCCGGGCCGCCCGCCGGCGGATCCGCACGCTGCCCCGCCCCCGTGCACCTCCGGAGCGCCGTTGACAGCAGTGTCCGGCGCGCCGCCGGGCTCCGGGAAGTCTCGCCGGTCGGAGCCGGGGAAGGCTCCCCCGCCGGCCGGGAGGGCTCCCCCGGATTCCCGGTAGCCGCCTCGCCTGGAAACGGGCAGGATTCCCCGGCAGGGGCCGGGATAGTCGCGGGGGACTACATACTGTACGCGCGGGACGTCCACAAGACCTTTCGGCCCTCGGCCGGGGTCGCGGGGGAGATCCGGGCCCTCTTCAGGGGCCGGGACGACCGGGACGGCGTCAGGGCCGTGCGCGGCATCGACTTGGGCGTCCGCCGGGGCGAGAGCCTAGGCCTCGTGGGGGAGTCCGGGTCGGGCAAGTCCACCCTGGGCAGGATCCTGAGCCTACTCTACCCGCCTGACAGGGGATCCGTCCTCTTCGAGGGGAAGGACGCCGCAGGCTTCGGACGTGCCGAGCGCTCGGCGTTCTGCCGGCGGGTGCAGTTCATGTTCCAGGATCCCGCCTCGTCTTTGAACCCCCGGCTCACGGCCTTCCGGACCCTGTCCGAGGGCCTGGCCATCCACCGCCTGGGCGACCGCAGGGCCAGGAAGGCCAGGGTGGAGGGGCTCATGGAGGAGGTGGGCCTCGACCCCTCCCTGCTGGAGCGCTACCCCCACCAGTTCTCGGGAGGCCAGCGCCAGAGGCTGTGCCTGGCGAGGGCCCTGTCCCTGGATCCCGAGGTGCTCATCGCGGACGAGCCGTCCTCGGCGCTGGACGTCTCGATCCAGGCCCAGATCGTGAACCTCCTCCTCGCCGCCAAGACAGGCCGGGGCCTGACCCTCGTCACCATCAGCCACGATCTGGCCCTGGTGTCCCTGATCTCCGGAAGGATCGCCATCATGTACGGGGGGCTCCTCATGGAGGTCATCCCCCGCGAGATTCTTGGCCGGGTGGAACACCACCCTTACGTGAAGGCCCTGTGGGCCTCGGCGGAGTACTCCCAGGACACGGGGGCCGAACTGATCCTGGAGGGGGAGCCCCCCGATCCCCAGAACCCTCCCGGGGGATGCCCCTTCCACCCCCGTTGCCCCGAGGCCGCCGGCGACTGCCGCACCGAGGCCCCGCCCATGAAGGAGGGCCCGCCGGGGCGTTTCACGGCCTGCCATTTCCGGTGACGCCGGTGATAATCCACGTACTGCGCGGGGAGCTGACCTGCGAAACCGGCACATGGTATTCCGGAACATCCGACAGCCTGGAAATCCGCATTTCCGGTTGTCCCGCCTGCCAGGCCACCCGCAAAATGCCGCATCGCCTTATCCGAACAGACAGACCATGGCGGGGCTTCCCCTGCCCGGGACAGCGGCATTCCGCCGCCCGGCCAAGGTCGGTACATGGACGCGGCTTGAGCTGCGGCATGGGCCAGGGCAAGGAGTCCGTCTGCCGGGCCAGGAAGCCGACGGGGCCGGGGAAGGGTCACTGCCGGGGCGAGGTCAAGGGAGGGCATGGACTCTGGCAGGAGCACGTCTTGAGCCGAACCAGCCCAGCCTCTATCTGTGCCAATGCCATCGCCTACTCGGGGAGTTCCCCGCTCCCCGCCTGGACACCCGCCCCCGCCTCGCCCCTCGCGGGGGCGGTCTCCCTCAAGGTGCTGGTGAGTTTCCGGAAGGCCGAGGGGTCGATGCGGGCGCCGTTCAGGTAGACCCCGTAGTGGAGGTGCGCCCCGGTAACCCTGCCGGTCCTGCCCACCTTGCCGATGGGGCCGTCGCCTTTCCTGAGCGTCTGGCCCTCGGACACCAGGATCTCCGAGAGATGGAAGTACATGCTCACGAGACCCTGGCCGTGGTCTATGTAGATGGAGTTCCCCGCGAAGAAGTGGCTGCCCGCGAGGATCACCACCCCGTCCGCCGGCGCCCTCACCGGGGCCCCTTCCGGAGCCCGGTAGTCGGCGCCGGCGTGGGGCCGGGGGTTCAGGATCCCGTTCATGCGGGTCTTGCGGCCGAAGGAGCTGTTGATGGCCGCGTCCACCGGCTCCAGCCACGCCCCTCGCCAGAGCCGCGCGGGGCTCACCCTGGAGAGCGCCCGATCCGTCAGGACCTTCTCCCGGGCGGCGCGTTCCTGATCCTCCCTGGAAAGCTCCACCTGGCTTTTGGGCACGGTTATGGTGCGGGTGCCGTAGTCCTTGTCCTTGACGGTGACCTCCGCCGCCAGCCTGCCGGGGCTGTCCCCCTTCCAGGAGACCTCCAGGGGGTGGGCGCCCAGCGCTATCATGATGTCCGCCCCGAAGATCCCCGTGAGCCCCTCCGCCGTCTCGAAGAAGAATACCGGCTTCCCGTCGAAGCTCCCCCGGGGCCCTGCCTCAAGTCCCACGCCCGAGAGGATCACCCTCCCGGGGGAGCCCCGATCCACCGGGTTGGGCACCACAGAGACACCGGGTCCGCTCGCGCCCTCCGCTGGCACCCTGCGCTGGGCTGGCGCGGCAAAGGCGCCGGCCGACCAGAGCAGGGCCGCCGCCAAGAGGGCCAGGGCCAAGCCCGGGACTCCCCCGCCGGCGGAGCCGAGCCTCCTGGGACCGGAAGCAGGAGCATCGCCGCCCGGAGGGGTGTGCGGAGCGGAACTGGAGGCCGACGCGGCCGCAGGGGGGGCCGAGGCGTGGCGGGATGACAGGGCGGCGGCGGCAGGGGCGATGCGGGATGCAAAAGCTGTGAAGCCGGGGGTGAGGCTACTGCCGGGGGAGACGTTATCTGGCATGGGGTGGTGTCCTGGGCTCCCGTGTCCCTAGAGGACCGGCCGGATCCCCGGGCTTGGGCCGGAACGCCCTGGAAAGGCCTTCCAGTAGCGGTCGGAACGCAGCGAGGCTCGTCCGGCCGGAGGGGAAGGCGGGAGTTGAAAGGCACAGGGCCCGCCCCGGTCATTCCCTGAGGCCGGAGGGGCCGACAGCAGTCTTCCCAGGCTGAGAGGGAGTCCGGCGGGAGGTTTCCCAAGCCGTTTAGGCCGCGTCAGCGGGCTGCCCCGGGACCCGAGGACAGTCGGGCCCTCCCCGAGACCGGAGAGTGAAAGGCAGCAGGCTCCAGCGGGACTGGGGGCTCAACGGAAAGGGCGGAACGATCACGCGGCTTGGAACCTGGCCGAATCTTGGCCCGCGGAGATCGGGAATGGCGGGAGGCAAGCGACCCATCCCCGGCTACAACAGCTATCAACCCCCGGGAAACCGCTGGCAAGGCCCGCTGAACCCGCGCCTCTCCCCGCATGCCGTTCCCAGCCTCCCTCCCGCCTGGTAGCGTCGCGGAGGGGTGCAGGACGCAGTATATGCCAAATTACAGGCATGCCGCTTCCCCCGTCGCAACCGCCGTGTTCACCGGTTAGGATAAGGGGCGGGATCCATATGGAGCGTCTTCCCGGAAATCGGACGCGGAATGTTCAGTTATAATATAGGCTTCAGGTTATTCGATGGTACAGGCCTGGTGGACGGCCAGGCCGACCCGGCAGACTCCTCCCGGCCGGCGACAGGCGCTTTCCCTCTTGCCGGGGGGATGAAGGCGCCTGCGGTTCGAATATAGCCCGGCCGCCTCTCAGAGCCGCCAGGGCCGGGGCAGGAAAGCCGATTCGGCTCGTCTCAGGGGGCTACTGGAAGGAGGCCAAGGAACTGGGAGGGAACGGAACTGGGCAGGATACGGAACGGAAAGGCTACGGATCTGTAAGGCCAGGGAGCGATTGGCATCATGGCTGCGGAGAGGTTGATGGAGCGGCGGTGAATAGGCCCCGACATTCGCGGAACCTGGCCGCATAGTATGCATTCGGCCTGACGGGTGCCAGAACATCGACGTACTCCGCGACGATTGTCCCCGGGGCGGGCAGGGGAAGGATAATCAGCTCGGAACAATGAGCCTGGGAGCCGCCAGCAAGGCAAGCCGCCATCACGGGGCCGGGGAAGCGGCCACCCGGCTCACCGCGACTGAGATGGGGAGTCCTTGAGGAAAAAGGCGTGATACTCCTCCGGAGAGAGGTGGCGCTTTACGGTTAACTCTATAAGCCTGAAAAACCCGTCTACCTCCTCCTGGGACAGTTTGGGAAGGATGCGTTTCATCACCTCGTCGTCGGACAGCTTCTGAAGGTAGACCTGGAGCGTCGCCAGATCCGTCTCCCGGTCGAAGCCCTCGGCCAGGAGACCGGTCCAGGTCTCCACGAACTCGTGGGTATGGCGCGGCATCTCCCGTTACCTGTTCCACCAGCCGTCCTTGCGGCCGACGGGGGACTGGGATCGTCCCGGCGGCTTCCGGGCGGCGGGGGCGCCCGCCTTGGGGGCGGAGAATGACCCGGGCTTCGGGGCTCCGGTCTTACGAGGGGCGGGGGCCTTGGGTGGGGGGGACAGGATGTTGTCGAGCCGGGGCCTGAGCTGGGAATACTTTTTCGCCCCCTGCTCCACGAAGAGCCAGTTGGGGCTTTCGGTTATATCCTCGACCGGGAAGCGCTCCCGGATCCCGGTGAGCATGAAGGCATCGTCCAGGAGGATCATCTCGACGTGGGTCTCCCCCACCGAGAGGGTGGCCCAAAAGTTCCGGTATTCGGTGTCCTTGGCGGTGTTGCCGGTCCCGATGGTGCTTTTCTTGGTCTGCAGGTAGATGCCCTCCTGCACTTTGGACTCTGCCATGAGAGGGTCCTCCGTGATGAAGCGGTATTATGCCGCCGCCGCCGGCCGGGCGAAGTCACATGGCGCACCGAGATTCGGGATACTCGAGAGGCTCCTTAGGCCCGGGGCGCCAAGCCGAGGTGATTCTCCGGTGAACGGCGGCGGAGGAAGGGGAAGGCTTGAGGGGCGGTGCTCTTCGGTCGTCTTTCACCTCCTGGAAAGGCCGGGGAGGGCCAGCTCGCCGCCACGGGGTATCCTAGCGGCCGGGCATCAGGCCGGACGAGCTGTTGCCCCCCGTTCTGGCCGGGTGCCTGGAAAGGGGCTTCGGGACCGGCGCCGCCGCTCCTGGAGCGCCGGCAGCCGGGGCCGGCGGGAGGGGGCGCCTCGGGGGCCGGCTGGGGGAGCTTTAGCCGGGACGGCCAGATCCAACGGTCAAGAAGGGCGAGGATGATGAAACGGCACGGATTTCCGGGCCGCAGGGCACTCCTCGCTACCCGTTCCTACCCGTTCGGCTGGAGGCACAGGATACTTTCCGCCGGCACCCCCGGCCTTTCCTGAAAGCCGCGGCTAGAATGTCTGCAGCCGAGGCCGTGGGCAGGGGGCTTGCCGGGATCATGACCATGTGTCCGATGATACCTTCAGCCACAAGTCGCGGCGGCAGAAGCCCCCAGGGCATTGAGCCAGGCCCCGGAGGGGATTAAGTGGCAAAAAAGGCGCCAGACCGGGCTCCAGTCATGATGAAGCGGTAAAGGCTCGGCCGAGGCCTGAATCCCGGATCAAGGGCCGCTTGAGAGACATCGATGGCGATAGAAGGCATCAGGGCTCTGTCGACGTGCGCTGCCGGCAGGGAACGTCATGTCACATGTCAGGCACAATCGCCTGATTGCCGCGGCTTACAGATAAAGGCCTGGATCCTCCCTTCCAGGGGTAAAAAGACGCTGGCCTCCGGCGGCACGCTCCAGATGAGCGGTGGGGCCCCTCTCGGAATATACCGGGCGCTCGTGCGAGTCTCGAAGGCTAATCACCGCTCATTCAGTGCCAGCACTCCGCGGATGCTTGAGGAAGCCCGTCTCAGGCTAAAGGCGGCCCTGTCCCAGGCGTGAAGCAGAGTCCCTCCCATGCGGGGGGGTGCCGCCTGAACAACGAGACGGGGCACCGAGAGAGGCGAAGGCATAGCGCCTGGAACTGATGCGGAAAGGAGCCATCTTCCTCTTAAACGGGAGACATGACCGCAATTTGATACATATTAGATAGAATTGAGGCAGATTGCATTCTCATGACAAAATCAGATAACTATCATTGAAGCATATCTGCGAAGTATTTCTGCCTCCCGGGTTAAGCTGAAGCTCTGCACGGGCCCCTTAAAACCTAAACCGGCTTCATTATATTTATCCAAACATAATTTGTAAAGGAACGGGATTATTAGAGAATGAAGGAGTTATAGATGATGCCCTCGCAGAAACCCCCCTCTGAAAATGTTTGCCAAGGGGGGGCAATGGGCTGTCCCCGTGGGAATGGTTACTCCCAAAATGCCATTATTGAGAATGGGTTGCAATAATTGGAGATGAAAAGCCATGAACAGGCATCAAGCCATTAAAAACTCGGGTTCTTCGAGGAAAAGCGATCGTCAGGGACGCCGAGAGGGGGGCTACCCAGCGATGCCGAGTTGTGCGATGCCTTCAAAATGCCTGTAATTCAGGCACTTCGTGAGACTCGTCTTGAA
>JAITEZ010000172.1 GCA_031281735.1 Deltaproteobacteria bacterium | reverse complement strand
TGGGTGACCGTGCCAAAGACCGGCCATGCGGTGCGCAGGAAACCGAGAGGCGCTGGTATCGTGCCCGAGGCTGCGCCATGCCCGCGTCCGTCAGGAGGGGGGGGCCCCGCGATGCGATGCCGTCGCGCCTGACTCGCAGGGCGCCCGTGACGCCTCTGGGGACTCGCGAAGGCGCGTTGGCACCAGCCGGGAAGGCGGCCTCCGGACACGTCGGCGCTCCGGTGCCGGAAGCGCCCGTCCGCGGTCATCCACGCGAAGAGCCGATAATCGCTTGACAGGATGCCCCCGCTGACCAGGCGACAAGACGAAGACCAATAATATGCATCTGCTCACATTTCAAGGTTCGCCGGATAGCAGGGATGCGGTATCGCTTTTCTCAGGGGCGATGGGGCTGGACATAGGACTGGGGGATGCTGGCCTGAATGTGCGGATAGGCCAGGATTCCGACGAATCCTGCACGGACACCATGCGGGCAAACCGCCACGAGGCGCTGAAAGGAGACATCAGGGGAATCTCCCCAGATACGGTGCTGGGCAAGGCCGGTCTGGCCCGGGGCGAGCCGTTCCTGGTATGCGGCGGGCCGCCTTGTCAGCCGTTCTCCACGGCTGGCAGACGTCTAGGGATTCTCGACCCTCGCGGCAGCCTGTTCATGGAGTTCATAAGGATGGTTGACTATATCCGTCCCCGCTTTTTCCTCATGGAGAACGTCAAGGGCCTGATGTCTTCAACTGCCCCCAGGCGGGCCGGGACACGTGGCATCGGGCGGCAGGTGCCACATGATCCGCTGCGGGTGAAGCCGTCCGCCGGCAGTGCCGGAGAGGCCGGGGCGGTGAATGAAGCGGCTTTGGACGTGGTGCTGTCCGAGTTTTCCAGGCTCGGGTATTCCACCATCCACGGCGTCCTTGATGCCGTGGACTACGGGGTCCCCCAGTTCCGTGAACGGTTCATGCTGTTGGGCAGCAGGGATCATGAAAGGATCTTCCTCCCCGTGCCTACCCATTTCCAGACCCACCAGGACGGCGATTATCGCTGGAGGACGCTGCGTTACGCCATACGTGACATGGAAGATGACCCCGGAGAGCATGCCGAGTTCAGCATGGAAAGGCTGTCCCTGCTGAAATTGGTTCCTGCCGGGGGGAACTGGCGGGATCTCCCGACGACCCTGGTGAAGAGGGCCATGGGAGGCGCGTTCGAGTCAGGCGGAGGGAAAGTGGGCTTTTACCGCCGGCTGGATTATGACCAGCCGTCCCCGACCCTCGTCACCTCCCCCGTTCAGAAGGCATCCATGTTGTGCCACCCGACCCGGAACAGGCCCCTTTCCGTGCGGGAATACGCCAGGATTCAGCAATTCCCCGACGGCTGGTCATTCTGCGGCAACATGGCTAGCAGATACAGGCAGATCGGGAACGCCGTGCCGATCGGTCTGGCATCGGCCGTCGGCAAAGCGATCATCGCGGCCGCAGACGGGAAGGCTACCGTCAAGACGAAGAGGATGCGCGGCACGGACGTGCATCGTGGGGTCATGAATGGCGGGGGGGCGCCATTATAGGAATGCCTGGAACACTGATGGGGATGGCCCGGACGGGGACAGGCAGATCGGCGGGAGACCCGCGGCGATGAGGCCGGGGCCCCGATTCCGGAAACGGGCCCCTTCCCTGGCACACGGGCAGGACATGATCGATCTGCATATGGGGTGGGGAACCGCCGGGCCGGCAGGGCCGGGTTCACCGAGACGCGCGGGAAGCCCGGGGAACGTGACCGCGGAGGCGCCGGGCGCCGGGGTTTACCTCCCGATCCGGGCCGGACGGGAGATGCCCGGGCCTGCGCGTCCGTCCGCTCCGGTGATCGGGACCGGCACGGGCATGGCCCGTTTCGCCACCCTCCCGGAAGGGGGACGTCCATCGGGCCCCTGGATCCCCTCAAGAGACGCCGCGGCAGGTTGCGGAAGGCCCTCCCGCGGAAGAGGAGGCCCGGGAGTGACCGGCTCAAGGCCGGGAGGGAGGCTGCGGGAATCCGGCGCGGGACGGCGGGCGCCTGCCGCGGCTTAATCAGCGAGGCCTCGGCCGCGATCGGCAGGAACCGCGCCGTCGCGGCGGCCGAGGATCTGAAGGCGAGGGGGCATGTCCGCCCCGGAAGGGGACGCCAGGGGAGCCAGGCCGCAACGTGGCTGCCGGGAGCGGGCTCGACCGGCCGATCCCGGATCAGGGCCGGGGCGCTTCCGTCCCCACGCCCGGCTGGAAGCCCGCGGAACGGGGCGGGCCGGGGGCAGTTCCCTCCGGACTCGGGGACGGGTCCGCTATCCTGGACGGGCGCGCGGTCAGTGGCCCCCCCTGGACGCGGCCTTGGCCCGAGCGCCCGCCGACGGCCAGTGCCCTCCCGCCTGCGGCGGGGCATCACGAAGGCCGAATCGCATGATTGGCGGGAAGGATCCTGAGGCGTCCCAGCTGCAGGGCAGGTGCCGCGTCTCGGGGGATCCTGCCTCCAGCGGGGTGGTCAGAGGATCCTCGCCTCGTAGCCGGCCTCGATCACCTTCTGGGCGAGGGTCTGGGGTGGGACGTTGGCTGAGAGGGAGACGGTGGCCGTCCCCGCCTTGAGATCAACTTCAGCCTTGTCAACGCCGGGCACCTCGGAGAGCGCCTTCTCGACGCGGGCGCTGCAGTGCCCGCAGGTCATGCCGTCCACCTTGAGCTTTATGTCAGCCATGTCGCCTGTCCCTTTCACTGTCATCACGGGGGAGGCTTCAAGACTCCCCGAGTCAGGTTCCGCCGGCGGTTTTCCCGCGGCGGGAGGCTCGGCACCGCCGCTGGATGCGTTTGTCTCGGCGGCACCCGCCGTCCCGGCGATCCCAGCCGTTTCGGCGGCCCCCTCCGCCCCGGTTCCGTCCGCTGTCTCTCGCGCCCCCTCCGGCGTCCCTGCCTGGGGGACGGGGTGCCTGAAGAACCTGAGCCTCAGGGCGTTGGTGACCACGCACACGGAGCTCAGGCTCATCGCCGCGGCCGCCACCATGGGGCTCAGGCTGACGCCCAGGGCCTTGAAGAGGGCGCCCGCCGCCACGGGGATTCCCAGGACGTTGTAGCAGAAGGCCCAGAAGAGAGTCTGGCGGATGTTGCGCATCACCTTCCGGCCCAGGAGGATGGCCGCGGCGGCGTCCGCCAGGTCGTTCTTCATGAGCACCACGTCCGCCGCCTCCACCGCCACGTCGGTGCCGGAGGCGACCGCGATGCCCACGTCGGCCCGGGCCAGGGCCGGGGCATCGTTCACGCCGTCCCCCACCATGGCGCACACGTGGCCCTCGTCCTGGAGGGCGCGGATCTCACGCTCCTTGTCCTGGGGGAGGACACCCGCCTTGACCATCGTTATCCCGCAGCGGCGGGCCACCGCCCGCGCCGTGCGCTCGTCGTCCCCTGTCAGCATGAGCGAGGGGATGCCCATGCCGGAAAGCGCCCTGACCGCCGCGGCGCTCCGGGGCTTCACGGTGTCGCCCAGGGCGGCGAGCCCCAGGACGCGGCGGCCCTCCGCGGCGAAGATGGCGGTCAGGCCTTCCCCTGAGAGCGTCTCGGCCAGGGCCAGGAGGCCGGCCGCGCCGTCGCCCGCCTCGCCCGCAGGGGGGCCGCCCGCCACTGGCGTCCCCTCCTTCCCTGCCTGGGCGGCCGCCCTTGCCGGTGCGGTCATCCCTGCCTGGCCGGGCGTCTCCGCCGGGTCAGGCTCCCCGGCGCCGTCCAGGAGCCACGCGATGACGCGGCGGTTGCCCGCGAGGTAGGTCCTGCCGCCGATGACCCCCGAAAGGCCCTGGCCGGGGAGCTGCCGCCAGTCCGTGACCTCCCGCCAGGGTAGCCCCCTCTCCTGGGCGTGGGAGACCACGGCCCGGGCCAGGGGGTGCTCGGAGAGGCGCTCCAGGGAATAGAGGACTGTGAGGAGCTCCTCCTCCGCGACACCCGGGGCGGGGTGGACGCCCTTGAGCGCGGGCCTGCCCTCGGTCACGGTCCCCGTCTTGTCGAGCACCGCCACGGTGACCGAGGCCGCCGTCTCGAGGGCCGCAGCCGACTTGAAGAGCACCCCCAGGCGGGCGCCCGCGCCGGCCCCCACCATGACCGCCGTGGGGGTGGCGAGCCCCAGGGCGCAGGGGCAGGAGATGATGAGCACCGAGATGGCCATGGAGAGCGCGAAGCCCGCCCCCGCACCCGCCATGACGAACCAGGCGACGAAGGTGGCGAGGGCGATGAAGATGACGGCCGGCACGAAGATCCCGGAGATGCGGTCGGCGAGACGGGCCACCGGCGCCTTGGAGCCCGTGGCCTCGTCCACCAGCCTGACTATCTGGGCCAGCAGGGTGTCCCCCCCGGAGCGCTCGACCCTGACCTCCAGGCGGCCCGAGGCGAGGGTGGTCGCGCAGGAGACCGTGTCCCCCTCGGCCTTGTCGACGGGGAGGCTCTCGCCCGTGAGCGCCGACTCGTCCGCCGCCCCCTGGCCCGCCGTCACGATCCCGTCCGCCGCGGCGCTCTCGCCGGTCTTGAGCACCATGACGTCCCCGGGCCTGAGCTCGCCCGCCGGGATCTCGACCTCGGCGCCCCCGCGGAGGATCACCGCCGTCTTGGGCGCGAGGGCCAGGAGACCCTCCACGGCCGAGCCGGTGCGGGCCTTGGCGCGGGTCTCGAGCATCCTCCCCATGGTGACCAGCGTGAGGATGACCGCCCCGGACTCGAAGTAGAGCATCATGGAGGCCTCGTGGAGGCCGTGGGCGTCGCCGGCCGCGAGGCGCGCCATCATCGCGTAGAGGCCGGCCGTGCCGTAGAGGGTGGCCGCCCCCGACCCCACGGCGATGAGCGTGTCCATGGTGGGGGCGCGGCGGGCGAGGGCGGCGAGGCCCCGCGAGAAGTACCCTCGGTTGACGTAGAGCACCGGCAGCAGGAGCAGGAACTGTGTGAAGGCCCAGGGGAGCGCCCCCGCGTCGCCCCGGAAGAAGGGCGGGAGGGGCCAGCCCAGCATGTGCCCCATGGCGAGGTAGAAGAGGGGCGCCGTGAAGGCCAGCGACAGCCAGAGCCTCAGGCCGGCGGCGGCGGCCTCCCTCCGGAAGCGGGCGGTGGCGCTCTCGGCGGGGAGGGCCGCCCCCGCGGCCTCGGGGAGGGTGGGCGCGGCCCCGTAGCCGGCCCTCTCTATGGCCAGCACCACCTCGGAGGGGGCTAGGCCGGGCTCGTGCTCGAGGGAGAGGCTGCCCTTGAGCAGGTTCACGTCGGCGCGGACCGTCCCGGGGAGGGCGGAGACGGCCTTCTCCACCCGTGCCGCGCAGGCGGCGCAGCTGAGGCCGGTGAGGGTGAAGTTCGTGCGCGGCAAGTTCGGCTCCTTGCTTCCGGCGGCATTCCTGCCAGGCGCGCCGCCGCGCGCGTCCCGGTCCCGATCGCTGCGGGCGGACGGGGCTTCCCCGGGGCGGCCGCGGCTCGGCGGGAAGGGAGACGGGGCGCGCGGGCGGCCCGGGGCCTCGCGGGGGAGCCCGGCGCCCCCCGCGGCCCGCTGCATTCCCGGCGCCTGGGAACCCGGGATCCCCTCCGGGTTGTCGCGGGGCTGCGTCCGGTATCCCGTCTGTTTCTCCGGACATCCAGGGGCAAGGGAAGGGGAGACGGGGGGATCCGCGGGAGGTTACGCCCGCGCCCGTCCCCGGGGCGTGCGGCAGAGGCGGTGATCGATGGCTGATGACAGATGACAGATGACCGATGACCGATGATATGTCCGGGGGCAGGGAAAGTCAAACGACGTCCCGCAGGGAGGCAGGTTTCGTTTCCAGGCCCGGTGGGGCCATTCGCGCGGTCATGAGGCCCGGGCGGAGCGTTGCTGCGGCGGCGTGGAGAGCAGGCGGGATCCGGCGGAGTGCCGTCAGGGCAAGAAATTATGTTTACATATTTCCAGAAAAGCCCCTGCACCCCGCGCCGGGAAGGGAGGCGCGGCCGGCAACAGGCGAGACCTGGCAGGGGGCGCGGGAAGGCCAGCGGGGGCGCGGGAAGGCCAGCGGGGGGGAGGGCGGCCGCGGGGGCATGCCTTTCCGGGATACGGCGGCGCGCGGTGGCGGCGTGCGGCTGGGGGCCTCCGGGGGATCCACGCGCGGGCGGGCCGGAAGGCCGTGCAGGGCGCCATGTGGGAGCCTTCCGTGGCCCTCCCCCGGGGCACGGGGTCGCGGGGCGGGCAACGCGGAGGGGCAGCCGGCCGCGTCCCCGCCGGGATCCCCCTGGCCGCGGGCATGACAGGCGGGAGGCGCGGGACCCGTCACCGGGGATGCCTGGAGGTGCTCCGCAGGGCATGCCGTCCCCCGGACCGCTAACCCGCCACCCCGCTCACCGGTGACGGGGGGGGCGGGGCATCGGAGGCCGCGAGACGGTCAGCCGCGCCTGGCCGCTGGCTTGCCCGCCCCTCCCAGGGGCGGCGAGAGCGGCGGAAGCCAAAGCCCCCGTGACGTTCTTTTTTGCGGGCTCGCCCGTTCCGAGTTGCCAGGAGGCCACCCCCGGCGTTGCCCGCCCTGCGGCCGCCAGCGGCATCACTCGACCGTTCATGACGCCGCTGCCGCAGATCGCCGGATCCCGCCGGACGACCTCCCGCTGGCGTGCGCGCCCCGCCGCCTCTCGCCGCCGGGTGCCGGGGCACCAGGCCGACGGCCCGGGAAGTCGGCCTGCACAGGGTCCACAGTCCCGTTCGGGGGGGGCGGGCGCAGGCTGCGGCGCGGGCGGACGCGGAGGGGCCCGCGACGGGAAACCCGGAAGCCGGATCGTCCCGGAAAGGTGGGAGGGGGCCGGCTGACGGCGACGGCCTCCCTATACCCCGGCGGCTGCGCGGCGATAAGGCCGGCCGGCCACCGGGCGGCCGGCAGGGGTGCCGGCCGGTTCCGCCGGGGCAATGACGGCGTCATGCGCGCAACCGGCAGGTGTCAAGGCAGGTGAGAACCCGGACGGCCGTCCCCGTGATGACAGCGGGGGCGTTCAGCCTGCTGCCCGGCGGGGGGCGGATCAGGCCTGAAGGGCGGCGGGGGGCCGGCCGGCGGGCGTCGCGCGGGCAGCCGGCTGCCTCCGGGCAGGCCCGGCGCGAACGGCGGGCTTCCGCGGGGAAGCAGGGAGGGAATCAGGCCCGCTTCCGCCTCAGCGTGAAGACAGGGATATCCCAGATGCCGGGGGGCATGGCCTGCGGTTTGGGGAAGGGCCGGGGGGGCGGGGCCTGAGGCGCTGAGGCGGCCCGGCCTGCGGTGCCGTGCCTGTCATCCCGTGATGGCGCGCGGGAGGCGCCTCGGGGCGGGCGCCCGGGTCCCCCGCGGCCGCGGCGGGGGACGCCCGTCAGATGTAGTTGAGGAGCGAGAGCTTGGTGGTGAGCCCGGTCGCCCCCAGCACCGCCTCGTAGACCAGCTGGGCGTTCTTGAGGTCGGTTATGATCCTCGTGAAGTCCGCGTCCTCGGTGGCGGAGAGGATGGACTCCGCCGCGTACTTGTTGTCGTCCAGGTTGTTCTGGACGAACTGGTTGCGGATGAGGCGCGTGCCCACGTTGGTCTCCATGGTGGTGAGCTTCTTGATGGCGTCCTGCAGGTGGGGCAGCTCCTGCTCCACCAGCTCGGAGTCGTCGTTGACGAGCGCCCAGTAGAGGCGCTGGACCGTGTCGATGATGTTGTCTGAGGCGCCGTTCTCGCCCAGGAGCTCGCCGCCGGTGACGTTCATGTCGGTGCGGTAGCCGCTCATGACGTTCACCTCGAGGTCCTTGTCGTCCCCGCTGTACCAGCCCACCCCCACCTGGAAGACGTCCCCGCGCTGGATGGCCGTGCCGTCCGGGATGAACCGGAGGGACACCCCGTAGTCCTCCTCCCGGAGCGAGTCGTCCCCGCCGGAGAGCCAGACGGTGCCGTTGGTGGGGCCCACCTTGGCGGTGGAGTCCCAGCCCTCATCCCTGAACTCCATGGAGGCCCAGACCAGGGCGCTCGCCGGGCTCTCGAGGTTCCTGGCCACCAGGGCCTCCAGGACGTCCCCCGCGGTGGAGGTCACGGATCGGGAAGAGGTGCAGGAGTAGACGGGGTAGAGCTCCCGCCAGGCGTCGTAGGCGGCCCGGTCGCTGTCCGCGTCGGGGCAGCTGGGGAGCGACACGCTCGCCAGGTGGACCACGGCGACCCTGTCGACCCTGTCGCCGTTGGCTGTCTCCTCGTAGGATATCGTCACGTGATCCTGGTACTCGGCGTCCGGGTACACGGACGTGTCCGCGCTCAGGGTGTAGCGGATGCCGACGTAGTTGCCGGCGGAGCCGTGCTCGATGGCCTGGTACAGGAGATCGGGGCTCTTCACGTCCGGCGGCGCGTAGTCGAAGCGCACCTCCGCAGTGGCGTGGCCGAGGGGGGTGATGCGCGTGCGGTCGGAGATCTCGTAGGGCGGGGGCGTGGAGAGGCCCGCGCAGTCGAGCGCGGCCACGATCCCCGAACCGCCCTCGTGGTAGTTCGCGAGCGAGGCCGTGACCAGCTGCCCGGCCTCGGGGTGGTCGTTCACGAGCCTCACCACGTCGTTGGCGGTGGTGGTCACCCGCCCCTGGGCGTCGGTGCCCAGGGTGACGCAGATGTTCCAGGACTGGGGCCCCACCGTCACGGAGGCCTCCTGGTTGGGGGCGTTGGGGTTCCTGTACTCGACCCGCACGTCGTCGCCCCAGGTCCCCATGTAGTTGGCCGTGAAGACCACGTCGTTGGCGGCGCCCGGCAGCGCGGTGGTGAGGGAGGCGTGCCCCAGCTGGGAGTTGTAGAAGAGCGAGTTCTGGAACTCCGAGGCCGCGAAGGACTGGGGCGGCCCCCAGGTCTTGCCGCCGTCCTGGGAGACCCTGAAGAGGGCGGGCTGGTCGTAGCCCCCGGCCAGGGCCGCGGGCGGGGCCTGCGTCATGATCCCCAGCCCCGAGTTCCCCGGGGAGAGCGATCCCCCGATGCGGAAGGGGTTCCCGTCCGGCTCGTCCTTGTCGAGCTTCGCCACGGTGTCGATGACCTCCTGGGCCGTCGCGGTCACGGCGTTCCGCCTGGCCTGCAGATCCGACATGTAGGCGTCGTGGTAATACGGGCTCGCGGGGTTCTCGTAGGCCTTGGCGTACTCCTCGGTGTAGAGGGACCCGCTCGAGGCGAGCGTGATGATGAGCGCCGAGCCCGACGTCCGGGCGACGGTGGCGTGGGTCTCCTCCGGGGGCGCGGAGAACCTGTACTCCACCGTGAGGCCGTTCCCGGCGGCGCCCCTGGCGGCGCTCGTCTCGTTAAGGACCTGCCAGGTGATGTCGTTGTGGTTGCCGGGGATCGTGTAGTCGGCGAAGGCGAGGGTGTAGGGGTCGCTGTAGGTCATGGACATGTAGGAGGAGGCGACCTGGGCGACGGGCGACGCCGAGGCGGGGTTCGCGGCGTCGTAAGGGGGGGTGAGCGTGGCCCTGAGCCTGTCGCTTAAGGGGGGCGAGTTGATGAGGGCCGCCACCTCGCCCATGGTGGTGACCACGGCCCCGGAGGGATCGGTCGAGCTGGCCCCCCGCTCGAGGTAGATTGTCAGGTCGTCCCCGTCCAGGCTGTAGGAGAGGCCGTTGTTGAAGCCTATCTGCGTGTACATCGCCCCGCTCTGCCGGTCGCGGGCGAGCTCGACCACGCCCCCGGGGGCCGCGCCGGCGTAAGGGGTAGCGACAATCCCGGTCACTGCGGAGGAGCGGGCGTTCACGGCCGAGGCCACGTCCCAGGCCCGGGCGACCGAGGCGGTGCCGGCGGCGTTGGTCTGGAGCCTCACGGTCACCGTGGCCGGCGGCGAGGAGAAGTCGGCGGTGGTCCCGGCGGAGGTGCCGTACTCGTAGACGACCCGCGCGGGGGAGGTGTTGCCCGAGGCGGCGGAGTAGTCGATCCGGGAGGCCCCCGACCCCGTGTAGTCTACGTTCTCCGGCCCGGGGACCAGGCGGATCCGCGTCCGGTTGTGGATCTGGTCGGTCGTCTCGACCGTCAGCGAGTACTCGCCCCCGCGCCCGTTCACCACGACCTGGGCCAGGGCGCTCGCGTACTGGTTGGCGTAGAGCCGCGAGTCCACCCCCCCCGGCTGCACGCACTCGATCAGGAACGTCTGGCTCTGGACCGGCAGGTCCGGCCGAGGCTCGAAGGCACGGTCCCCGACGTTCTGGATCTTGCCGGTCCAGAGATCGGAGTTGTCGCAGCCCGGCACCACGTCCTGGGCCCTCATCCACATGGTGAAGGGCTGGGTCTGAGTGGACTGCCCGGCCAGGAGGTAGTTGTCCAGGTAGCGAGAGTCCCCGAACTGGATGATGGTCTTGAAGAGCTCGTCCACCTCGGTGGCTATTATGGAGCGCTGCTCGCCGTTTATTGTGTCGGTCGCGGCCTGCTCGGCCTTGGTGTAGATCTCGTCCAGCACCCCCTTGATGCTGGACATGACGTTCCCGGTGTTGGTGAGCCAGGTGTTGGAGTAGCCCACGTTCTCCCCGTGCTGGGCGATCTCCGAGAGCACCGTGCGGGTCCGCAGGGTCGACGCCGCCCCCGAGGGGTCGTCGGAGGGCTTGTTGATCCTCTTCTCCGAGGCCACCTGCTTGGAGAGCTGGGCGATGCGCCAGCTCAGGAGGTCCAGGCTGGCGTTGATGTTGCGGTATGTCCCGCGCTGGGAGGTTCGGTAGATCATGGTCGTCACCCGGGGGTTCGGTGTTCGTCTCGGGGCCTCTGGGGCCGGGGGGGCGCGATCCCCGTGCCGGGGTGCGGGGCCGGGGGCCCCGGCGGGCCGCCGTCAGCGCATGGCGAGCAGGGTCTCCATCATGGAGTCGATGGTCGAGATCATCTTGGCCGAGGCCTGGTACATGTACTGGAACCGCAGGACGTCCGCGAGCTCCTCGTCGAGGTTCACGCCGGCGATGGAGTCCTGGCGGTTCTGCAGCTGGGTGTAGACGCCCTCGGTGAAGTCGTAGTCGCGGGTGATCCCCTGGGAGGTGGCGCCCAGGTCCGCGTAGATGCTGTTGAACATGGTGCCCAGGGTGGCCGAGGGCTGGTGGTAGAAGGCGAGGCGCCTGTCCTTCGCGTCCGCCATCTCCAGGGCGTTCGTGTTGTCCCCCGTGGCCCGCACGCCGTTGGAGTCGATCCTCCCGGCGTTTATCAGGTCCCGGTTGTCGATGACGGCCTGGTTGACCCCCACGTCGTTGCCGGTGGAGCCGGTGAAGAGGGTGTTCATCCCGAGCACCGCCAGCGCCCCGGAGGAGTCCCCGGCGAAGGCGAAGCCCACGCCGTCGTCGGCGATGAGCCGCAGGGAGTCCAGGCCGTTGCGGTCGGTCACGTTCTCCACCCGGAGGCCGGGGATGTCCCTCAGCTGGGCCACGACGTCGGCCAGGGTGTCGTCGGGGGTGACGGTTACCTTGTGGAAGGTGGGCTCCCCCCCGTCGGGGTAGGTCACGAGCTCGAAGTAGCCGCTCCGGTCGAGGTACGCCTTCTCCATGGGGTCGACCAGGCCGCGGCCCGACTCGCCCGGCGGGGTCTCGGCGGTCACGAGCGTGCGGGCCGCGGCGTGGGTGTTCACGGCGGTCACTATCTCCCCCGAGGTGGTGGTGACCGTGCCGTTGGCGTCCGTGGCGAGCGTGACGGTGATGCGCCTCGTCCCGTCCTCCTCGTCCGCGACGTCCACCCGCAGGGCCTGGCCCGGGCCGGAGGCGACGTACTCTATGGCTATACTGTCGCCGGGCTCGCCCTTCTCGACCGCTGTGAAGACGATGTCGTTGTCGGTGTGGATCTGGCGGGTGGTGAGGGCCGCGTACTCCGAGCCGTAGGAGAGGTGGTGCCCCTGGGGGGCGGTGTACTTTAGGGAGCGCTCCAGCGCGTAGAAGTCCTTGAGCTCGTGGCCCTGGGGGAGGGTGGGCCCGTTGAAGGTGACCCGGCCCGCCTGCCCCTGGTTCACGACGCCCTCGGCCTCGATGAAGTCGCCTATCTTCCAGCCGACGGTCCGCGGGGGCAGGAAGTTCTCGCCCTCGGTGGGGGACGCGGAGCGCTCGGAGTTGATGTAGTCGATGAGCTCGCGGGCGGTGGTCGTGACGCTCCCGAGGCTGTCCACGGGGAGGGTCACCGTTATCTCCCACTTCATGCGGGCGGGGTCGTCGTTGAACTTCACCGAGGAGGTGATCTCGGAGGTGACCCGGTCGGCCTTCTCGAAGCGGATCTCGATGTTGTCGGGGTCGCTGTACGGGTCGTAGGGCTCCCGGGAGGCCAGGTGCGGGACGAGCGAGCTGACGCGCACGTCGTTGTCGTCCCCGGGGAACTCTATGGTCTGGTAGGCCCGGTTGGAGACGAGCGTCTGCGCCTGGAGCTCCGTGAAGAGTGAGGTCGAGGCCCCCTGGGCGTGCTGGTCGTTCAGGCTGAAGATGAGCCCGTCCACGAAGGAGTCGTACTGCAGGTAGACGTCCTCCAGCACCGTGTCCCGGAACTCCAGGTAGCCGCCGATGGCCCCGCCCTTCACCTGCCCAGAGATCTCCTGCATCCAGTACTGGTTGTGGGTGGTGTGGAGAGTGACGTCCCCGTTGGACAGGGTCCCCGTCCTGAGCTCGAAGGCCCGGTCCTTCGTGACCAGCGGGACGCCCACCGCGGTGGTGATGGTCCACTGCCCGTCCTGGGGGTCCTCGTAGAACTCGATGTCCATGTACTCGGCGAGCTGGCGGGTCTTCTCGTCGCGGGAGTCCCTCAGGTCGTTGGCCTGGCGGTTCAGGGCCGGGTCCTCCGCCGCCGTGATCTCCCTGTTCAGGGCCGCTATCTCGTTGACGAGCGTGTTCACGGCCTTGGCGGCGTCGTCTATCCTCTTGTTGGTGTCGCGCCTCAGCTCGTCCATCTCCTCGCGCCGGTACTTGAGCTGCGCCGCGAGCGTCTGGGAGTACTCCACCAGCTCCTCGCGGTAGGGCTTGTTGTTGGCCTCGTCCGCCAGCTGGTCGAAGGACGCGAAGAAGTCGTTCAGGGCCTGGTTTATGCCGTTGCCCGCCGACTCGTTGTAGAAGACCTCCAGGGTGTCGGTCTGGTTCTTCAGGGCCGCCTTGCCGCCCAGGGCGGACCCGGTCATGATGAGGCTCCGGGTCAGGAAGTCGTCGTGGTAGCGGATGACGTTGTCCGCCGTGACTCCCAGGCCCATCTGCCCCCACCTGGCGGTCTGGGAGGGGAGGGTCGCGAGGTTTATCCTCTGGCGGGAGTAGCCCTCGGTGTTGACGTTGGCTATGTTGTGGCTCGCCGTCTCCATCGCGGCCTGGCTCATGCGCATGCCGGTCAGGGCGACGTACAGCGATGAGGAGACGCCCATGTGCTTCCTTCCCTGGCCCCTTCCCGCCCGGGGGCCTCCCGGCGGCGGCCCGCCGCGGGCGGCGCCCGGAGGCGCCCGTGAGACTCCGGCGGCCCGCCCCGTGGGGCGGGCCGCGCCTAGACCTCGCGCGAGAGCTTGGAGGGGAGGGCCTTCTTCACGCCCTTGTCCTTCTTGCCGTCGCTCCCGTAGCCGTCGCCCCTCACCTGATCCGCCCCGGAGAGGATGTTTATGGAGCCCGTCACGAGCTCCAGCGACTCCTCCACGAAGTGGCGCGCGGTCTCGTTCTCGCGCAGGATGAGGTTCTTGAGGCGGGCGAGCGTCCCCGCCCCCTCCGAGAGCCTAGTCCCGTAGGGCGCGGGCGTGCGGGCGGCTATCTCGGCCAGCGTGGGGGGGTGCTCCCCGTCCAGGCCCAGCATGAGGGCGGCCTCGGCCAGGGTGTCCTGGAAGGCCCGGGATCCCGCGATGATGTTCCGGGCGAGCCTTTCCTTGGCCTTGCTGGTGACCAGGAGCCCGTCCAGATCCAGGTTCAGGAGCTGCTTCTTCTCCTGCTCCAGGTAGTCCACCAGTTCCTGGTAGCGGACGAGATGCTCCTGGAGCCGTTCCTCGAGTCTGTTCACTACCGAGATGTCCATGCGGTCACCGCCTGCTTCAGGGCGGGCCCCCTGAGGGGGTCCCGCGGGGTTCCGGGAGGGGCCCTAGAAGGGCCCGTCGTAGAGTGAGGAAGTTTCTGCCGGGCCGGGCCCAGCGGCCGCGCCGGGGGTGGGCGCGGGGGCGGCGGGAGCCGCCGCGCCCCGCGCCGTTGGGGGATCGCCGCCGGGGGCCAGGCGCCTGGGGGCGCCGGGGCCCCTCCTGAGGCCGCCCCGCGCGCCCGCCGGGACAGCCGGGCCGCCTGCCGCCGGGGGGGCGGCAGGGGCCGACG
>JAITEZ010000010.1 GCA_031281735.1 Deltaproteobacteria bacterium | reverse complement strand
GCGGCGGCGGGGGGGGGGGGGCGTGGGGGGCGCGGGGGGGGCCGGGGCCCCGGGCGGGGGGGGCCGGGGGGCGGGGGCCACGCGGGGGCGGGGGCGGGGCGGGGGGGCCCTCTCAGGCGCCCTTGGCTCCCTGCTTCTGGCAGGCGCTCCGGGTCATGGCGGTGAGACCGGTCGAGACCTGCTCCTCGATCCCGAAGCCGGAGAGGAGCCCGAGGGCCGCCGCTATCTTGTCGGAGCCGCCGGTGATCTCCAGCGTGAAGCTCCGGAGGGAGACGTCTATCACCTTGGCCCGGAAGATCTCGCACAGGCGCATGATCTCGGATCTGGCCGCCTCCTCCTCGGCCCGGATCCTCACCATGATGAGCTGGCGCTCCACGTAGTCCAGCTCGGAGAGATCCTGGACCTTGATGACGTTCACGAGCTTGCGGAGCTGCTTGATGATCTGGGCGATGATCCTGGGGCTCCCGGTGATTATGAGGGTGATGAGGGAGACCTCGGGATCCATGGTCTCGGCGACGGAGAGGCTGTCGATGTTGAAGCCGCGGCCGGAGATGAGGGTGGTCACCCTGGCCAGGACCCCCGGCCTGTTGTCCACCTGGATGGCCAGTGTGTGGCGGCGGGGGCGGTCGCCCTGGCTCTCGGCCGGCTGTCTTCCGTTGAGGGTCATGAGGAGCTCCGGAGGCAGCGGGAGCCCCGCCCGTCTGCCGGGGGGGATCCCCGATGGCGTCCCGAAAGGGCGGAACGGGGTGAAAGGGATTGTCAGACGGCTGGGGGTTCGGCGGCCTCCCCGGCGGTCTCACGCCAGGCGGGTGGGCGGGGCCGCCCGGCGCGGCGGCTCAGGCGCCCGCGGTCCCGGCGTCCCTGCCGTCCCCGGCGGACGCGCCGCCGCCGGCCTCCGCCGGGACGGCCCCGGGCGAGCCGGATCCCGCCGGCAGGGCCGTACCCGGCGGGCCCAGGAGCATATGGTCGATCGGGGCGCCCGCGGGCACCATTGGGTAGACCAGCTCGTCCGCGGACACCCGGAAGTCCATTAGGGCGGGGCCGGGGTGGTCCAGGGCCTCCCTGATGATCCTGTCGGCCCCGGGTGGATCGGACGCCTGGAAGCCCCGGATGCCGAAGGCCTCGGCGAGCCTGACGAAATCCGGCAGCTGCCCCAGGAGCGTTGCGGCATGCCTCCCCCCGTAGAAGAGGTCCTGCCACTGGCGGACCATGCCCAGGTTGCCGTTGTTGAGGACGGCCACCTTGACGGGGAGCCCCTCCTGGGCCACGGTCGCGAGCTCCTGGACGTTCATCATCAGGGAGCCGTCCCCCGCGATGTCGATGACGGTGGCCTCCGGCCTCGCCACCTGGGCGCCGATCGCGGCCGGCAGGCCGAAGCCCATCACCCCCAGGCCTCCCGAGGAGATGAACTGCCGGGGGCGCTCGCAGAGGTAGTACTGGGCCGCCCACATCTGGTGCTGGCCCACCTCGGTCGTCACCACGGCCTTGCCGGAGGTGTGGTTGTACAGGGCCTCCACCACGTACTGCGGGAGAAGGGGCCCTCCGGGGCGCTGGTCATAGGAGAGCGGCGCCTCCCGGTTCCAGGTCTCGATGAGGGCCTGCCACGCCCCGCGCCCGGCGCGGTCGAAGCGGGGCGCCTCGCCCAGCTCGGCCGCCAGGGCCAGCAGGGCCTGGCGGGCGTCGGCCACCAGCGGCACGTCCACGTCCAGGATCTTGTGGATGGACGTGGTGTCGACGTCTATGTGGACGATGACGGCCTTCTTCGCGAAGCCGCCCAGGGCCCCGGTCACCCGGTCGTCGAAGCGGGCCCCCACTGCCACGATGAGATCCGCGTTCTGGATGGCCATGTTGGCGCGGTAGAGCCCGTGCATGCCCGGCATGCCCAGGAAGAGGCGGTGCGTGCCGGGGAAGCCCCCCAGGCCCATGAGGGTGGTGGAGACGGGGATCTCCAGGGTCTCCGCAAGCTTGACCAGCTCCTCGGAGGCCCCCGAGCTCACCACCCCTCCCCCCGCCAGGAAGACCGGGCGCCGGGCGTCGAGGAGGAGCTTCGCGGCCTTCATGACCTGGCGGGGGTGGGGGGTCAGGTGCGGCCGGTAGGCCCGCAGCTGGACCTTCTTGGGGTAGACGAACTCCGCCTCCCCGCCTATCACGTCCTTGGGGAGATCCACGAGTATCGACCCCGGCCTCCCGGAGACGGCGACGTAGAAGGCCTCCTTGACGGTCTGGGCCAGCTCCTCGGTGGACAGCACCAGGTAGTTGTGCTTGGTGGCCGGCCTCGTCATGCCGACGATATCCACCTCCTGGAAGGCGTCGTTGCCGATGAGCATCCTCGCCACCTGGCCCGAGAAGACCAGGACCGGCACCGAGTCCATGTTGGCGCCCGCGAGCCCGGTTATGGTGTTGGTGGCCCCGGGGCCCGAGGTCACGAGCACCACCCCCGGCCTGCCCGAGGAGCGGGCGTAGCCGTCGGCGGCGTGGACAGCCGCCTGCTCGTGGCGGCAGAGGACGAAGCGGATGGGGCTCTCGTGGAGGTGGTGGTGGATCTCCACCGTGGCCGCGCCGGGGTAGCCGAAGACGACCTCCACCCCCTCCTTCCTCCAGCATTCAATAAGTATCTCGGCTCCGCTCAGCTTGCTCATAAGGCTCCAGAGTGTCGAACGGGCGCGCGGGTGGCGGGCGGGCCCGCAGGGAAGGGGGCGGCCGCCCCGGCCGGGGGGGCTCCTCCTGCGGGGGGGCCGCGGTCCGGGGGGCCCTCCCCGTCCGCCGCGGGGGGCAGCGGCCGGGGGCGTCCGGGGGAAAAAACAGCCCCCTGGGAAGGCCGGAGACCTCCCGGGGGGCTGGGAGACGGGTGACGGGCGTCAGGTGCCGGGGAGCGGAAAGCGGCCGGCGTCTGCGGCGGGGGACACCGGAAGGGCCCGGGACGGCGGGGCCGGCTGCGGCCTCAGGGGGCGGGAGGCCCTGCGGAACCCCTCGGGTGACGTGCGGTGTCCAGCGGGAAGGCCGTCCGGGGCGTGGGCGCCGCCAGGGAAACGCCTTCAGGCCCTGAAGGGGGCGATGATGAGTTCGATCCGGTCTTTGCCGGCGAGCTTGGACTTCTGGATGGACTTCTTCTCCTGATCCTCCTCCTGGGTGAGGAAGGGCAGGCTGTTCAGCTCATCGAGCCTCTTCTCGAAGGCCCGGTGATCCTCGACGAGCTTCTGGAGCTCTGGATTCTCGGGCAGTAGTTTCTGGATTAGCGATTCGTCCTGGACTTCCATAACGCTGGCCTTGAATCTCGCGTCCGCGCCGGCCCGAGGTGAGCCGCCGGGGCCCGGCGGGCCCCGGCGGCCGACCGGGCTCGCGCGGGCGGCGACAGTCTTGATGGTTGTTTCTGAGGGGGATTGATTGCAAACGGCTGCGGAGCACTGGCTGTCGTCCGTCCCGGAGCCCGCGAAGGGTTCAGGGCCTCCGGCTCCCCGTAACTATAGATAAACCGGGGTTCTTTGTCAACGGTGATATGCACACACCACCTAGCGCTACGCGTTTGAGGCGGGGCAACGCGCTCAAGGAGTCCCGGGCCCGCCAGATCCACGTCCGGGCTGGCCCCGCGTATCCCGCCGCCAGCCTCGTGCCCCGTTCCCCCAGCTTGTGACCGGGCATCGGGACGAGCATCCCCCGGCCGCCGTCGCCCATGCCCTTGCCGAGGTTCAAAGCCTGGGCGAGGCCGTGCTTGTCCAGATCCTCGGTTATCGCCGCGTCGCAGGTCCTGGCTATCGGCAGCGACGGCTTGCGGAGGAAATCCTCGCGTTTCCGGGCGGCCCTGCCGTGGGCGGCGGCCACTTTCTTGCGCTGCTTCTTACTGTTCCTGCTCCCTTTCCTGCAAAGCGGCAGCCTCCCCTGCTCACGGGCGAGCCTCTGCAGCGCCTTCCGGTACGCCTTGGGCGACCCGGCCCGGTTCCCGCCCGAGTCCGCGTCGAGTACGACCCGGGCATGGGGAAGCCGAGACCCCTCACCTTCACCGGATCCTCCGGAACCTCAGGGACGGAAGGTTCCGGGAACCCGGACAGGACGGAGGCGTGGCAATGCCCTTCCGGTTCCGGCTCGCGGTCACGGACTTCAGGTTCCAGCCCGCGGGGCTCTCCCGGCGGCGGACGATTCGCGCCGCGCCAAGACTGGGGAGTTTCAGATGTCCCGCGTCCGGGATGGCGATGTCCTTCCCGATCATCTTACGTGTATGTAGCTGGGCCCGTCCCGGCGTCTGCTCCGGTAACGCGGGAACCCGAAAGGCCGGGGTTCCGGAAGAAGCTCGCGACAGCCCTCTCCAGGTTCGGCTGGACGTTGCACATGGCCGTGCCGTCCTCCTCCCGGAGCCAGGGGGACTCGTTTTTCAGACGGGCCGGGGTGTTCTTCAGCGTGTCCCCGGCCAGGAGGCAGCGGATCCTCTACTCCGTCGGCATCCGGTTCCAGACGAAACGAGTGCGGCCGGAGGTACGGTTCACGGGATCCGCCTGTTTCCGGTCCGGGTACATGCGGGACACGATCGCCCTGTCCGCCGCCTCAACGCCTCCGGCTCCCGGCATGGCGTCTCAAGGCCTCCAGCGGCGCCCGACGGCGGATACCAGGCGGCAGCCCCCATGCCGAAAACAGCCCGTCCGCAATGATTGTCTGACTCCGGGGGACCTCCCGCGCCTTTCCAGCGCCCCTGGATCTGCTGGTTCACGGGAAGGAGTCCAGACGAGTGCTCGGCGTCCCGGTCTCTGGCGCGTGAAAAGATCATAATCATGTTTCCGTTCTGACAACGTCATGCCATGTTTATTGCCAGTTTAAACAGGCAGATCTTTCAAAAAGCCGGATAAAAAGCCGGATGATGTATGTTATGATTGTACGACTTTATTTTACTGCTGATGCTAGATGGCAATGCGACGAATAGACCGAATGAAAACCAGATGTCAGCTGAACAAGCTTATCCTCCTGCCAAATATGGATTATAGAATCATGCTCGCTGGAGATTTGCATCAATTCCTCCCGCCGCCTGCGCTTCCCGCTTTCGCGGGCAAGGTGGCGCTGAGGCGGGGGAATCCCTGCGGCCTTCCGTTGACGCTCTATCCGTTGCCCCTGCTGGGCGGCGGACGGGAGGTGCGCCGGGGGTGGCGGCGCGGGAAGGGGCGGGCCCGTACGGGGGGGCGCGGGGAGGCCGGCCCCGCCGGTTGAATGGCCCGCGGGGATTA
>JAITEZ010000378.1 GCA_031281735.1 Deltaproteobacteria bacterium | reverse complement strand
AAGGCCCCGGGGCGGTACCGGGCGCACGAGGGCACCGAGGCCAGCCGGGACAGGCAGCGTTACGTGCTCAACCGCATGTACGCCGAGGGGTACATCACCAGGGAGGAGGGCCTGCGGGCCCTCGCGACGCCCCTGCTGTTCCTGGAGCGCCGCCCCAACTACTACCTTGAGGTGGAGCCCCTGTTCTCCTGGGAGGTGCGCCAGCAGGTGGCCGCGGAGTTCGGGGAGGAGGCGGTCCTGAACGGAGGGCTCAGGATCTGGACCACGCTGGATCCCAGGGTCCAGGCCATGGCCGAGGACGCGGTCCGGAACGGCCTGAACGCCCTCGCCCGGCGCCAGCGCATGAGCCCCGTCCAGGCCAGGCTGGACGAGCGCCAGGCGCTCCTGCAGCGCAGGCGCGCCCGGGAGAGCCTCGCCCAGCGGCCGCTCCTGCCGGATCAGGAGCCGGCGGGCCTGGTCACGGGCTTCTCCGAGGATCCCGACAGCCCCGGGACCTTCATCTCCATTGGGGACGAGCGGGGCTTCCTGCCGGCCGCGGCGAGCGCCTGGATCGCCGGCAGGCGCAAGCCCTCCGAGTTCTTCCGGGAGAACGACCTGGTGATGGTCCGCGCCGTGTCCAGGGATCCCGAGACGGGGATCTGGGACCTGGAGACCGCCCCCCCCCCCGACATCCAGGGGGCGCTCGTGCTCATCGAGAACGCCACCGGCCAGGTGCTGGCCATGGTGGGGGGGCGGGACTTCGGCATCGGGGGGATCGGGAACTCCGAATACAACAGGGCCACCCAGGCGCGCCGCCAGCCGGGGAGCTCCTTCAAGCCCTTCGTCTACACGGCGGCCCTCGACAACGGCTACACCGAGGCCTCGGTGGTCTACGACGTGCCGGTGAGCTACCCGGACGGCGCGGGCGGGGCGTGGAGCCCCAAGAACTACGGGGGCGGGCACGCGGGCCCCCTCACCCTCTACGAGGCCATCAAGCGCTCGGTCAACGTCGTGGCCGTCAAGGTCTGCGACGCCCTCGGGCCCCAGACAGTCATCGGCTACGCGCGGCGCATGGGCATCACCACGGATCTCACGCCGACGCTCTCGCTCGCCCTGGGCGCCTCGGAGGTGATCCCCATGGAGCTGACCAGGGCCTACACCACCTTCCCGAACAAGGGGTCATGGGTGCATCCCACCTTCGTGACCCGGGTGGAGGACAGGCACGGGACGCCGATCAAGGTGGCCGAGCCGGAGTTCACGGAGGCCATCAGCCCCCAGACCGCGTACATCATGGTGGACATGCTGACCGGGGTCGCCACCCGGGGCACCGCCGCCCGGGTGGGCGCGGCCCTCAGGGGCGTCCCCGTGGCGGGCAAGACCGGCACCACCAACTCCCAGGCGGACGCGCTCTTCGTGGGCTTCACGCCCAGGTACACCTGCGGGGTGTGGGTGGGCCGCGAGACCAGGGTCACCCTGGGCGGCGGCGAGCAGGGGGGGCGGACGGCCGCGCCCATCTTCATAGAGTTCATGAAGGGGTTCCTGGAGGGCCAGGATCCCGGCCGGTTCGAGGTCCCGCCGGGCATCGTGCGCCGCGCCCCCCTGACCCCGGGCGGCGAGGGCGCCGGGCTGGGGACGGGCGCCCTGTACGTCTTCAAGAGGGGCGAGGAGGGCGCCGGCCGCCCCGACACCGCCCTCGGCGATCACTACGCGGCCGTGGAGGGGCCCCAGGACGCCCTGGCCGTGAACCAGGAGGAGATGGACCGGAGGCTCGAGGATTACCTCTCCGGCTACCAGGCCTTCTGAGACGGGCCCGGCCGCCGGGCCTCCCGGGACGGCCCGCCGGCCGGGCTTCCGGGCGCCTTCCCGGCCGCCGCCCCGCGACACCGCGCAAGGTGTCCGCCCGCCCCTGCGCCGGCGGACGGCCCCGGCGGGGCGGCGGGATCCCGCCCCGGCCGCCGCCCCTGGCGGCGGGGAGAGGAGGCCGCCGGGGGCGCGGGGCGCCGCGCGCTGCATGCGGGCCGCAGGGCCGCGAAGGCCGCGGCATCTTCCGCCGTCCCCTCCGGGAGGAGCGCCCCTGCAGGAAACGGTGTAATTTCCCCTGCCAGTTGCCGTATCATTTCAAATGCGGTTTACGGGCCGCCCCCCCCGCGCCCCGTGTCCGGAAGCGGCGCGGGCCTGCCCGGGGGGTGCCGGCACGGGACTTGCATCCCGATGAGGCCGCGGGAGGCGGGCCGCCCGGAACCCCTTCAGCCCGCGAAACGGGGGCGACTGACCCGGCGCCCCGCACCCTCCCTTCCCGCCGGAAGGCGGGGGGGACGCCCCCGGCGCCCTCATCAGACCGCGAGCCGCATCCCCGCTGGGCGGCGGCCGCACCACGGACCCGATCGTGAGACCCGGCAACCAGGTGGAGCTCTCGGCGGCGGGGGACGTGAACACCGCCTCCCCCCAGGTAAGGCCCTGGCGGCACCCCCAGGCGTGGGTGCCCCTGGAGCTGAGCTTCTACTTCTTCATCGCGCCCTTCCTCTTCTGGCCGGCGGCGGTCGCCTTACTGGCGCTGCAGATGTTCAGCCAGGATCTGGACGGCATGCCGATCTCCAGCCTGAAGGGCTATCAGCTGCCCACCGTGACCTTCATCATGACGGCGGACGGGATGCCCATGGCCGAGATCTACAGGGAGCACCGGCTCGTGGTGCCCCTCGACTACATGCCCCGACATGTGGTGGATGCGTTCGTCGCCGCCGAGGACAGCTCCTTCTTCCGCCACCAGGGCATCGACCTCGTCGGCATCGGGAGGGCGCTCCTCGCCAACGTCCGGACCGGGCAGCCGGTGCAGGGCGCCTCCACCATCACCCAGCAGATGATCCGGAACTTCCTGCTCTCCAACGAGAAGTCCTACGAGAGGAAGGTCAAGGAGGTGATCCTGGCCTGGCGGGCGGAGAGGCTCCTCACCAAGGACGAGATCCTCCACCTCTACCTCAACCAGATCTTCCTGGGGCGCGGGGCCTACGGGGTGGAGTCCGCGGCCCGGCTCTATTTCGGGAAGAGCATCCGGGACGTGAACCTGGCCGAGGCCGCCATGCTGGCGGGGCTCGGGAAGGCCCCGGGGCGGTACCGGGCGCACGAGGGCACCGAGGCCAGCCGGGACA
>JAITEZ010000375.1 GCA_031281735.1 Deltaproteobacteria bacterium | reverse complement strand
AAGGCCCCGGGGCGGTACCGGGCGCACGAGGGCACCGAGGCCAGCCGGGACAGGCAGCGTTACGTGCTCAACCGCATGTACGCCGAGGGGTACATCACCAGGGAGGAGGGCCTGCGGGCGCTCGCGACGCCCCTGCGGTTCCTGGAGCGCCGCCCCAACCACTACCGCGAGGTCGAGCCCATGTTCTCCGAGGTGGTGCGCCAGCAGGTCGCCCAGGAGTTCGGGGCCGACGCCGTGCTGAACGGGGGCCTGCGCATCTGGACCACGCTGGATCCCAGGGTGCAGGCCATGGCCGAGAGGGCGGTCCGGGACGGCCTGAACGCCCTCGCCCGGCGCCAGCGGATGTCCCCCGTCCAGGCGAGCCTGGACGACGACCAGGCGAGGCTGTGGAACAGGCGCGCCCGGGAGAGCATCGCCCAGCGGCCGCTCCTGCCGGATCAGGAGCCTGCGGGCCTGGTCACGGGCTTCTCCGGGGATCCCGGGATCCCGGGCACCTTCCTCGCGATAGGAGGCGAGACGGGCTTCCTGCCGGCCGGGGAGAGCGCCTGGATTGCGGGCAGGCGCAAGCCCTCCGACTTCTTCCGCCTGAACGACCTGGTGATGGTCCGCCTGGTGGCCAGGGATCCCGCCACCGGGATCTGGATCCTCGAGACGGCGCCCCCCCCCGAGATCCAGGGGGCCCTCGTGCTCATCGAGAACGCCACCGGGAAGGTGCTCGCCATGGTGGGGGGGCGGGACTTCGGCATCGAGGGGGTGGGCAACTCCGACTTCAACCGCGCCGTGCTGGCGCTGCGCCAGCCCGGCAGCTCGTTCAAGCCCTTCGTGTACGCCGCGGCGATCGACAACGGCTACACCGAGGCCTCGGTGGTCTACGACGAGCCGGTGAGCTACCCCGACGGCTCGGGGCGGTCCTGGAGCCCCAGGAACTACGGGGGCGGGCACGCGGGGCCCATCACCCTCTACGAGGCCATCAAGAGATCGGTGAACGTCGTGGCCGTCAAGCTCTGCGACGCGCTCGGGCCCCAGACCGTCATCGGCTACGCGCGGCGCATGGGCATCACCTCCGAGCTCACGCCCTCCCTCTCCCTCGCCCTCGGGGCGTCCGAGGTGACGCTCCTCGATCTCGCCAAGGCCTACACCACCTTCCCGAACCAGGGGTCATGGGTGTGGCCCACCTTCGTGACCCGGGTGGAGGACCGCTTCGGCAGGCCGCTCCTGGTGCCCGAGCCCTACTTCACCGAGGCCATCAGCCCCCAGACCGCTTACATCATGGTGGACATGCTGACCGGGGTCGCCACCCGGGGCACCGCCGCCCGTGTGGGCGCGGCCCTCAGGGGCGTCCCCGTGGCGGGCAAGACCGGCACCACCAACTCCCTGGCGGACGCGCTCTTCGTGGGTTTCACGCCCAGGTACACCTGCGGGGTCTGGGTGGGCCGCGAGACCCGGGTCACCCTGGGGTCCGGCGAGCAGGGGGGGCGGACGGCCGCGCCCATCTTCATAGAGTTCATGAAGGGGTTCCTGGAGGGCCAGGAGCCAGGCAGGTTCGAGGTGCCGGACGGCGTCGTGAGGCGCCGCCTCCTGGATCCCGAGGAAGAGGACTACGACCTGGGCGCGGGCGTCTCCTACGTCTTCAGGCTGGGCGAGGAGGGACAGGGCAGGCACTCCGACACCCCCCGGTGGGACGAGGACTACGCCGCCGACGAGGGGCCCCAGGACGCCCCGGCCCTGAGCCAGGAGGAGATGGACCGCAGGCTCGAGGCCTATCTCGCGGGGTACCAGGCCTTCTGACCGCTGTCCGGCGCGGGGCACGCGCCTCCGGGCGGCGGCCCGCCGGCGCGGGGGGCGGCGGCGCCCCCGCCGGAAGCGCCGTCACGGCGCCGGGCGCCGGGGGCTGGCGGTCATCCCTTGCGGAGCGGCGCGCCCTGCTGTACCTTTGGCCGGGACGCCGGGAGGCGCGGGCCCCGCGGCTCCTGCGGCGGGCATCCCCGTCCCGGCGGGGGGGGGCTCGCGCCTCCCCCGGGCGCGGGCTCCCGCCGCCGGCCTGCCGCCCGCCCCCGGCGCCCCTGGCGGGCGCGGGCCCGCCTGAGGAGGACACCGCCCATGTCCCGGAAGAAGCCTTTCCCAGCAGCCCCGCGGGACGCGGCCGGCCCCCCCGCGCCCGTCGCGGCCGGGCCGCCGCCCCTCGGAGAGGCCGCGCCCCCGGGCAGGCTCCAGCTGGTCGTGGCCAGCTCCAACCGGGGCAAGGTGGCCGAGTTCGCGGCGCTCCTGGCCCCCCTGGACTGCGACGTCTTCGTCGCCTCCCGGCGGGAGCTCGCGGAGGCGGGCCTCCGGGGGATCGGGGAGCCGGTGGAGGACGGGGGGACCTTCTTCGAGAACGCCTACATCAAGGCCCGCTACTGGGCGGACATCCTGGGCATGCCCTGCCTCGCCGACGACTCCGGGATCATGGTGCGGGCCCTGGGGGGCGAGCCGGGCGTCCGGAGCGCCCGCTGGGGGGGCCTGGGCCCCTCCCCCGCGGGGGAGGAGCAGTGCAGGTATCTCCTGAAGCGCATGGAGGGGGCGGGCGACCGCTCCGCGGCCGTCGGGACGTCCCTGGTGATCGCGAGGCCCTTCCGGCGGGAGGCGCTCCACTACCGGGGGGAGATCGCGGGGGAGATAACCCGCGAGATGCGGGGCGGCAACGGCTTCGGCTACGACTTCGTCTTCGCGGGCCCGGGGGGCAGGACCCTCGCCGAGCTCACCCCGGAGGAGAAGGGCGCCGTCAGCCACCGGGGCCGCGCCGTCCGGGCCCTGCGCGAGGACTGGCCCCGCGTCCGGGCCTTCCTGGCCGGGGGGGGCGCGCCCGGGGCCTGACGCGGCCGGGCGCGCCCCGGGGCCGGGCCGTCAGAGCGGCTCCGCCAGCGACTCCGCGCTCATCTCGGGGGGCGCGGGGAGCCCCATGAGGCGGAGGATCGTGGGGGCGATGTCGGCGAGCTTGCCCCGCTTCTGGACGATCCTGTGGGCGGGGCGTGGCTCCGCCAGGATGAGCTCCACCGGGGCCAGGGTGTGGCTGGTCTTGACGAGGCCGGTCTCCAGGTCGATCATCTCGTCGGCGTTCCCGTGGTCGGCGGTGACGAGCACTGCGTAGCCGGCGGCGGTGAGGGCGGGGACCACCCTGGCGAGGCAGGAGTCGACGATCCTGACCGCCGCTGTGGCGGCCTCCATGTTGCCCGTGTGCCCCACCATGTCGCAGTTGGCGTAGTTCACGACGATCAGGGGGTAGCCGGCGGGGATGTACTCCCTGAGGAGCCTCTCGGTCAGGATCTCCGCCTCCATCTCCGGGTGGACGGCGAAGGTGGCGGGGTCGAAGCGGCCCTTGATCTCCACCTGGTCCTCCAGGGGGTAGGGCGCGGTGGACTTCCCGTTGAAGAAGGACGTCACGTGGCGGAACTTCTGGGTCTCGGCGATCCTCAGCTGCCGCAGGCCCGCCCCCGAGACGACCTCGCCCAGGAGCCTTTCCATGCCGCCGCCCTCGCCCATTGGGCCCAGGAGATAGTCCGCGAACTCGTCGTAGTAGCGGGTGAGCCCCAGGTACCTGACCCGCGGCCTGCGGGCCCGGGCGCCTGGGTAGGAGTCCTCCACGAAGGCCTGGGTGAGCTGGATGGCGCGGTCCTGCCGGAAGTTGAAGTGCAGGACGCAGTCGCCGTCCCTCATGCCGGGGTAGTCCGCCGCCTTCAGGGGCGGGATGTACTCGTCCACCATCTCCGTGCCGTCGGGCGCCCTCAGGCCCTCCCAGCACTCCCGGACCTTGGCGGCGGGATCCCCCGCGAAGGGCTCGGCCGCGCCGTCGACGAGGGCCGCGAAGGCCCTGTCGGTGAGCGCCCAGTCCCTGGCGCGGTCCATGCCGTAGTAGCGGCCCATCATGACGCCGACCCGCGCCCCCCCCGTCTCGTCCATGACCTTCTGGAGGGCCGCGAGGAACTCGGGGGAGGATCTCGGGGGGGTGTCCCGCCCGTCCAGGAAGGGGTGGACGATCATCGCCCCCCCCGGGTTCTCCTGCCGCGCCCGGCGCATGATCTTGAAGAGGTGCTCCTGGTGGGCGTGGACGCCCTCGTTCTGCAGGAGACCCATGAGGTGCAGGGCCCCCCCGCCCCCCCTCCAGGCCTCGGAGAGCGCGCCCCAGGACGGGATCCTGAAGAAGCTCCCGTCCTTGAGCCCGTCGTCGATGCGCTTGAGCTCCTGCTCGACGATCCTCCCGGCCCCCATGTTGAGGTGGCCCACCTCGCTGGAGCCCTGGTAGCCGTCCGGGAGCCCCACCGGCTCGCCCGAGGCGTCCAGCAGCGTCCAGTTCTCCCTGTCCCTCAGCAGGCCGTTGACGAAGGGCGGGTCAGCGGCGGCCACGGCGTTTCCGCGGCTCTCCTCCCGGTGGCCCCAGCCGTCCCGGATAATCAGACATACGGGGTTAGCCATCATCATCTCCCTTGCGCGGGTTTCGGTTTTCCGTCCCGCTCCGGGCGGTCGGAGGATCCGGGAGGCCGCGCGGATGTCCCGGAGGCAGGGGTGCGGGTATGCCCCGGCGGTGGCCGGCGCGGCGCGGGGGGCGGGCCAGGGGCGGCGCCTGCGGCTTCCCTGGGGCCGCCTGGGGCGGGCGGCAGGGCGGCGGAGGCCCGCTCGGGGCCGCCCGCGCGCCCGCGGGACATTATAGCAAAGGCGGGGCATCCGGGCGGGCCGGCGGGCCCCGGGGCGGCCGCCGGGGGGGATCCGCCGGGATCCCGACCGGCAGGCCGCGGGCGCGCGCGAGGGACGCGGGAGCGGGAGGCCGGCGAAAAAAAAACCGGCCCTGTCACTCCCCGCCACTTGACAAGGGTACCCCTGTGCTTATATTTTACCTTGCCTGGCAGACGGAACCCCCGAGTGCTAATCGCTGGAGTCGGCGGGCACATCTCTTCGATACATAAAATTTAATGATATCAAGAGGTTGGCCTCGCGATTCCCCGGTTCCCGTCCTGCTTTAAGCGATTATAAATTTGGAAAGAAGGCCTGTTAGCCTCTTTCCGTATGCCCATAAGGCCGCAGGGCGAGCCCTTTGCGCCCTGCGGGAAATCTTGTTTCGGCCGTCGCGGCCGGAAGGAGCCAATTCACATGAGCATTCGTCCACTTTCGGATCGCATCCTGGTCCAGCGCCTCGAGGAGGAGCTGATCACCAAGACCGGCATCATCATCCCCGACACCGCCAAGGAGAAGCCCCAGCAGGGCAAGGTCATAGCGGTCGGCAACGGCAAGCTCCTGGACAACGGCACCCGGGTCACCCCCGGCGTCGCCGCCGGCGAGAAGGTGCTCTTCGGGAAGTACTCGGGGACAGAGGTCAAGCTGGACGGGGTGGAGTACCTCATCCTGCGCGAGGAGGACATCCTCGGGGTCATCGAGTAACACGGGCCGAGGGAGCCGCGGGGCCCGCGCCCGCGGCGACGGTTTTCGAGGGGCGCGTCCGGGACGGAGGCCAAGCGGTCTCGTCGGCGGCCCATGAGAGTCAGCAAGCAATCTTTCCCGAATTAAGGAGTGCCGATAATGACCGCCAAGGAACTCAAGTACAGCACCAAGGCCCGCGAGGCCATCATGAGGGGGGTGGACGTCCTGGCCGACGCCGTGAAGGTCACCCTGGGCCCCAAGGGCCGCAACGTCATCCTCGAGAAGAGCTTCGGGTCCCCCACCATCACCAAGGACGGCGTGACCGTGGCCAAGGAGATCGAGCTCGAGGACAAGTTCGAGAACATGGGCGCCCAGATGGTCCGCGAGGTGGCCTCCAAGACATCCGATCTGGCCGGCGACGGCACCACCACCGCGACCGTGCTGGCCCAGGCCATCTACCGCGAGGGGCAGAAGCTCGTGGCCGCGGGCGTCAACCCGATGAGCCTCAAGAGGGGCATCGACCTGGCGGTCGAGGCCTCCACCGACGAGCTCCGCAAGCAGAGCAAGGCCACCAAGGACCAGACCGAGATAGCCCAGGTGGGCACCATCTCCGCCAACAACGACCTCGCCATCGGCAAGATCATCGCCGAGGCCATGGACAAGGTGGGCAAGGAGGGCGTCATCACGGTCGAGGAGGCCAAGAGCATGGAGACCACGCTGGACGTGGTCGAGGGCATGCAGTTCGACCGCGGCTACATCTCCCCCTACTTCGTGACCGACTCCGAGAAGATGGCCGTGCACCTGGAGGAAGCCTTCGTGCTCCTGGTGGAGAAGAAGATCTCCAGCATGAAGGATCTCCTCCCCATCCTCGAGGAGATAGCCAAGCAGGGCAAGCCCCTCCTCATCGTCGCCGAGGACGTGGACGGCGAGGCCCTGGCCACCCTGGTCGTGAACCGCATCCGCGGCACCCTCCACACCTGCGCCACCAAGGCCCCCGGCTTCGGCGACCGCCGCAAGGCCATGCTCGAGGACATCGCGGTGCTCACCGGCGGCAGGGTCATCTCCGACGACCTGGGCATCAAGCTCGAGGGCGTGACCCTCCAGGATCTCGGCCGGGCCCGCAAGATCACCGTCGACAAGGAGAACACCACCATCGTTGACGGCGCCGGCTCCAAGGCCGCCCTGGAGCAGCGGGTGAAGCTCATCCGCGCCCAGATCGAGGAGACCACCTCCGACTACGACCGCGAGAAGCTCCAGGAGCGCCTGGCCAAGCTCATCGGGGGCGTCGCCGTCATCAACGTCGGGGCCGCCACCGAGGTCGAGATGAAGGAGAAGAAGGCCCGCGTCGAGGACGCCCTCCACGCCACCCGCGCGGCCGTGGAGGAGGGCATCGTGCCCGGCGGGGGCGTCGCCCTCGTGCGCTGCATCCCCGCGCTCGACCACCTGAAGGTCGAGGGCGAGGTGCTGGAGGGCGTGAAGATCATCCGCCGCGCCCTCGAGGAGCCCCTGCGCCAGATAGCCGCCAACGCCGGCTTCGAGGGGAGCGTCGTGGTGGAGAAGGTCCGCGCCGAGACGGGAGCCAAGGGCTTCAACGCCGACACGGGCGTCTACGAGGATCTCCTGGCCGCCGGCGTCATCGACCCGGCCAAGGTCACCCGCTTCGCGCTGCAGCACGCCGCCTCCGTGTCCTCGCTTCTCCTGACCACCGAGTGCATGGTGGCGGAGAAGAAGGAGGACAAGCCCGCCGCCCCCATGGGCGGAGCCCCCGGCATGGGCGGCATGGGCGGCATGTACTAGCAGGATCCCGCTGAAGGGGGGGATCCGCCCCTCAAGGATCCTCCCCGCCCCCGGAGATGTCCTGTTCCGGGGGCGACCCCAGGGGGTCTCCGAACCCCAAGACCCTCGGCCGGAGGCCTCCCGGCGGATATTCCGCCGGGAGGCCTCCGGTCTTTTCTTGCAACCGTGCCCCGGCACGGGGAGCTGAGTTCCCTGCGGGCGGCGGCCCCCGCCGAGGATCCCTCCGGCGCCCCCCGCAGGCGCCAGCAGACACCGTTCGGAGGATCCCGCCTCCTCCCCCAGGCGGATACCGCCGGTCAATCCCCTGACGTCCTCCCTGTCCCCCTGACCCTCCGCCCCCGGATCCTCCGCGAGCCGCTGATCCCCCGACCTGCCGGCTCCCCCTCCGGCCCTCCGGCCCTCCGGCACTCCTGCCCTCCGGCACTCCACTGCCCTCCGGCACTCCACTGCCCTCCGGCTCTCCTGCCCTCCGTCCCCCGGATCCCTCGACCCTGGCCAGGGAATCCAGCGCCTTGAGGAGGCGTCTCCTCCGGCAGGGGCAGGGGTGATATCCTAAGAAAATTTATAATATCATATTATAAGGTTATTGTTCCGTTTCTCCTGCCGCATGCGCTCCCGTTTCGCGGGCCTGCCTGCCTCCCTCCCGGCTGCCTCTCACTGACCCTTGCCGTAAGACCGGCCCGCCGGCGCGGGAAGACGTCCGGAGCCGGCCGAGAACCTCCCTCCCCTGGAAGGGGGATCACGGGGCTTCAGGCGCGCGGGGCCCACCAGCCTCAGTCCCTCCCCGGGCCAGGGTCATGCCTTCAGCCACCGTCAGGACGAGGGACGGATCCGCCGCCGTTCTCGCGCCGAAAGGGGAGAGGGAAGGCAAGGGACGTTCAAGAAAGGGGGAATGGGGGATTTTTGTGGTTTTTTAAAGCAATCGAGCAAATATAGAAATAAACCACAACAACAAAAGGGAAAGGTGCGGAAAATCCAACTTATAGGTGATTAAATAAGACAAATCATGTGTAATATAAGGGGATTTGACTTTTCTCTGGCCGCGTGGTAGTTTTTGGCTGTTTGCCGTTCCCGCCCTGCCGGAACGGCCCTCCCTCCGTGCCACCCCCGCGCCGTCCCGTCCCAGTCAGCCGCGAGAGCCCCCTCGAGTTCGGCCGGAGGGGAGCGCCTTGTGGCCCGTCCCGTCCGCCACTCATCCTTGCAACCAGGCTGTCTATCCGGAACTTTCGCCGAGCCCGCTCTTCGCCGGGGCGAAGCCCGACCCTCGGGACGGCGCGGGAGGCAGACGCCTATGCCTTTTGACGTTTAGGGATGCCGACCTCGGCGCTATGGCTGTTTCCTGATTCTAGGGGGGCGACCGCCCCCCTGGCCCCGCCAGCGGGGCCGCCTTCGGCGGAGCTACTTCCCATGACGAGAAACCTTTGGGCGATCAGACCGGTACCTGACTTCATCAACCGCATGGGCGAATTCCTGGACAAGGGCATAGTGGCGGTGGGCTGGCCCGGGGTGGGGGATCTGGGCGGGGGGCTCACCAGGGACGACATCAAGGAGCGGCTCTGCTCCGCCTTCAATCACTACCGGAACGAGCAGAAGAACGAGCTGGCCGTGGCGGCCGGCATCCTGGACCGCTTCGTGAACCGCGTGGCCACCGGCGACTTCTTCCTGGTGCCGGAGGGCGAGGACGTCTACCTCGCGGAGGTGACGGGCGGCTACGTATTCCATCCAGAGCTTGACCATCACGGCCCGGACGCCGGCTACCCCCACTGGAGGCCGGTGCATTTCTTCAAGGGGGGCAAGCCCTACTGCCGCATACTGGAGCTCCCCCTGGGCGTGCGGAGGGCGGTCGACTGCCGCCTCACGGTCTTCGCCATCAGCGCGGCCGTGGTCTCCATGTGGACGTTCCTGGGCATGAGCCCCGACGGGGGGGGGAGCCCCAGGTAGGGCCGGGCCGCGCCCCGGCGGACGGGATCCGGCCGACGCGGGCTCCCGGCTGCCCACCCGCGGCGGCCGGGTGGGGGGCGGCGGATCGGCCGGCCCGGCGTGCCTAGGGTTTCCGGGGCTTCTCGAGGAGCTTCTCGAGATCCCTTATGTTCTGCTCGGCCCGCCTCTTGTAGCGGGCGCCGCTGGGGAGCTTCGCGGCCTCGGCGTAATGGAAGGTGGCGTCCTTGGCGTCCCCGGTCTGGCTGAAGAACTCGCCCAGGATCCAGTGCCCCTTGGCAACGTCGCCCTTGCGGGAGAAGAAGAGGCCGGCCAGCTCGAGGGCCCGTGGGTAGCGGTCGCCTGCGGCCTCCACCGCCTGGTCGTAGGCCTTGGAGGCTTCCGCGTCGCGTCCCAGCATCTCGTAGGCGCGGGCGAGGCCCAGGGCGGTCTGGGGGGTGGAGTCCCCGCGGCGGCGGGCCTCCAGGAACAGCTTGACGGCGTCGTCGGGCTTGCGGCGCTCGTAGGCCAGATCCCCGGCGTCGGAAAGGTACTCGCCGTTGCCGGGGGAGAGCTTCAGCGCCTCCTGGAAGAGCTCGTCGGCCTGGGCGAGCTTCTTGGAGCGGAAGGCGAGCAGGCCCAGGGCGTGGAGCGCCGAGGCGTCCCCGGGGTTCTCCTTGAGCCTGTTGTTCATTATGTTCCGCACCCTCGCGAGGTCGGCGGTGAGGGCCATCACCCTGTCGCGGACGGCGAGGTAGCCTGGATCGGGGGGGGCCGGAGGCGCCTCGGCCTGGTCCGCGAAGGTGGAGGCGAGGCGCGCGCTCATGCCCGGATGGGTGGACATGTAGGTGGGGATGCGGCTGGATATCGCGAAGCTCTTCTCGTTCATGATGCGGAAGGCCCCGTACATGTCGCGCGCGCTGTAGCCGGCCTTGATGAGGTACTGGCGGCCCTTGCGGTCGGCCTCGGACTCGTCGGCCCGGGAGTTGGCGAGCATGGCCTGGACGGTGGCCCCCTGCGATCCCATCAGGACCGCCTGACCCAGCGCGGCGCCGGACTGCCCCCCCTGGGACATGATGAGGGCCCCCGCTATCATGCCCGCCAGGCCGGCGATTGTGGAGACGGAGTTCTTCTCGGCGCGCAGCGCGAAGTGCCTGGACGTGATGTGGGCTATCTCGTGGGCGATTATGGCCGCCATCTGCCCCTCGTTCTCGAGGCTGTTCATGGTTTCCGTGTGGAGGTAGATGTAACCCCCCGGCACGGCGAAGGCGTTCAGGGAGTTGCTGTAGACCAGGTTGAAGTGGAAGGGCAGGGACTGCGGGCCCGCGGCGCTGAGGATCCTGCGGCACACCCGCTGGAAGTACTGCGAGACGTAGGGGTCGGTGAAGATCGCCCCCTGGTTCGCGATTTCCATGTAGATCTCGCGGCCCAGCTCCATCTCCTCGGCCTGGGTGATCGCGAACGCGGGCCGGGGGGCGGGCCCCCAGAGGGAGAGGGCGGCTGTGACAAGGAAAGCCAGAACGCCGGAGGCGCGGGGGCGCGGGGCGCGGAGGCGGACGGCCCCCGCTGGGATGGGGATCGCAGGTGCCATGTGAACCTCGGTGGACGTGCCGCGCCTTCCGGCTGCGGCCGGCGGGGCGGCTCAAGGCCGCGGTAGGCCGGCCCGGAGGCCGCCGGCCGGCATCGGCGGGGCGCCCGGCAAGGAGGCTGCGGGGAAAGCTTGTGGGAGACGGGGGCTCCC
>JAITEZ010000372.1 GCA_031281735.1 Deltaproteobacteria bacterium | reverse complement strand
GGGGCCGTCCCGGCGGAACCGATCAGGGACACAGTCCCGGTGGATCCGATCAGGGGCACCGCCCCGGCGGCGGCTGGGGGGGCCGTCCCGGCGGAACCGATCAGGGACACAGTCCCGGTGGATCCGATCAGGGGCACCGCCCCGGCGGCGGCTGGGGTGCCCAAGGCGACGGAGAGCGCCGCGACGACGGGCAGGCGGCGCCGTCCGACGGAACGGGCAACCGCGGAGGCTATTACTTGGGGAGGATCGAGGACAGCCCCGGACCTGTCGACAGCAACGGGCAGGCGGGCGAGTGAACCTCTGCGGGGCGACCTAGCCCGGGATCCGCATGCTGAAGCCATCCCTCGCCGCCGCCGGGCGGATCCGGAGGCCGCCCACGCCGATACCGCGGGCCGTCCCTGGGCGGCTTTCCCTGCCGCCTTCCCCCGTCCCTCCCCCCCCGGGTTCCCGGGGCTCGCGGCATCCGCCGGGCGGTGTTCCGGCGGCCCCGGCGGGAGGCCGCGCCTGGCCAGCGATACGCGCCCGGCCCCGGAGCCGCGGCCCCCGGCGGCCGGCCTCCCGTCCTCACCCGCCGCGGCGGCTTCCCGGGAAAGGAAACCCCCCCGTCCGGGCGAGGGACGGAGGGGGTAAGGGCCGGCCCCCAGCCGCCACCTGCGGCGGCGGGGTTCCCGGAGGTCGCTGGGACGGGCCCGCGTCAGTTGGGCGCGGCCCCGGCCTCGTTGACGTGGATCTCGACGCGGCGGTTGCGGGCGCGGCCGCGGGCGGTGCCGTTGGTGTCGATGGGCTCGGACTCGCCGGACGACAACACGGAGAGCCTGTCGGCGGACACCCCGTAGCGGACGAGATGCCTCCTGACCGCCTCGGCGCGACGGTAGCCCAGATCCATGTTGTATTCGTCGGTGCCCCTGGAATCGGTGTGACCCACGAGGGTCACAGGGAGCCCAGGGTTGTTGGAGAGGATGCGGGCCGCCTGCTGCAGGTGCGGGATGAACTCCCGCTTCACCACGTCGCGGTCGAAGTCGAAGAAGGTGGCGTAGGCGACCACCCAGCAGCCCCTCTCGTCCACGGGGGCGCCCAGGGGCGTGTTCGGGCACATGTCCATGTCGTCCGGCACGCCGTCCCGGTCGGAGTCGAGGACGGTCACGGCCCGGCAGGAGCGGGAGTCCAAGAGCTGGACCATGTCGTACTGGCTCGCCGCCAGCGCCCAGTCCTTGGGGGTGAGCCCCCGGAAGTCCCTGGCCTGGCAGGAGGCCCCGTTGTTCAGGAGCTGCTTGGCCAGGCTGTGGCGGCCCTCCCAGGCGGCCCAGTGCAGGGGCGTCGCCCCGTACTCGTCCGGGGCGTTGACGCGGGCCCCGGCCCGCATCAGGAGGTTCGCCGCCCGCTGGTTGTCCAGGTGCACGGCCCAGGTGAGGATGGGCCAGCTCGCGGTGTTGACGGGCTGCCGGAGCATGGGCTCCTGGGGTTCCGGCCTGTGGAGCTTGCCCTCCGTCCCGGGGACGGGGGCCATGATGACGTTCCCGAAGACATCGACGGGCTTCATGCCCAGCTGGGATAGGGTGGCGTTGGGGTCGGCCCCCTGGTTGCGCAGTGCCGCCATGCCGGGGATGTTGTTCTGCGCCAGGGCGTGGAAGAGCCCCTGATCGGCCACGAGGCTCCTCGCTATCTGGGCGTCGGGGTCCAGGCTGTACTGGGCCAGGGCGGCGACCGGAGCGGCGGTGATAAGGAGGGCCGCAAGGGCGGCGGGGACTCTTCTCATGGTTGGTTACTCCGTGGCTTGGCCTCCCGCGATCCGGCGCCGCCCGCGCCGGGGGGGCCGGGGGGCGCGGGCCGGGGCCGGGAGGCGGCGTTCTTGCGCGGCCAGGGGCCGCGGGGAGGCTTCCGGCGGGGCCGCGGGGAGGCTCCCCGGCGGGGGGGCGGGCCCCGTCCCCCACGCCGGCCCGCCGCCGGCCGGCTACTTGTACTCCACCACCAGGACGGGCTCGGTCTTGAGTACCCTCACCTTGGTGAGCTCGGACTCGTCGCGGCCGCAGGGGAGCGAGATCTCGAAGGAGACCGAGGGCCTCTGCTCGTTGAGAGCCCTGGCCGCGAAGTCGGTGATGTCCACCGTTATCCAGCCGGAGGGCCGCGAGGGGCCGGCCCTCCGGTTGCCCACCGACTGCAGCTGGTCGCCGGCGTTCAGGCGGGCCCTCACCTGGGCGTTCTCCCGGAAGAAGGAGGAGTTGTTCTCCACGTAGAAGGCTAGCACCGCCCTCTGGACCCTGGCGGTCGGCGGGTACGTGGCCATGTTGAAGTTGAGGTTCAGGGTCGCGGCGTGCCCGGGCTGCCCCGCGTACTGGCAGTCGGCGGCGTCCGGCACGAGGTTGGCGCAGCCCAGGACCATCGTGGAGAGGCCCCTCTCCTTGTAGGAGATCAGGGGGGCCTCCACCCAGGCCGCGATGTCGAAGGGATCCACGCTCCGGACGCAAGACCCGGGCGACGCGGCCCCGTAGCTGGCCCTGGGGAGCCTGGATATGCTGGAGGACGCGCGGGTGCAGGGGGCGTACTTCTTGTAGGGCGCGGCAACGGCCGAGGAGAGGCCGGTCGAGAAGCCGCAGCCCGTGAGGGCGAAAGAGAGGGCTAACACAAGCGCCGCAGCGGCCGGTATCTGGAATGATCTCATGGGTATCGGGCGGCAGCCGGGGGCCTTGAGGCTCTGCCGCGGACCTCCTTGGTAGTTGTGTGGTTTCCGGCCTCCGGGGAGGCGGCCCGGCCTCCCTTCCCGGAAGCGGGCGGGCGGTGGAGGGGCGGGAGGCCGGCGCACCTGCCCGCGCCTCCGGGGCCGCAGGCCGTGGATCCCGCCCCCGGCCTGCGGCATCAGTCCGGGGGCGTCCTGCGCGTGTGGGGGCGCCGGCGGCTCACCTGCCGGGGGAGGCGTACGTGGCGGGCTCCTCCACGAACGGCGGGTCGAGCCGCCTCTCGGGGCCGGGATCCGTCGGGATGAAGAGCATGACCTTGTCGTTCACGCCGACGGCGTCCTCGGCGTAGACGATGCGCGCGACGTAGGTCACGGGCTCGAGATCCTGGGCGAGGCCCCGCTGGCGGACGGCCCTGGACGTGGCGCGGGCGGACGGGGGCACCGTGCCCTCGACCCGCGCCACCACGGTGAGGTTGCCCTTGTAGCGGAAGATCTGGCCCAGGGTTTCGCCGTAGTCCGGCCGCGCCCGCTCGGTGGAGAGCACGCTGGTGGTGACGGCGTAGATGGGGAAGGTGGTGAAATAAGGATCCGGATCCTCGTAGGTGTCGGAGTCGCGCAGCTTGGCCACGTCCTCGGTGAAGCGCACCATCACGTTGTCGCCCGTGGACAGGAGCATCCGGCCCTGGGCGGCGAGCTGCGGGCCGTTGTCGGGCATGGCGCCGCCCCGGTCGGTGGAGGCGACGATCTCGCCCACCAGGCGGACGTCGTAGAGCTCGTCAACCTCCACCTCGACGTTGAACTTCACGGGTGTCGACTCGTCGGAGGAGCTGTTGGGGTTGGAGATGATCTCCCCCTGCGGGTTCAGGAGCTTGCCGGTCGGGTGGTCGTACACGTTGCGGGATTCAATCACCCGCTTCTTCACCCGGATCCGCGTGGTGCCCGTGCCCCCCTGCCCCCGGGCGTCCGCCAGGAACGTGAAGTACTTCGGGAAGGCTATGTTGAGGGTCTCGCTGGGCCTGTAGAGGTTCTCGGGGTTCTGCATGGGCGGGGGGGGTACTACCACGGGCTTCTTGAGCGCCAGGGTCCCCTCGGGGAAGATGTAGATGGTGTCCCCCGGGGTGAGCCGGCGGGGGTGGGCCACGAGCTCGCGGTTGGCCCGCCAGAGGGCCGACCCCAGCGAGCTCTTGCCGTAGAACCTCCGGGCGATGGAACTCAGGGTGTCGCCCTTCTGGACGACGTAGGCCTGGGTCTGCTCCTGGGCGTGTAGGGGCGGGGCGCCGGTCGCCGCGAAGGCGAGGCCCAGGCCCGTGCCCAGGGCCAGGAAGAGGTAGAGTGCGTGTTCAGGTTTGAGCATGTCTTTCCCGCACGGGTCCGGCCAGGGTCTCTCCGGGGCGCGTGCGGCCTCCTTTCTGGTATTGCGGCGGCGCTTCCGTCACCCGGAGGCCCCTCCCGCCGCGGGGCCGGGGGAGGGGCCGCCGGGCGGGTCACGGCCCGGCCGGCCGGGCCTCTGGGTGTCGGGGGACCCGCCCCGGCGGCGGTAAGCCTTTCCGGGGCGGGGGAAGTAGAGGGGGCCGCCCCCGCCGGCCCGTGTCCGCAGGGGTCGGCCCCCGCGGGAGAGGGCCGGGCAACCCCCCTGCCTTCCCTTTCGGCCGTTGCGGGGCTGACCTTGAGGGCGGGGGCCGGTTTCCGGGTCTGATGTGGCTGGCCTGGGCCGGCCCGGAGCCCGCGTCAGCGGGCGCCGCCGGCCGCGGCCCGGATGTGGGGTATCCCCCGGTTCGCGCGGGACGTGCCCTAGAAGGCTTGAAACATGTCCGGATTTATGGGAGAATATAAGAAAATGATGGAGATTTGGCTGAAGCTGGAAACGAATTCTGCTCTAGGACTATAAATGTTGTGGTTTGCCATACGATTATGCGCAAGGATAATGATGAGACACAATTCAGCCTAAATTATCTTAAGTAGGTTACTATTAAACTGCGGAAGCTGTCAAGCGGCGCGGCGGACGGGGCCCCGGCGGCGTCGCGCCG
>JAITEZ010000230.1 GCA_031281735.1 Deltaproteobacteria bacterium | reverse complement strand
TTGACCGGGGCGGGTAGCCGCGCCGGAGAGTACTGGCCGGCAGGCATAGGCCTGCCGATCCGGCGGGAGGGTTTCCCCCTCCCGCCGGGGGGCGGGGCGGAGCCTGGACAATGCATATGACAGGGGGTTATCTCCCCCGGAAGGAGATTGACATGAGCGTGCTCGGTGACGGCCTGCCCGTGCTGCGGGACGGCCTGAATGCCCGCCTGCCGTTCGGTGGCGGCGGCCCGGCCTGGAGAATCGAGGAGCGGGACATGGGGGGTGAGGCGTGGGATCTCCGCCTTGACCTGGACTGGGAGAGCCTGTACACGCTGTTCGAGGGGATATCCCCGGATAACCTGTGGCCTTGGTCGGAAGCGGATGACGTGCGCTGGATCGCCTTGTGGCCGGTGGGCGACGTGCTGAAGGACGCCGGCCTGATGCAGGGCGGCGTAGGGTACACGCTGGACGAGCTGGGTGCGTCGCTGGATGTGGCCCACGCGCTGGACCTGCTGGGGAACGAGGGCTTCCTCGCGAAGGTCAGGGCCGAGGCGGAGGGTGCGGGCTCGTATGCCTCCGCCGATCTGAAAATCTCCTTCCGCGAGAGGGGCGGCGTCCTGGACGTGAATTTCGGCGCGAGTGCCGGGGATCTCTGCCGGGTGCTGTGGGTGCGCCGGTACCGGGACGGCGCGACGCCGCGCAATCTCCGGAGGGTGCGGAAGGCTCTGGCCGGGATGTTGTATGGGTACGGGCTGGCCTGACGGGCCGGAGCCTGGATGAGTCGTGACAAACCATGTGACCGGGGCGGGATGCCCGCCCCGGAAAGGAGGGTGGCATGAAGGAGGATTTCGCGGCGCGCGAGGCGAGGATACGCGCCTATATCGAGGGCGCGGCGCTTGACGGCGCGGAGGCGAGGAGGCGCGTGACGGCGGCGCGGGCCCGGCTGGCGGCGGCTCGGGCCCGGCTGGCCATGCCCGGCCTCGGGGATGCGGAGCGGGCCGCCCTGGTGGAGGAGATTGCTGACGCCTGGATAGAGTCGGCCGGCCCGGAGGACATGGAGCCGTTCGTCTGGGAGGACTGGCCGGCCTGAGCCTGGGCAAACCATGTGACAGGGGGGAGGTATGCCCTCCCCCCGGAAGGGGTTGCGGGATGAAGGACGACGTGTTGCTGGACAAGGATGCCGTGGGGAAGGCCCGCGGGCGGCTGCGCGGGGCCATGAGGCGCCTCGGCCGCGCGGCGGGGGTGGTCCAGGATGTCAGGATCTTCCTGAATGAAAGGATCCGTGTCGGCCTCGACGACGGGGGCGGCGGGCTTGACGGCGAGCTTGAAGGGCTGGTCTCGGATCTGGCTGACGTGAGCGACCTCGCCCAGGAGATCTCCCTGGATGCCGACGTGACGGGGGAGGAGTTCCGCGGGCTGCTGGGGATCCTGACCGAGGCGGGGGATCCCGGCGGCCGGACGGAGCCTGGACAAGCCACATGACAGGGGGGAGGGATGCCCTCCCCCCGGAAGGAGGTGTGACACTTGCGCATACACCTGTTCGTTTACGCGGAACGGGCCGAGTATCCCGAGGGCGCGGATCTCGGCATGATGTCCGATGACCTCGCGAAATGCATGACCGAGGCCCTGGAGGACCGCCTGCTGGGCTTCAGCCGCCGGTCGGGGTTCCGCCCGGAGAAGGTCGAGATGCATATGAACTTCGCCGGGCCGCTGGCGAAGGGCGGCGGGGGTTCCGGGAACTAGCCTGAGCCTGGACAAACCATATGACTGGGGGGAGGGAAGCCCTCCCCCCGGAAGGGGGACGCATGAACGGTAGGGAGACGGCCGAGACGGTTTACGCGCTGCTCCGCGGCAGGGGCCTCGAGGCCCGCGTGTGCTACAGGCCGGGCGAGGACGACGTCTGGGCGGAGGCGGAGGTGCGGGGGCGGGATGACGTGTCCGGCCTGGGCGACGGCCTGCTGTCAGTGTGGATGTACGACGACGACTGCCACGGGGGCGGCCGCGTGGATCCCCTGGGGGCGTTCCTGGGCTCCTGCGCGGGGGGGGCGGTCCTGGAGTTCCGCCTGTGCGGGGATGGCGAGGCGGAGGTGTCGGCCTCGCTCGCGGGCGCGACCCCCGTGTACGCCAGGCTGCCGCCCGCGAGGCTCGCGGGCATGCTGGCCGGGCCGGGCGTCCTGGACAATGCCCGCCGCGGGCTGTTACCCTGACGCGTGGTCAGGCTGGCGGGGGGGCGTCTTCCCCCGGAAGGAGGCATCATGACTGATGACGATATGGCAGGGATCATCGCGGGGTCGCTCGGCAGGCGGGGCCTGCTGTTCTCCCAGGCGGAGACCTGCGCGGCGGAGGTCGGGGACGATCTCTCTTTCGGCCCGGCGCCCGGCGCCCGGACCCGGTATTCCTTTCACGTGTGGCTCCGGGACGGGGACCGCGGCAGGCTTCCGCCCGCGCTTGCCGCCCGGCTGGGGGAGTGGCTCGATCTCGGCGCGGAGGATCTGATCCTCACCCTGCGTCATGACGGCGTGGAGGTATGCGTCTCCGGCCTGCCGCCCGCCGCCGGGTGGGAAGGCTTCCTCCCTTCCCGGCCCTGCCCGCGGCACGTCCTGACCGTGTCCCGGGAGGAGATCGCGGGATGCTTCGGCGCCGCCGGGGGGTCTGGACAGCCGTGACCGCGGCCTGCTACCCTGGCGCATGGACAAAGGAGGGCAATCATGGTGGATTCGCTGGAAGGGCTCGAGGCCCGTGTCCGCAGGCTCGAGGGCCTCATGCAGACGATAGTCACGGGCGTCCTGCCCCGTTTCAAGGCGCGGCTGAAAGAGCTGGAGTCCCCTCCGGAGGGGGCGAGGAAGCGGCGCGCCTTCAAGGGGTACTCGCCCGCCACGCTGGAGAAGCTGCAGCTGGTGCGGCGTCACCTGGAGCGCGGCGTGTCCCAGCACGGGGTCTCGCGGCTGACGGGGATCCCCTACAGCACGGTCCGGCGCCTTGCGGGTATGGGCGAGCTGGAGGTGAGGCGGCTGGAGGCGAAGGCCGGCCTGGGCGGGGCGATGCGGGAGATCGAGCGGGGCCGGGAGGAGCTCGAGGGGCTCCGGGCGGCGCTCGAGGCCGCGGGGGAGGGGGGCTAGCCCTTCCCCGCGGCCCCGCGGCCGCCGGGGATCATGTCCCGGACGGCCTCCAGGCCCTCGCGGACGGCGTCCTCGGAGAGATGGACGTACCGCTCGGTCATGGTGACGGACGAGTGGCGGAGGAGCCGCTGCACGGCGGCGAGGCTGACGCCCCGCTCGATCAGCCAGGAGGCGAAGGTGTGGCGCAGGGTGTGGAACCGCACCTTGTGGCGGGCGTCCTCGAGGCCGTCGTTGAGGCCGAGGGAGTCCACGGCCCTGGCGAACGGGGTGGGGTGGGCGGATTTCGGGAACATGCGCT
>JAITEZ010000336.1 GCA_031281735.1 Deltaproteobacteria bacterium | reverse complement strand
TGATTCCGGCGAAACCCGCGCGGCGGCCCGGTCCAGGTTCGGGCCGCCCCAATCCGGGCCTTCCGCCGCGCCCCGGCCCGCGTCCGTACGGGACACGCCCGTCCGGCTCCCGAGGTGCGCGGCGTCGGCTCCTCAGGGAATGCACCGCGTCGGCGCGTGAAGGGCGCGGAGCCGCCGCATGAGGTGCGCCGCGACGTCATCAGACCCGGGCCCGCTTCGCCTTCCGGGCCTTGCTCTCCGATCCCGCCCCGGACGGGCGCCCGGCGCACCGCTGGCTTCCGGCCCCGAGCCGCACCGGTGTGCGGTCCCCTGCCGCGTTTCAGCCGGGCCCCGCGCCACGCCGCGCCGGGGCCGAACCGCGCGCCGCGCCGGGATCGGCTCGCCGCCGGTGCCGTCCGGAAGGGCGCCGCCGGCGGAAGATCAGTATATCAGCTGGATCCCCTTGGCCCGGCAGAGATCCGCCCAGGCCTTGCCCGGCTCGCGGTCCGTCACGAGGCAGTCGATGTCGTTGAACTCCAGGGCCTTGCGGTAGACGACCTGATCGAACTTCGAGTGGTCGGCCAGGAGTATCCGCGTCTTGGCCTGGCCCGCCATGACCTGCTTCAGGACCGCCTCCGGCTCGTTGGACTCCATGATGCCCTTGTCTATGTCGAGGCCCTTGCATCCCATGACGGCGATGTCCACGTTGTGATCCATGAGGGTGCGTCTCGCCCCGTCGCCCGTGAGCGAGAAGGATCTGCCCCTGAGCGTCCCCCCGGTGGAGACGAGCCTCAGCTGCGAGTTCGCGAAGTCGTGGAGGATCTTGACGGAGTTGGTGACGACCGTCAGATCGTTCTTGCCGGTGAGCAGTTCCATCAGCGAGAGCACGCTGGTGCTCGCGTCCGTCATCAGGGTGGCGCCGCTGTTGATGAGGCTCAGGGCCTTCACGGCGATGGCCTCCTTCTCGGGGGTGTTGGCGGCCCGGCGGGTGTTGAAGGGAAGATCCTCGTTGGAGGGGCGCGCGAGGACCGCCCCCCCGTAGCTGCGGCGCACGCGGCCCTCCTTCTCCAGCCTCTCGAGATCCCTCCGCACGGTCTCGGCGGTCACCCCGAACTCCTCGGAGAGCTCCGCCACGTGCACCTTGCGCTTTTCCAGAAGACGGTTCAGTATGGCCTGCCGCCTCTCTATGCCGAGCATCTTTGCATGCCTCCCATTAGCCCCGGGACCGCCGGAACGGCCGGATATCAGCGCTCCCTGACGCGGCCGCCCGGGCCGCTGGACGATCCCCGCCTGCCGCGTCCGGGGGGAGCCTGGGCGGATCCGCCGCATGACACCGGCCTCTAAGGGTGCCTGGCGAGGCCGGTCGATGAACGGCTTAGCGAACTGAAACTATATTGCCCGATTCTATCCTATTTAGCGGCAAAAAACAAGGGAAAACCCTCAACATTCAACAAAATCCCCAGTGCCGGCCGGATCCGGCGGAGGCCCAGGGGGAGGCGCTGAGTGCCCGGGGGCGCGGCGGGACGCCGTCCGTCCCGGGCCCGTCCCGTGCCCCGCCTCCCTGGACGGCGCCGGCGAACTGCGGGCCGGGTGCGCCGCGGGGCGCGACCCGTCCCGCTCCGGGAGCGCCCCCTCCCGGCGGATCGGGGTGATCCGCCCCTTCCGCCCTTTCCGATCGGGCTTGACATGTCTCAATGCCGCGCACATCTTAAGGGGGGATAGTCGAGGCATGGAAAGGAGGTAGCCAACCATGCCGCTTGCCGCCGGAAAGCCCGCCCCCCTCAGGAGGCGGGACATCATAGAGATTGACGAGGCCCTCTGCGACGGCTGCGGGCTCTGCGCCCGCGGCTGCGCCGAAGGTGCCCTCGAGATTGTGGACGGGAAGGCCAGGCTCGTCTCCGACTCCTACTGCGACGGGCTGGGCGCCTGCCTCGCCGAATGCCCCCGGGGGGCGCTCAGGATAGTCCGGAGGGAGTCGGAGGAGTTCGACGAGGAGGCGGCGCTCCGGGCGTCTGCGGCCGGGAAGGCCGCCGGCCCCCGCTCCCCGGCGACGCCCTCCGCCGTCCGGGGCGGCTGCGCGGGGGCGAGGCCCAGGGCGCTTCCCCTGCGGGGCGGCGCCGCCGGGGCCGGCGGGCCGCCGGAAGGGGAGGGGGGCGGGGGCAGGGCGGCCGCGCTGGCCAACTGGCCCATCCAGATGATGCTGGTCCCCCCGCAGGCGCCCTTCCTGGACGCGCCCGCCCTGGCAGTCGCCGCCGACTGCACGGCCTTCGCCTGCCCGGGCTTCCACGGGGAGTTCCTGGGCGGCGGCGCCCCCCTGCTGGTGGGATGCCCCAAGCTCGACGACATAGACGCCTACATCATCAAGATAGGCGAGATCCTGAAGGCCCATCCCGCCGTCAGGGAGCTCAGGGTCCCCATCATGGAGGTCCCCTGCTGCCGGGGGCTGGCCTACGCCGCCGTGCGCGGCGTCGAGCGCTCCGGACGCTCCGACGTGGATCTCCGGGTGCTCGTGGTGGGGTTGGACGGCAGGGTAGCGGAGGAGCCCCCCGCCGGGGGGGCCGCCTCAGGGGAGGAAGGCTGATGCCAGTAATGTGCCCCGGGCAGAACATGCAGTTCTGGAAGCCCGATGACATCTTCGACATAGTCTGCCCGGCCTGCGGGGCCAGGGTGGAGTTCTTCAAGGACGATGCCCGCCGCCGCTGCCAGGGTTGTGGGTACAGCTTCCCCAACCCCAAGTTGAACGAGGGATGCGCCAAGTGGTGCAAGTTCGCGGACAAGTGCCTGGGTCTCAACAGGGAGTTCCATCAGGGGGTGCGGATGAAGAAGGGCTTCCAGAACGGGGTCAAGCTCGGGATAGAATAGCCCGGGACAACGGGGTGCCTGTCTTTCCCGCGGGGACGGGCCCCCGGCCGGGGAGCGGCGGCCGCAGGTGTCTGCCTTGCTGGCCGGACGTTCCGGTCTTCCGCGTTTCGCCAAGGGCCCTCTTCCCGTGCGGGGGAGGGCCTTTCGTTTCCGCGCGCGGGACACGCCGGCGCTTTTGGGATAAGGTTGCACGGCGGCGATGCGCGGTTTCGGGGGAGATCCCCGGTTCGCCGGGAGCCCTCCGCATCGCTTCCGTGTCCTCTCTTCCCCTCTCTTCCCCTCTCTTCCCCTCTTCCCTTCTCTGCCCCTCTCCTGCCCCCTCTTGTCCCCTCGCTTCCCTCTCTTTCTTCCTTTCCCCTTGCCTCTCTCTTTCTCTCTCCCGCGTGCCGTTGAAAGAAAGCCGGAAAAGTGGCACACTTGAAGGGTTTAAGCCAACCTCTCGCGGCCCCTGGCCGGAGGATCCGGAGGATACCCATGGCGCAGGGCCCTGCCGTGCCGCCGCCTCAGCCGGCCGACGGGAAAAAGAAGAAGCGGATTGGCGTGTCCGAGCTCAAGATGCTGGCCACGGCCTCCTCCATCGGCATCGCGATGGTGCTTTCGGTGTTTTTCGGGCTGGGCGCGGGCTACTGGCTGGACGGGAGGCTGGGGACCCGGCCCGTTTTCATCCTCCTGGGGCTCCTGTGCGGGCTGGCGGCGGCCTTCAACAACCTGATAGTGCTCTCGAGGCGTCTTGAGAGGCAGAGGAAGGGATTCTATGGCCATGACGGTAAAGGGGGCGCCGGGGACGGGGAAGACGGACAGGGCGCCGGACGGGACGGTTCCGGGGCCGGGAAGGGAGGGGCGCCCGCCGACAAGGGCTCCCCTGGAGGATACGCCGGACCCGGCGGGAGCGGGGGCTGAGGCCGCCGGGGCCCTGCCGGGGGGCGCGCCGCCGGAGGGGGGCGCCTTCGCGGACATCTCCCGGCAGTTCCTCAGGATCAGGCTCCTGGAGCGTGTCCTGGGGGCCGCGCTCGTGATCTTCCTCTTCTTCTACCAGGGCTGGTTCCACGCCCTGGGCGCGCTGGTGGGGGCGCTCCTGCTGGACGGCAACCTCTACGTGTTCCAGCGGGTGATCGGGGCGAGCCGTCCGGGTCGGGTGGAGAAACCCGTGGCGGTCACCATCCTCAAGTTCTACGGGCTCTTCGCGCTCACGGCGCTTCTGGCGTTCCTCGCGGTGTTCCTCAAGGTGGGCAACCCCATGGCTTTCCTGGGGGGGCTCCTGACGCTCGTGCCGGCGCTCCTCCTGGCCGTGCTCTGGGCAGGGCTGGAGTTCCTGGTGAGCCTGAGGCGCGTCTCGGGCGATGGCCGCTGAGCCTCCCCCGCCGGGCGGGCCCGCGGACGGGCCGCCCGGCGGCCGGCCGCGGCTCGTGATCGTCACCGGCCCCACGGGATCCGGCAAGAGCGCCCTGGCGGCGGCGGTCGCCTCGCGGCTCGGGGGCGCCGTGATCAACGCCGACAGCCTGGCCTTCTACCGGGGCCTGGACATCGGCACCGCGAAACCGAGGGAGGACGAGACCCGCCTCGCCCCCCATCACCTCTTCGATATCCTGGAGCCCGACCAGCCCTTCGACGCCGCGGCCTACGCGGCGCTGGCGAGGCCCCTCGCTGCGCGGCTCTGGGAGTCTGGCTCGCCCCCGGTCGCCTGCGGGGGGACGGGGCTGTACCTGCGGACCCTGGTCAAGGGGGTCTTCAGCGGCCCGCCGCGCTCCGACGCCTTGCGGGAGGCCTTCCGCCGCATGGAGCGGGACGGCATCCGCCTGCACGCCGTCCTGGAGGGCCTGGATCCCGCTACCGCCGCGAGGATCCGGCCCCGGGACAGGGTGCGGGTGGAGCGGGCGCTCGAGGTGCTCTTCCAGGCGGGGGAGGGGATATCCGCCCTCCAGGGCCGCCACGGCCTCTCCGACCGCCCCTTCGAGACGCTCCCGTTCGTGATGGACGTCCCCGCTGGCGAGCTCGACCGCCGCCTGAGGGAGAGGACTGAGAGGATGTTCGCGCAAGGCCTGGTGGAGGAGACCCGCGCCCTCCTGGACAGGGGCTACAGCCCCGCCCTGAAGCCGCTCATGTCCATCGGCTACAGGGAGACCGTCTCCTACCTCAGGGGCGAGATCACGCTGGACAGGGCCAGGGAGGAGGTCTACCTGAACACCCGCCGCCTGGCCAAGCGCCAGCGCACCTGGTTCAGGGGCCAGCTTCCCGAGGGGAGGCTCGTCCCCCCGGATCCGGAGCTGGTCTTCCGGGAGGCGCGGGCCTTCCTCTGGGGGCGGTGAGGCGGGTTTCGGGGCCGCCGCGGCGGGGCGTGCCACAGCGAGCGCCCCGGCCCTCTCTTCCCGCCCGCGGCTCGGCGGGTGCTGTCTGAGGGAGGCGGGCTCGGCGGGGCGGCCCGGGGAAGGGCGGCAGGCGATCCCGCATGCGGCCTGCGGGAAGGCGCTTGCCACGCGAGGCGGCGGCGGCACAGGCGCGGGCGAGGAATCGCCGCCTTGGGGCTCCTGCCGGCAGACGGGGCTTTCCTCCGCAGGCGTCATGATGGCGCTGTCCCCGGCCGCCCCGCACAGGGACATGGCCCCTCGGGGCACCGTCCGCCTTGAGGGAGGCGCTCCGCACGGCGTCCAGCGGGATGCGGCGGACGGGACACGCCGGATCGCCTCCGCCCGCCCGCCGCGCCAGCGATGCACGCGCCAGCCGCGGCCGCACGCGGCGCTGAAGCCCTGTCGGCGGACGGGACGGCGTTTCCTTCTAAAAACATTTTGACAATCCTCCCGGCCCGGCCGCGGGTCCGCGTGCCCGGAGACGTCATCGGAAACGCCGCGGTGCCCGTTCGCGACCGGTTTCGCCGCCGCAGGCGTCCGTCCGGCCTGCCTGCGGCGCCCCTGCGCCGCCTGCCCGCAGGGGGCGGTCCCCTCCCCGCTTGCCTGCCCGCGCGCCGTCCGCGCCGGATCGACGATGGACTCCCGCGCGACCGGCCGTCACGGGCCCGCGGGCGGCGGGAAGCCCGCGAACCCCGGGGGGCTGCGGCCGCCCCCCCGGCGCGCCCTTGGCTCCTGGATTGCGGTTCGCGGGGTACGCCAGCCGGAAGGGCACCGGGGCGCCGCCGGCCGGTCTGGGGTTCTCGCCGGGGCATCCGGGGCCGAGGGTTGCGCCGGGCGTCATGGGCGTGGGCGACCCGGAGCCGGGGCGGCCTGCCTGGCCGCAGGCCCGGCGTTTCCGGCGGCTAGGCGGGCGTCCTCCGTCCCGGCCCGGCCCGAGGCGCCCCGCAGGCCGGCCAGCGCCCCCCCGGGCTCTCCGCGGCGGGCCGGCCTCGCCTCCCGGCCTGACGCGCCGCCGGAGGCTTGCCGCCCGCTTCCGGGGCCGAGATCGGGCACGGAAGACGCTCGGCGAGATGCGCGGGGGCCCACCCTGAAGCCCAACGGCTGCGCGATCCTGGAAAGGGGGGCCTCAGCCATGACAGCCGGCGGCCAGACCGGGACAGGCCTCCCAGACCGTAACCGCGGGAACGGCCGCCCCCCGGCGCCGGCGGGGGCCCCCCGCCCCCCCCCCCCGGTACCCCGGGCGCCTCCCGCGGGGGACGGTTGCGACCGCTGCGCAGGCCGCTCCCGCCCCGGGAGAGGGTCTGGCTTGGCCCCGCCGACCCTCCGCGCTTCCGGGCGCCCGGCCGCCTCCCCGCCCTTCCCTCCGGGGCCGACATGGGGTAGACTTGCACCCCTGGCGCCCCCCCGCCGCCTCGCATCCCTGCGGCCGCGGCGGAGGATCCGTCCCGCCCCTCTCCCCCTTCCTGCCTCACGCCAGCCAGGCGTCCCGAGAGTCCCGGCCCGTATGGAAAAGCCCCCCCGCAGGCCCCGCCCCGCAGAAGCCGCCGCGAAGCGAGCCGCCGCCGCGCCCCGCTGCGGCGCCCCCACAGGCCCGGCGGCGGCCGCGGCCGGGCACGATGCCTTCCGGGGCCGGCCCGCGGTGCCCTTCCCGCCGCTCACGGAGGGGGTTCTCCTCAGGCGCTACAAGAGGTTCCTGGCGGACGTGGCCGTGCGGGGGCTAGGGACGGTCGTCGCCCACACCCCCAACACCGGGCGCATGACCGGCTGCTCCGAGCCGGGGAGGGCCGTCTTCCTGAGCCGGTCCGGGAACCCCTCCCGCAGGCATCCCTGGACCTGGGAGATGATCCGCATGGACGCCGGGCTCGTGGGCGTCAACACGTCCCTCCCCAACCGGCTCGTGCGGGCGGCGCTGGAGCAGGGCGCCGTGCCCGGCCTGCCGGCGGGCGGCAGGGTGGAGTCGGAGGTGCGGCAGGGCGGGAGCAGGCTCGATCTCCGCTGGCTCCCCCCGGACGGGGAGGGCCCGGGCTGTCTCGTGGAGGTCAAGAACTGCACCTGGACCGAGGGCGGCCGGGCGCTGTTCCCGGACGCCCCGAGCGCGCGGGCGTCGAGACACCTGGCCGAGCTCGAGGGCATAGCCCGCTCCGGCGGGGGCGCCATGCTCTGCGTGGTGGTGCAGCGGCCCGACGCCGAGGTCTTCTCGCCGGCGGACGCGGTGGATCCCGCCTGGGGCCGGGCCCTGAGAAGCGCGGCGGCCGCGGGCGTGCGGGTGCTCGCCTTCGAGGCGGAGCTGAGCCTGGCGGGGGCCGTCCTGGGCAGGATCATCCCGCTCTCCCTCGACCCGTGACGCCCGCCCCCGCGGCGCCGGGGTAGGGGCGGGGGGGTGCCTTCCTTCCCCGGCCGCGCCGTCCGCGATCCCCTCGCCTGGCACCCGGCAGAGGCTGTCCGGCGGCCTTGCGCGGCGCCTCCCGCGCGGTGTATCTTGTGCGCCGTGTCCCTTGCGGCGGGCTATGGCAGTGGAAGACAGGCCATTTCGTCCTCCAGTCCCCGGACTGGCTCGATATCCAGCGACAAGCCGCTGACAACCGGCGGCGGCCCGGCGTTCCCGCGCCCGGCCCCGCGGCGCCCCTGGCGTCGGCGACCGAACCATGACCCCGCGTCTGAGCGAAATCATCGCCCGCCCGGACTCCGACCCTGAGTCCTGCTTCGGCCCCCCCGTCCCGGACCCCCCCCCGGCCCCGCGCCCCTACACGGGCGGGCCGCCTACCGTGGCGGGGGAGCTCGACCCCGCCATGGAGGGCAGGCCCCTCTGGGAGCTCTGCGCCAGGGCGACGGGGCTCCCGCCGGAGGAGGCCAGGGGCCTCGTGCGTTTCGGGGGGGTGTGGGTGGACTCCCGCCCCCGCCTCGACCCCGAGCTCCAGCTCCCCGGACAGGGGGAGTTCCGGGTGAACTTCCCTGCCTACGGGCAGGTCAGCTTCTACGAGGCCGCCCCCTCCCGGATCGTCTACGAGGACGAGCACGTCCTGGTGTACGACAAGGAGTCCGGCAGGCCCTCCCAGGCCGTCCCCCACGATGCCCACAACAACGTGCTCTCGGCCCTGTGGAGGCTCACGGGGATCGGGCTGAGGCTCCCCCACAGGCTGGACGCGGGGACATCCGGCCTGCTCCTGACCGCCAAGACCAGGGAGGCCGCCGGGGCCCTCGGGAAGGCCTTCCAGAGGGGGGAGGTGGCCAAGCGCTACGCGGCCCTCTCGGCGGGCGACCCCCCGGACTGGGAGGAGAAGGATTCCGAGGCCTGCATCGCCAAGAACGCGGGCAGGCTGCTCGCCCGCGCCAACGGCCCGGGGCTGCCGGCGCGGACCACGCTGAAGGTGATCGCCCGGCGCCCGGGCAAGACCCTCTTCCTCGCCGTCCCTCACACGGGCCGGACGCACCAGATAAGGCTCCACCTGAGCTTCGAGGGCCATCCCGTGATGGGCGACAGGTTCTACGGCGGGGCGCCGCATCCCAGGCTCATGCTCAGGGCGACTGGGCTCTCCTTCCCGCACCCGGCGACGGGGAAGACCGTGGTGCTCGGCGAGCCCTGGGGGGGGGCCTGCGGCGGCCCGTAGCGGGGGGCCTGCGGCGGCCCGCGTGGCGGCTGGGGGCGGGCCGCCGTGGCGGCGTCCCGGGCCGGGCCCGCCCCCCCCGGCGGCCGTCCGCGCCCTCCCCGCCCCCTTCAGCCCGCGCGCCCCTCCAGCACGTCCAGGCACGCCGAGGCGAGCGCCGCGAGCGTCCCCGGTATGGCCTGCGAACTCAGGGTGACCGACTCGATCATCTTGAGAGTCAGCTCGCAGGAGGCGGCCATCACCGCCTTCCTCTTTTCCTGGGGGACAGGGCGGGCTGCGGCGTCGAGCCCCGCGAGCAAGGCGGCGAGGCTCGCCTCCGCCGCCTCCCGCGAGGCTATGCGGCCGCGCTCGATGAGGCAGCCGGTGATGTCGGCGGCGTGCCGCAGGGCCGGGTAGCCCATGGGCTCGCGGCCGCGGCAGTGCGCGGCGGCGGCGGCGCCCAGGGAGCGGATGAGATCCGGGGCGCCCTGCGCCGACACGAAGCGCTTCTCGAGCATTCTCCGCGCGAGATCCTTCGCGCAGCGGAAGCAGACGGCGTTGAGTTCGGTCTCGTCGGCGGGGTCGGGCAAGGTTCCTCCGTGAGGGCGGTCATGCCCCGCCCGCGCGCGGGCCGGGCTTCGGGATGGAGGGGCCGCGGGCCGCGCTGCCGCGCTGGTTGCGGGTGCCGGTCGCGGCCTCCTGCGGCGCGTGGCCGGCGGGATCCGCGAGCGGGGGAGGGCCGGGGGGGGAGGGCCGGCGGGGAGGGCCGGCGGGCCGGACGTCAGTTGCCCATGAGGGCGCCCACCGGCTTGAGACCCTTGAAGGAGTCGCAGGTGAGCTTGATGACCGCGGTGGCCGGCACCGCGATGATCATGCCTACGCCCCCCCACAGGACCCCCCAGAAGAGGATCGCCATGAGGGCCGAGGTGGGCGAGAGGTTGACGCTTCTCCCGAGCAGGAGGGGCTCGGCGTAGTTGAGGACCACCGCGGCGGGCGCCCCGAGGCACAGGGTGAGCCAGAGGGCGGCGGTCCAGCCGTGCTGCACGGCGCAGAGCAGCGCGGGGAGGACGACCGAGACGATGACGCCCACTGTGGGTATGAAGTTCAGGAGGAAGGCGATGATCCCCCAGGACGCCGCGAAGTCCACCCTGAAGAGCAGGCACACCGTCCCGAAGACGGCCCCCAGCCCCAGGCTCACGAGGGATTTCACGAGGATGTAGCCCTGGACCTTCCCGGAGATGTCGGCCACGGCCCCGCAGAGCTTGAGCCCCTTCCGGCCCGGGAAGGCCTTCTTGAGCTTGCCGGGGAGTGCCGGGAGTGCCGGGAGGAAATAGAGGGTGAACAGGAGGGTGAGCGAGAAGTAGCCCGCGAAGCTCACGAAGGAGTTCAGGATGCCGGTCAGGAGGCTCCCCAGGGAGAGCCTCTGGAGCTGATCTTTCAGCATGTCCAGGGTCACGAACTCGAAGCGGCGGTTCCGGAACTCCACCATGTCGGCTACCAGCGCGTCCAGGCGGTCCTTGTAGGCGGGGAACCCCCTCTGGAAGGAGTATAAGCTCTCGATCACGAAGTTCACGGCGAGCCAGATGATCATGATCCCGACGGCCAGGGCGAGCACCACCGACAGGGCCCGGGGGAGCCTCCGGCGCTGGAAGAAGGTCACGAGGGGGTTCAGCAGGCAGGCGATGAAGAAGGCCAGGACCATCGGGAGCACGATGATCTTGAGGTTCGTGAGCGCGAAACAGATCATGAAGAAGAGCCCCAGCCCCAGGAAAGGCTTGAGGGCGCTTCCCGCGGCGTTGTCCCGCCATCTCCCCCCGCCTGCCGATCGCGGCGTCATCCCGCCCCTCCCGCGGCGCGCCCGTTTCCACGCCCCCGGCGGACCCTCCGCCTGGGCGGCCCTGTGCCGCGCCGACGCCAGACTGTAGCACGAAGGGAGCCGGACGGCAAAGGCCCGGGTACGGCGGCGGGCTCCTGGCCGGCACCCGCCGGAGGCGGGGCTGCGGCGGCGGGACGGGGAGCGGCCGCGGCGCCCCCTCGGTTGCGGGGGGCGGCCCCGGAAGGGCCGCCGGTGTGGTAGAATCAGCCGCGCGGCCATTTCCCGGAGGCGGCGGGCTCCGCCGCCTCCGGGAAATGGTTCCCTTCCCCCATCGAGAGACGCGGCGGCGGCCTTCCCGCCGCTCCCGGCATGCCGCCACGCCTGCGCCGCCCAGCACCACCGCGACAGTCCGTCGCCTCTCCGCGCCCTGGCGAAGGCCCGGCGCCTGAGACCCGTCGGAGGGAGGATCCCTTGTTCCGCCCCGGCTCGTCCATACTCCTGCTCGCCCTGTGCTTCACGGCCCAGGTGCTCGCCTGGCGGCTCTGCCTGCGCCGCTCGGACAGGCGCTGGTTCAAGATGGCGACCCACTCGGTATTCGCGCTCTTCAACGTCGCCTACTTCATCGCCATCTGGCTCATCCCCCGCGGCGGCATGACCGGCGATCTCTGGTCC
>JAITEZ010000165.1 GCA_031281735.1 Deltaproteobacteria bacterium | reverse complement strand
CTTGCCGTAGCGGCAGCGGGGCCCCCGCGCGCGGCGGGCCGCCGCGGCGGGGCGGCCAGGGCCGGAAGCCCCCGGCAGGCGGGGTTGTTCGGCGGGCTCCTCCCGCCCGCCGCCGGCCGAGGGCCCGCCGCCGGCCCGGCCCGGCCCGGCGGCTGGCCGCGGCTCCCCGTAACGACAGGGGTCGTAGCTCATCGCCGCGGCCCCGTGCGGGGGGGCCGGGCGGAGGGGCGCCCCGCGCCGGTGCCGTCGCCGTAACGGCGGGGGTCGTAGCGAGGGGGGCCCCCGTCAGGCCCGGGCCGGGCGGGAGCGCCGGCGTGCGGGGGCGGATCGCCGGACTTGCCGCCGGGGGCGGGAGGGGCCGGGGCGGCCCCCCCTCCCGCCGCCGGGGACGCGGGGAGCGCCACCCTGCCCCAGCGGTCGTGGGTGAAGGCCTTCACGGCCGTCACCCGCGCGGGCACCAGGGACGCGGGGAGCCAGGCCGTCAGGGCGCGCTTGAGGGAGCGCTCCAGCTCGGCGGCCTCGGCGCCCTCCCGGGGGGGCCGTGGTACGACCCAGGCCAGGATCTGGCGGCCTGCGGCCGCGGCCCGGGCGTCCAGCACCCCGCCGGCCTCCAGGAGCGCCCGCTCCACCTGCCGCAGGGACTCGGCCGCGGTTCCGGCGGCTGTCCCCCCCGCGGGGCCCGCGATCCCCAGCAGGTCGAAGCGGCCGTCCGGGCGGCGGCGGCCCACCGCCCGCGAGAGGAAGAGCCTGGCGCTGGACGGCGCCCCCGGCCCCGGGCCCGGCGCCTGCGCGAAGGACAGCGCGCTCTCCCGGCCGCCCGGCAGGAGGCTGGCCGCCGCCTGGGGGCCGCCGACGGCGAGCCTGCCCGGGTAGCCCGAGGGCACGAGCCGGCCCTCCCGGTCCAGGACGTAGACGGGGGTGTTGTAGACGGGCCCGCCCAGGGAGCCGGGAAGCCTCCCCGGGTGCGCGGGCTCGCAGAGGGCGAGGCCCAGGGCCTCCCCGGGCCCCCAGGCGTAGATCACCCGGCACTCTCCCGCGCCCGCCATGAGGCCGCGGACGGTCTCGGGCGGCAGGTTCGCGCCCCCCAGGGAGCGGTCGCCCAGGGCGCAGAGGGCCTTGAGGCCCGAGAGGGGGTGGCCCGCCAGGTAGGCGAGCGCCGCCGCCTCGGGGAGGGCGAGCACGGTGACCCCCCTCTCCCGGACGAAGGCCGCCGCCGCGTCCGGGTCGAAGAAGCCCGCCCCCCCGGCCGGCGGGGCCGCCGGCGCCAGCTCGGCCGCGGCCGCGAGCGAGAGCGGCGTCAGTATCTCCAGCAGGCCCGCCGGCTGGGAGGGGTCGTGGAGGGCGGAGAAGACGTCCTCCGGGCCGGCCTGCACGAGCATGCCCCAGGAGAGGGCGGCGTTAGCGAGCCCGAGGTGGGTCACGGGGACGAGGCGGGGGCCCGCCCCCTCCTCCCCCGGCGCGGGCGGCAGGGAGAGCACGAGGGCGACGCCCAGGGGGTCGGGGGGCGGGGGCGCGGCGGCCTGCCCGCCCCCGCCGCCGGCCGGGTCCGCCGCCGCCCCGGCCTCGCCGCGGGGGACGCCGTCGTAGCCGAGGATCTCCGCGCGCGGCGCCGCCTCCCGGATCGCCCGGAGGATGGCGGGATCCGCCCCCTCGGGCGCCAGCGCCCAGCGCGGCTCGAGGGCCGCGGCCAGGGCCGCCAGCTCCGCCGGGGGGAGCGCGTCCGAGACGGGCGCCGCCGCCGAGCCGGAGCGCATGACCCCCAGGAGGGCCGCCGGGTACCCGACGGTGCGGGAGGCCAGGACGAGCGCGCGGTCGGCGAAGTCCGCCCCCTTGCCGCGGAGCCTGGCCGCCAGGCTGGAGGAGGAGGAGGCGAGCTCCCCGTAGGTGAGGGTCAGGCCCCCCTGGCGCACCGCCGGGGCCACGGGATCCCTGGCGGCGTCCGCGGCCACCCGCTCCGGGAGCGTCCCGGGGGGCAGGGGCGCCGCCGGGGCCGCCGCGGACAGGAGCGCGTGGCGCTTCTCGGCGGGGAGGATCTCCACCTCGGAGACGGTCAGGGAGGGATCCTCCGCCGCGGCCCGGAGGAAGATCTCGTAGCCCTGGGCCATGACCTCGGCCTGCCAGGGCTCGAAGGCCGCGAGGCTGTACCCCAGGGAGAGCTCGAGGCCGCAGGCGTCCTTCCAGAAGAGGGTGAGCGGGAAGGAGGCGAGCGCCGCGGGCGGGGTCTCGGAGAGCGACCTCACGCAGGGTGGGAGCCCGCCCGGCGGGGCCGGGGGCGGCGGTGCCAGCGCGTGGTCGGTGGACCTGCCCCCCCAGGGCGAGAGCCTCAGGATCTCCGGGTACGAGAGGTGCCCGAGGGCCCGGGTCCTGGCGGCGAGGGCCTCCGCGTCCCGCGCGAGCCCGCCCAGGGCCCCGCCGGGCGCCGCCGCGAGCGGGAAGGGCCGCATGAAGGCCCCGGCGCGGCCCGCCCCAGCGGGGGGCCCGCCCAGGAAGGCGCACTGGGGCGCCGGGTTCCCGGTGAGGCGCGCCACGAAGGCGAGCCACGCGGCGGCAAGGAGGCCCGCCAGGCCCGCGCCCTCGCGCCCGGCGGCGGCGGCTAGGGCGTCCCGCTCCCCGGCCTTGAAGCGCACGGGAACCGTCCGGCGCTCGCCCCGCTCCTTGTCCGCGGCGCGGGCCACCCTCCGCGGCAGGGCCGTGGGCTCGGAGGCCAGGGCCAGGATCTCCTCCCAGGCGCCGTCCATCTCCGCCCGCGCGGCCAGCGGCACCGCGGGCTCCCCGGACAGGGCGGCCGCCAGGGCCTCCGCGCCGGCATAGCCCGTGGCGCCGGGATCCCCGGCGGAAGCGGGGGCCTGGGCGGCGGCGCCCGCTACGGCGGCGGCCTCCGCCGCGGCCTCCACGGACGGGTCGCCGGAAGCCAGCGAGGCCAGGATGGCGAGGGCCCGGCCCCGGTCGGCGGCGCCCAGGTGCGCCGAGAGCATGAGATCGGCCTCCCCCCCCGGGAGCTCCAGGAAGTCCACCGCTATCTTCCCCGGCCGCTCCGGCAGGGCCAGGGCCTCCAGCTGGGCCTTGAGGACGCCCCGGGCGCGCTTCTCCGCGGCCTCGGGGGGCTCGCCCCTCAGATCCATCACGCCCAGGGCCGCCCGCGCGGCGAGCGGCCGCGCCGGCAGGCAGCGCACGGGATGCGAGATCCCGTCGCAGACGTAGCTCGCCGAGAGCTCTGGCCGCCGGTCAAGTATGACGGAGAGGGCGGCGCTCACCTCCTCCGCGGAGGGCACCCGCCCTCCCCCCACGGGGGAGAGGCGCGCCCGCAACTGCGTCACCGCCCCCTCCATGCCGCCGGGGGACGGGAGTAGCCCGGTCAGGAAGGGAGTCAGGGGGAGCACCTTCCTGAGACCGGCGGGGAAGAGCTCGGCCAGGCGCAGGCGGTCGGCCTCGGTGAGCCCCGCCGGGGCCGCCGCCCAGACGTCGCCCGGCAGGGGCGGGGGCGGGGAAGGGGCATCCGGCCGCGCCGAGAGGGGGGCGAGGGGATCCCTGGCGAGCCGGTCGCCGGGGCGGGGCACGTGGCCGGAGCTGATGGAGGCCCCGCGCCGCAGGGGCGGGGGCTGGACGGCCCCCGCCGGGGGCCCTGATCCGGCCGCGGGCCCCGGCGGGGC
>JAITEZ010000146.1 GCA_031281735.1 Deltaproteobacteria bacterium | reverse complement strand
CATTCCGTTAGCCCTTCCCGCCGCCGTTCCCTGCCGCTTTCTCTCAATCGCTTTCCCCCGCCCCGCCTCCTGCGGCCTCCCCCCCTCTCGCACCCGTCCTCACTCTCCTTCCCCCCACTCCCGCTTTCCCGCTCCGTCTCCATAACTCCCGTCCAGTTTCCGTCTCCCGTCCCCGCCCCCGCTTCCTCCCGACCCTCCCGCCGCCGTACATCCTGTCTCCCGACGCAGGCCCGGGCGATGGGTCTGCGGACGCCGGGGCCTGCGTCGGGGCTCGCGAAAAACCTCCCCGCCGGGTCAGGCTATGTGCTATCATCGGTAGTTTCCCGGGATAGAGCGCCCTGGTTACAGGCCCCTGGCATCCTGGCCCGGGGCCGTTGGCCCCCTGCCGCCCGCTGACCGGGGCTCCTGGCCTCCGGCCCGCCCCCTCCGCCCCGGGCGAGACCAGACACCACGAAGGGACGATCCGCAGATAATGGACTTCAAAGACAGCCTGAACCTCCCCAAGACCAGTTTCCCCATGAAAGCCAGCCTCCCCGAGCTGGAGCCAAGGATCCTCGCCCTCTGGGACGGCATGGACCTCTACCGCCGCATCCAGCAGAGGGGCGAGGGCAGGCCGGTGTGGATCATCCACGACGGCCCCCCCTACGCCAACGGCCGGATCCACCTGGGGACGGCCCTCAACAAGATACTGAAGGACATCATCGTCAAGGCGCGGACCATGGAGGGCTACCTCTCCCCCTTCGTGCCGGGCTGGGACTGCCACGGGCTCCCCATCGAGCACCAGGTGGACAAGGACCTGGGGCCCTCCCGCAAGGATCTCACCAAGATCCAGGTGCGGGAGCGTTGCCGGAGGTACGCGGAGAAGTTCATCGACATCCAGCGGGAGGAGTTCAGGCGGCTGGGGATCCTGGGCGAGTGGGCCAACCCCTACCTCACCATGGATCCGCGCTACGAGGCCGTGACAGCCAGGGAGTTCGGGCAGGCGGCGCTCGACGGCAGGCTCAGCCGGAGCGTGAAGCCCGTCCTCTGGTGCGGGTCCTGCCGGACGGCCCTGGCCGAGGCGGAGGTGGAGTACGCCGAGGACACCACAGAGAGCATCTTCGTGGCCTTCCGCCTCAAGGGGGAGGGCGCGTCCCTGGACGGGAGGCTCGCGGGGCGGGAGGTCAGCTTCGTCATCTGGACGACCACGCCCTGGACCATCCCCTCCAACATGGGGGTCGCCTACAGCCCCCGTTTCGCTTACGCGGCCTACGGCAAGGGCGGCAAGGCCTACGTCATGGCGCGGGATCTCGCGGAGGGGCTCCTCCCCAAGCTAGGCCTCGCCGGCGCGGAGTATCTGGGCGAGCTGGACAGCCGCTCGTTCGAGGGCCACGCCTGCCTGCACCCGCTTTACGGCCGGGACTCGCTGCTCGTGCCGGCCCACTACGTCACCCTCGAGCAGGGGACGGGCCTAGTGCACACGGCACCCGGGCACGGCAGGGAGGACTACGAGACAGGGATCGCCTACGGGCTCCCGGTCTTCTCGCCCCTGGACGATGGCGGTCGGTTCACCGAGGAGGTGCCTGAGTTGCAGGGCCGCTGGGTGATAGACACCAACGCCGACGTCATCGGGATGCTGAAGGGTAAGGGCGCCCTGCTCCTCTCCGAGAGCCTCGTGCACCAGTACCCCCACTGCTGGCGCTGCAAGAAGCCCGTGGTCTTCCGGGCCACGCCGCAGTGGTTCATATCCATGGAGCACGGGGATCTCAGGAAGAAGGCCCTCGCGGCCATCGACACCGTGTCCTGGGTGCCGGCCCGCGGCCGGGACCGCATCCGGGGCATGATAGAGTCGCGCCCCGACTGGTGCGTCTCCCGCCAGCGCTCCTGGGGGGTGCCCATCACGGTCTTCTTCTGCGAGGACTGCGGCGAGTGGCTCTACAACGAGGCCGTGCGCGACCGGGTCTTCGACCTCTTCCGCGAGAGGGGGGCAGATGCCTGGTTCGATCTCGAGGCGTCCGAACTCCTCCCGCCAGGGCAGAGGTGCCCCAGCTGCGGCGGTTCCGGCTTCGTCAAGGAGACCGACATCCTGGACGTCTGGTTCGACTCGGGATCCAGCTTCGCGGCGGTCATGGAGGACAGGGACTACCTCCCCGACGTCGCCGACATGTACCTGGAGGGCTCTGACCAGCACCGGGGGTGGTTCCACTCGTCCCTGCTCATCTCCGCGGCCAACCGGGACGGGCGGCCCCCCTACCGCGAGGTGCTGACCCACGGCTACGTCGTGGACGGCCTGGGGAAGAAGATGTCAAAGTCGCTGGGGAACACGATAGAGCCAGAGCTGATCGTGAACAAGTTCGGCGCGGACGTCCTGCGGCTCTGGGTGGCCTCCGAGAACTACCAGGACGACATCCGGGTCTCCGAGGAGATCCTAAAGATGCTGGTCAAGGCCTACTTCAGCTTCCGCAACACCTGCCGGTTCCTGCTCGGGAACCTCTACGACTTCGACCCGGCCAGGGACGCCGTGCCGCTGGACGGGATAACGGACCCCGTCGACCGCCACGCGCTCAGGGAGCTCTCTCAGCTCATCCGCCAGGTCCGCCGGGCCTACTCGGCCTACGCCTTCCATGAGGTCTACCACCGCGTCAACAACTTCATGGGGGCCATCTCCTCCTTCTACCTGGACGTCCTGAAGGACCGCCTCTACACCTTCCGCGCGGACGACCCCGCCCGCCGCGGGAGCCAGACGGTCATGCGGCGCATCCTGGAGACGGTGACCTCCCTCATGGCGCCGATCCTGTCCTTCACGGCTGAGGAGATCCACCGCTGCCTCCACGGGCTGCCGACCGCCGGCGCGGGCGGGGCGGGGGGGGGCGGTGCCCGGGACGTCCCGGAAAGCGTGTTCCTGACCGACTTCCCCGAGCCGGAGCCGTCCTGGGAGGGCGACCCCGGCGCACTCGACATGGAGAGGCTCATGGCCGTGCGCGCCGCGGCCAACAAGGCCCTCGAGGACGCCCGCCGCAGGAAGGTCATCGGGTCGTCCCTGGACGCCGACCTCGAGCTCAGGGCCCGGGGGCCCAGCCTGGGGCTGCTGCGGAAGCACGAGGCCAGGCTCCCGGAACTCTTCATAGTGAGCAGGGTGGCCGTCACGGAGCTGCCTCCCGACCCCGCGCCCCAGGACGCCCCCGGAGAGTTCTGGGCGGAGGCGATCGTTACCCCCAGCGCCGACCCCAAGTGCCCGCGCTGCTGGAACCGCCACCCTGAGGTGCCGGCGGACGGCTCGGGCGTCTGCCCCAAATGCCGCCGGGCGCTGGGCTAGAGCGGGGCCGGGTGCCGGACGGCAGGCACCGCCGGGAGGCGTAGTGCCCGGCGGCCGGGGGCCCGCCCGAGGATCCGCCGCCCCGCCGCGGGCGGGTGCCTGAGCGGGCATCACCGGAGGTTTCCTTGTCCTACCTCGTCTTGGCGCGCAAGTACCGCCCACGGACCTTCTCGGATCTGGTGGGGCAGGCCCAGGTCACCCGGACGCTCACCCAGGCGCTCCTGACCGGGAGGGTGGCCCACGCCTATCTCTTCACCGGGCCGCGGGGCGTGGGCAAGACCACCGCGGCGCGCCTTCTCGCCGCCGCCCTCTCCTGCGAGGGGGAGGGGGCGCGGCCCTGCGGCGGGTGCCCCCGGTGCCTGGAGATCCAGTCCGGCAGGTCGGTGGACGTCATCGAGGTGGACGGGGCGTCCAACCGCGGCATCAACGAGATAAGGGGGCTTCGCGACACCGTGAAGTTCCTGCCGGCCCGCAACCGCTACAAGGTCTATATCATAGACGAGGTGCACGCCCTCACCACCGAGGCCTTCAACGCGCTCCTGAAGACTCTCGAGGAGCCCCCCGAGCACGTTGTCTTCGTCTTCGCGACCACCGAGGCGCACAAGCTCCCCGCCACCATCCTCTCGCGCTGCCAGCGCTACGACTTCCGCCGCATCCGCGTGGAGGACATCGCGGGACGGCTCAGGACGGTGGCCGAGGCCGAGGGCATACCCTGCGAGCCGGAGGCCCTGACGGCGCTGGCCCGCCAGGCCGAGGGCGGCCTGCGCGACGCGCTCGGCCTGGCCGACCAGGTGGCGGCCTCGGACGGGGAGCTGACCCTGGAGGCCGTGGGGAGGTCCCTGGGGCTCGTCCGCCGGGAACTCACCGTCCGCGTGGCCTCCGCCGCCTTCCGGGGCGACGCGGGGGACGCGCTCGCCGCCCTCAAGGACGCATACGAGGCCGGCTGCGACTTCAAGGAGCTCGGGCTCCGCACCCTCGAGTACGTGAGGGATCTCGCCCTCTTCAAGGCCTCGCCCAAGGCGGCCGAGATGCTGGATCTCACGGACGCAGAGGAGAGGGAGTACGCCGAGACCGTGAAGCACCTGAGCCTCTCGACGCTGCACCGGCATTTCGAGTCCTGGCTCAAGCTTTACGCGGATCTCGCCCGCCACCCCCAGCCCCGCTGGCTCCTGGAGTCCCACCTCATCCGCGCGGCCCAGACCGCGCCCCTGGAGGGCCTGGCAGAGCTCACGGCCAGGCTCACGGCCATCCTGGAGCTGGAGCCCGAGGCCGTCCGCGAGGCCTTCCGGGCGCGGCCCGCGCCCACCTCCCCGCCAGCGGGGGCCGGCTGGCCCCCCGGCCTTTCCGGCGCGGCCTCCTCGCGGCAACCCGGCGCGGTGCCAGCGCCCCCCCGGCCGGCACCCGCGCCCTACGGCGCGGCACCCGCGCCCCCCGGCCCGGCGGCCGCCTCCCCGCGCCCTGCGGCCGCCCCCCCGACGCCGCCCGCCGGGTTGCCGGCGGGCTTCCCCCCGTCTCTGCCCGAGTTGGAGGATCCGGATATGGATCCGCTTCCTCCGGACGGGTTCCCGGCGGACCCGGACGATGAGTTCCCCGAGGATTTCCCGCCCGACGGCCCTCCGGATCCGCCGCCGGGGACGGATGCCCCTGCTTCCGCCGGGGTTGCGCCGGGTGCCGCGGGACAGGCTGCGGCGCCCGGCGGAACGGCAGGGAAGCCTCCCGCGCCCTCTTTGCCCACGTGGCCCCCCGCCGGCTCGGCCGAGGCGGCGGGGGTCTTCGGCGCGGAAGGGGAATCCCTGGGCGGCCCGGCGTCCCTTGCCCGGCCGCAGGCGGCCGGGGAGGGCGATGACTCCCGGGGGGCCGGCGCGGCCGGCCGCGCGGATCAGCCGCCTAGCGGGGGCCGGCCCCGACAGCCCGCGCGGGAGGCCTCCCCCGGCTCCCGGGCTACCGAGCCGGCCACGGATGCGGCCAGGCCGTCCGCGGCACCCCCGGATCCCTCGAGACCGGCGTCCGCCGCCCGCTGGCAGTCCCCGGCACAGCCGGGGCCCCCCTCCGCCGGTTCCCCCGCCTCCGCCCCGGAGGGAGCGCCGGCCGGCCGGCCGGAGTCCGTGCGGCAGCCATGGGTGACGCTGAGCCGGGCGGAGAGCCAGCGCCAAATCGAGATCATCAAGGCCACCCAGGAGGGGGCCGAGCTGATCCGACAGCTCCCGGGTAGCTTCATCGGCTACGACAACAGACCGGCGTCCGAGACGGACCGGCACCGGGACGCGGCGGGCTCCGAGGACGCCTTCCCTCTCGAGGACGCGGAGGAGTACATCGAGGACGAGAGTGACCTGGGTCTCCCCCCTGCCGGGGACGATTCCGGCGACGGGGACTTCCCCGATGACGACGGCACGGCCGACGGGTTCATTGACGACGGCGATCCGGATCCCTACGGCGGGGAAGGCTGAGAGCCCCTGCCTTACCGGGGGCGGCGGCAACGGGGCCGGGCGCCGGTTGCGTTTGCAAGCCCGTAGAAAGGTCCTGTATAATGAGCCAGTTCGCGGCTCCGGAGTGGGCGATGCTTCAGGCAGGACGCGGTGGCGCGCGGGAGGCGGGTTACATGGAAGGCAACAGCGAAGGCCCTGACAGCCTCATCAGGAAGGTCCAGCAGCTGCAGGACGGCATGCTCAAGCTCCTGGAGGAGTCGGGAGGCAGGACGGTCTCCGCCACCGCGGGCGGCGGCATGGTCAAGGCCGTGGCCAACTGGAAGATGCAGCTGGTCTCGGTGGAGATGGAACGCGAGGTGGTGAACCCTGATGACACCGAGATGCTGGGCGACCTCATCGTGGCCGCCGTCAACGAGGCGCTGGCCCAGGCCCAGTCCGAGGTCAACCAGGAGGTGGCACGTCTCTCCTCCCGGGTGCGCCTCCCCGGCTCCTTCGAGCAGGTCTGAGGCTGGGGAGAGGGAAGTGGCGGGCTTGGGAGCGGTCGGCCAGAAGGCGCGCCAGCGTGCGGCCACCCCCCCCGTCCCGGCCAGGCGCGGCGCGCGCGGCCCCGCGGACGCCTCCGTCGAGCCCCAGCCGCCGCCCCCGTGTCCCGGACGCGGCGGCGAGCCCGTACCCGGTGACTGGGAGATCTTCCGGAGCCTCACCTCCACCGAGCTCTCCCCCGAGGAGAGGGAGGCTGCCCTCCAGCCGGATTCCTCCGATCCCCAGGAGGAAATCTGCTTCGCGCCGCACTTCCACCCCGAGTGGGTCCCCCTGGGGCTCATCGAGGAACGGCTGAAAAAGGCCTTCCCGGCTGAGCGCAGGCGCTTCGCCGTGCCCACTCAGCATAACGTGATCGACTCCCTGGGCCCCTGGAGCGGGGTCGAGGCGGACGTGTGGTCGCGCGAGTGCGGCATGAAGATCCAGCTTCTCGTGCACGTCAGGAGGGAGAGGGTCGCTGGGCGGGGCGGCTCGGCCTTCCGGGACATGATCGAGCGCACCTTCCGCTACCGAGAGCTCCAGCTCCTGGAAATCCTGGCGCTCGCGCGGCACCCGGACCAGGGCACCCAGCGCGAGCTCGACCGGGCGGGCTTCGCGGAGGCGGACCGTGCCACCGCCGCCCGCTACGCGGCGCGGCTGTCGATGATGATAGAGGTGAGCGGCATCGCCTCCGGGCCCGGGGCGGTCATGCTCAAGAACAGGCTCCTCACCGACTACATGGAGAGGGGGGCCCGGGGCGAGGATCTCTCCCGCCTCGACCGCCTGCTCGCCATGGTGAACCTCCTGAAGGCCCGCGTGAAGTCCCGCCTCGATCCCGACCGCTTCCACGAGGCGCGGGAGCTCATCGAGGAGGCGCGCTCCCTGGGCGCGGGGATAGTC
>JAITEZ010000317.1 GCA_031281735.1 Deltaproteobacteria bacterium | reverse complement strand
GGGGGGGGGCCGGCCCGCGGGGGGGGGGGGGGGCGCCGGGGGGCCCGCCCCCCCGGGCCCCCGGGGGGGGGGGGGGTGGGCCACCCCCGGCGGGCTCCGCCCCGGACGCCCGCCGGGGGCGGCTGGGGAAGGCGCGGGCACGGGCGCCCAGGCCGGCCCCGTCCCAGGCGGAGGCCGCCCCTTCCCGGCCGCCCGGTTCCGCAGGCGGCTGCCCCGCCGGTCCCGGGCGGGGGCGGTTTCGGCTACAGGATTCAGTTGCCAGACTAAAGTAACGGCGCGAAGAAAGCAACCGCAGGGAGGGCACCGGCACCGGCCGCCCCGGGCCCGGGGGCGGCCCACGCGCGGGGGGCGCGGTCTTTCCTGGGGCCGCCAAACGATATACAATCCAAGCAGTCCTTCCCCCGCCCGGGCGGCCCCCCTTCAGCCTGGGGGCGCCCCCGGCCGCGCCCGCCCGGCGGCGTCCGCCCGGCGCCCGCCTTCTGCCCCGGCAGCCGCCTTCAGCCGCGGCGGCCGTGCCGAAAGCGCCCCCCCTTGGCCTCCATCGTCGTGAACGTACCCTACGGCGGGCTCTTCATGCCGCCGGCGATCCTCAAGCGCCTGCCCCTCAAGCCGGAGGAACTGGGCTGGGAGCACTTCCGGCTGGCGGACCCCTGCCTCCTGAACGTCCTCGCCCGGGCCTGCGAGCCCGCGACCCTGGAGGGCCGCCTGGGGACCAAGGCCCTCCCCAGGAGGACGCTCGTCTCCTACGCCTTCTCGCCCCTGGTGGCGGATCCCCTGGGCTTCCTAGCGGCGGAAGTGGCGGCCGGGGCCGGGGGGGCGGCGCGGAAGGTCGGCGGCCCGCCCGGGGAGGGCGGGGGGAGGGGCGGCGCACCCGAGGCGGGCGGGGGCGGCCCGTCCCCCGATCCCCCGCCGGCCGGCCCCGCGGTGATCCCCGTGACCACCTCGGGCGGGCCCCTCTTCGGGTGGACCGAGGAGGAAAAGGCCGTCGTCTTCCGGAAGAGCGCCCTGCCGTATCTCGCCGAGATCCGCGACCGCGTCCGCGAGCGCCTGGACCGCGACAGCCTGGTCCTCCTCCTGACCGTCCGCTCCTACGCGGGGAAGCCCTGGAACTACGAGAGGGAGAGGCGCTACCCGCGCCCGCAGCTCAACATCGGCTCGCTCGACGGCTGGAGGACCCCCATAGGCCTGGCGGAGTTCATCGGGAGGACCTTCAAGACCTTCGGGCTGTGGCCCGAGCTCGACTGGCCCCACAGGAGCGCCTACGCCCCCCCGGAGCTGGCGGGGAGCCGCCGCCTCTTCTGCTGCTCGGCCTCGTTCCGCCGGGATCTCTACATGGACGAGGCGACGGGCAGGCTGTCCGCCGGATTCGAGGGCCTCGTCCGGATCCTGAGGACGGTCTTCTCCCTGCTGGAAGAGGAGCTCGAGCAGGTGGTGAAGGTCCGCTACCGCCGCAGGCATCCCCCCAAGCCCCCGTCCATGGTCATCAAGGCCGCGCCCAGGAAGCGGGCCACCTGAACCGGGGCCGCGGGGAGGCCGCAGGCGCCGGGGAGGAATGGCCCCGGCATCGCCGCGCCCCTGGCCGCTGCCCCCTCCCCGCCAGGGGAGGCTCCCCGGACGGGACGCCCGGCCTTCCCGCCGGGGAGGCCGCCCCCCTGCGCCCTGACGCCGCGCCCCCGCCGCCCCCCCGGCGGGGGCGCGGCCCCTGCCCCATCCATACCCTTCCCAGCCTCCCCCACGGCGGAGGCCGAGCAACCCCAAGGTGATACCCAGATGTGCCAAGCCCCCCTGAAAGAGCCCACCGGCATGGATCTCGTGTACGGCCCGGAGGAGATAGCCCGCGCGGTTTCCCGCATCGGGGCCAGGATCGACACCGATTTCGCGGGCCTGGTCTCGCAGCGGGACAGGCTGCTGGTCCTGGGCGTGCTCAACGGCGCCTTCGTGTTCATGGCGGACCTCATCCGCTCGATCACCCTACCCCTTGAAGTGGACTTCATCAGGGTCTCCAGCTACGAGGACCGCACCGACAGCTCCCAGGAGGTGGTTCTCCTGAAGGCCCCGGAGCGCCCCGTCGAGGGCCGGCACGTGCTCGTGGTGGAGGACATCGCCGACTGCGGGCTGACCCTCCGGTGGCTCCTGGGCTACCTGGCCTCCAAGGCGCCGGCCTCCATCCGGACCGCCGTCCTGGTGGACAAGAGGGAGCGGCGGGAATCCCCGCTGTCGCTGGACTACACGGGCTTCGTGAGCGGGGGCGGCTTCCTGGTGGGCTACGGCCTCGACTACGCCAGGAACTACCGGGGCCTCGCCGGCATCTACAGCCTCCATTTCTGAGCCCCCCGATACGCCGCCAGTGGCCGGGGTGCCCCCGCCCTTCCGCCTGAATTAACCAATGAGGCTGGGAAATCGCCCCTATTGTTCCTTTTGATCACCAAATATATCAAATTGGTTGCATCTTTCCGAAATCATGTGCTAGAATCTCGCAGAATCCCAGTTCTCGGAGCCGCTTCCCGGAAACCCGCGCTGCGCAAGGCCCGCATGTCGCGGGACGGCGCCTTCCCCCCTCCCGGCAAGCGGCGCCTCGGGACTCCTCCCCGGCTGCGGCCCCCCGGGGAGACCGCCCCGGCGGACAGGACTCCCGGCACCGGGAGGGACGGCAGGCCGCCACAGATCCTGCCGGAGGGGCGCCGAAACACCGCCGCGCCTCTGACAGCGGGTAGGCGGAACCCCGCCGCGCCTCTGCCGGCGGGTAGGCGGAACCCCGCCGCGCCTCTGCCGGCGGGACGCCGAAACACCGCCGCTTCCTTGACCGCGGGGAGGCGGAAACCCGCCGAGCCCCCCGCCCGCGCGGAGGCTTGCGAGACCACGCACCGCGCGGAGGCCTCTGTCACCCGACCGCCGCCCGCCGTCCACCCCACTCGCCCCTCCCAGAGGGACAGCACCCGCCGCCCCGGCGGCGCCGCAACCGGTGGCTACAACCATGATAATCACCTGCTCACAGTGCCAGACGAGGTTCAGGGTCGACGACGCTCTCATCAAGGTGACTGGCACCCGGGTCCGCTGCTCCAACTGCCAGAGCGTCTTCACGGTATTCCTCCCCCGCAGCGGGGAGGGCCTGCAGGAGATGGCCGCCATCCCCCGCCCCCCGGCCCGGTCACAGACCGCGCTCCCCCGCGAGGCCCCCATCCCCAGGCCGCCCGCGCCCCGGGCGCCCGAGCCTCCCGCCCCCGAGCCCGCCCACCCCAGGCTGACCGCCCGCCCGCTCCCCCCGGCCGAGACCGACTACCTCATCATCCCCGGAGGGGGGGGCGGCCCGGCCGCCCCCCTCTCCCCCGCGTCCTCCAGGACCGCTGGCCCCCCGCCCGGCGCCCCCGGCCCGTCCCCCGACGCGTCCCTCGC
>JAITEZ010000400.1 GCA_031281735.1 Deltaproteobacteria bacterium | reverse complement strand
ATCCTGGGGGTGATCCTGCTCTCGCTCTCATCGGGCTTCATGCCCTTCACGACACGCGAGATCTGGGATATTCTCTGCTTCAAGTTCCTGGGCGCGGGGGGGGCGGGACTCGACGAGTCGCGGGTCATGGTGCTCTGGGACGTGAGGCTCCCCCGGCTCATGACCTCGCTCGCCGCGGGCGCGGCCCTGGGGCTCTCGGGTGCGGTCTTCCAGGGGATACTCCTCAACCCCCTGGCCGACCCCTACACCCTGGGCGTCTCCTCGGGGGCGGCGTTCGGGGCCTCGGTGGTGATAGTCTGCGCCATCCTGCTCCCCTCGGCGACGGCGCTGGCTAGCCCGCTGGCCCCGGCCGCGGGGGCCTTCCTCGCCTCCGCGGCTACCCTCTTCGTGGTGATGCTCCTCGCCGCCGACCGGGAGGGCAGGCTACCGCCGCCCAACCTCATCCTGGCCGGGGTGATAATGTCGGCCATACTCTCGGCCGCCATCTCCTTCATCAAATACCTCGCGGGCGACCAGGTGAGCTCCATCATCTTCTGGCTCCTGGGGAGCTTCCAGGCGCGGACGTGGACGGAGGCGGGCATCGTGACCGCCTTCTTCGTGCCCGCCCTCCTCCTGACCCTCCCGTCGGCCATGGATCTCAACATAATGACCCTGGGCGTCCGGAGCGCCGAGACCCTGGGCGTCAACACCGGCAGGGTGCGGTTGCGGCTCCTCGCCGCCGCCTCGATAGCCGCCTCGGCCTCCGTGGCCGTCGCGGGAATCATCGGTTTCGTGGGGCTCATCGTCCCGCACCTGGCGCGGCTACTGACGGGACCGGATCACCGTTCCCTCCTGCCCCTCTCCACCCTGGGGGGGGCCCTTCTCCTTTCCGCGGCGGACACGGCCGTGCGGGCCTTCCTCCCCGGGGAGATCCCCGTGGGGGTGCTCACCGCGCTCCTGGCGGGGCCGGCCTTTCTGGTCATCTTCCGCCGCAAGATGAAGGATCTGGTCCATGTGTAGCTGGGACGGGGAGGGCAGGGCCCCGGCCGGGGGCGGCCCGGCGGCGCGCGGCTCGGCTCCCGCCGGCCCGGGCCCCCACGCGGCGGCAGGGACGGCCGCCGGCCCGGCCTTCCGGCGCGGGCGCGCGGCGGAGGGGGACGGGCCCATACTGTCCGTCAGGGATCTCTCGTTCAGCCACGCCGGGGGGGCCCGGGCCGTGAGCGGCCTCACCCTCGACTTCCTCCCCGGCCGCCATTATGTCCTGGCCGGGCCCAACGGGGCGGGCAAGAGCACGGTACTGGACCTGCTTTCCCGTCTCAAGGCCCCCGAGGAGGGGGCCGTGCTGGTCTTCGGGAGGGAGGCAGGGCTCTACCCCCCCGCCGAGCTGGCCCGGGCCCTGGCTCTCGCCCCCCAGAACTTCCAGTTCGGCTTCGCCTTCACGGTCCGCGAGATAGTCTCCCTGGGGCGGCGGCCCTACCTGGGACGCTGGGGGAGGCTGTCCCCCGAGGACAAGTTGACCGTTGAGGGGGCCATCGACTTCCTGAACCTGCGGCACCTGGCCGACAAGCCGGTCACCGCCCTCTCCGGCGGCGAGGCCCAGCGGGTGGTGCTGGCGCGGACGCTCGCCCAGGCGACGCCCATCATCCTTCTGGACGAGCCCACCGCGAGCCTGGACGTCTCCCAGGCCCTGGATCTCATGGATCGCGTGCGGGTGCTCACCCGCGAGGAGGGCGCCCTGGTGGTGACGGTGACCCACGACCTCCACCTGGCGGCCGTGTACGCGGACGAGCTTATCCTCATGAAGCGGGGCTGCCTGGCCGCCGCAGGGCCCCTGGCCGAGGTCCTGAACCCCTCGCTCCTCTGGGAGGTCTTCGAGGCCGAGGCCGAGGTGAGGCCGGACGTCTTCTCGGGCGGGCTCAGCATCACCTTCCGCCACGGCGGCGGTCGGGAGGCGAGGTCCGGGGAGGCCTCGTGAGGCCACGGGGGCCCCGCGAGGACCCGACGGGCGGCTGTCTTGGGAGAAGGCCCCCGCAGGGGCCGAGCGAGGCCGCCGGGAGGGTGTGAGGGCCCCATGAGAGGCCTGCCGCAGGGAACCCCTCCAGTGCGTGCGAGGCCGCGGGGAGGCCCGCGCGGGGGTGCCCCGGGCGGGCCATCCGGGGCGGGGGAGGGGTGGCGCTCCCGCGCCCAAGGGCACCCCGGCTCCCGCCCCCCGGCTGCCGGGCTCCCGGGGCCAGACACTTGACAAGGGAATGGGTTTAACCTAAATTGGGCTCATTGAGACTGCGTTGTTTCCCGCTAGTACATCGAGTGCCGAGGCGCCCCTTGGGGGCTTAATAGGGAAGACAGTCAGAGTCTGTCACGGTCCCGCCGCTGTAACCGGGGAGCGGGGTCTTTCGCGGCCGAAAGGCCGGCCACTCTCTCCGGAAGAGGACTTGGGAACGTCCGGTGGGGGGAAGGCTAGACCCGTAGCCGAGATCCGGAAGTCAGAAGACCTGCCACGGCACCGCCGACGTCCCGCGAGGGGGCGCCGCCCTGGGGCGGTGCGGTCTCCGGGCGGCCAGGTGCCCATGTGAACCCGAAAAACGGATCGCGGTTCCTCCGTATGTAGCGGTGGGAGCCGTTTTTTTTTGCCCTTCCCGGCCTGCCGCGTCGCGCCTCCCGCGCCGCGGCCAGGAGCCGTGGGTCCCGCCGCGCCTCCCGGCACTCCAGCGCCGGACGGCGGCCGGCCTGGCGGAAGGCCCGGCCCTCGCGCCCCTTCGCGCGGGCGGCGGCGGGCCCCGCCCTGAGGCGCCTGCGTCCCCGCCTTTCCAGCCTTTCCCGCCCGCCGCGCCGGACCGGCCCGTCCGGCGCGGCGGCGCACCCTCCGGCGGGCCGGCCGGGGGGATAGCGGCCGCCGGGGTCTAGACAGGAGACCCTCCCGGCGGCCGGCGGCGCCTGCGCGCCCTTCATCCCCCTGTCCCTGTCGCTTCCTGGCGTTTCATGCCTGCTATCCGGGCGGGCTCCGCCGCCGAACGGCGGCGCCCGCACCTGCCTGACCGGCCGAGAGGTGCCGTAACAACATGACGAGAGACAATCCGGTGAAGAATCGTCTTATGAGGAGAGACTTAAGCATGATTCCCGCTCTACTGTCCGTCGCGGTCCTGGCCGCCTTCGCCCTGGTCGCGCTCGCGGCCACGGACGCGGGCGCCTTCGAGAGGAAGCCGCAGAAGCCCGCCATCGTGCTCGCGGCCTTCGGCACCACCGAGGTCGAGGCGGTCGACTCCATACTCAATATCCAGCGGAAGGTGCAGGCGGCCTTCCCCGGCTACGACGTGCATCTCGCCTTCACCTCCAACATCATCAGGGACATCTGGCATGAGAGGGCCAACGATGCCGCCTTCAAGAAGGCCAACCCCTCCCTCCCGCCCGAGATCTACGAGGTGAACAACGCCCTCACGGTCCTCGCCAAGATCCAGGAGAACGGCGCGCGGCTCGTGCTCGTGCAGTCCCTCCACGTTTCCGACGGCGAGGAGTACACCGATCTCGCCAGGCTGGTCGAGGCCCTGGACAAGTACAACACCGTGAAGCCCGTCCTCAAGCCCTTCCCCTGGATTGGCCTGGGCGACCCCGCCCTGGGGACCGGCGACGGCCAGCCCAAGTTCATCGACCGCGCGGTCAAGGCCCTCGCGTCTCTGGCGCAGCAGGCCAAGGACTCTGGCTCCATCCTCGTGCTCATGGGCCATGGCAACGAGCACCTCACCCAGAAGATCTACGGCAAGGTCGAGGCCGCGCTCCGGAAGGCCTACGGCCCGCAGATCTACATCGGCACCGTGGAGTCCCCGCCGCACGCGCCGGACGTCGTCGCGGCCATCCAGAAGGCACCCGGCTCCCCCCAGAGCGTGCTCCTGGCGCCCTTCATGGTGGTGGCGGGCGACCACGCCCGCAACGACATGGCCGGCCCCGAGGACGACTCCTGGGCAAGCATCTTCAAGGCCGCCGGCTTCACCGTGAACTCCCACCTCATGGGGCTGGGCTCCCTGGACTCCTGGGCCGACATCTACGTCGAGCACCTGAAGGCCCTCGAGCCCGAGGTCAAGGCCAAGGAGGCGAAGGATCCCAACAAGTAGGACGGCCGGGCGCCGGCCGGGCGGGCCAGGGAGGCCCGCCCGGCGGCCCGCCTCCGTGAGGAGCCTCGCCGCCCCCGGCAGGACAGGCGCCGGGGGCGGCTGAGCGCGACACGACCCGGGCCGCCCGGCGTCCCGGCGGGGAGTCTCCGCCGCGCCGCCGGGCGGCCTGCGGGTTTCAGGCGCCCGGGCCGGGCGGCGGGATCCCAACACCGGCCCGTGCGGGGGATCGGAGCGCGCGCGCCTCGGGGGCCGCGCCGTCAGG